>JBAUEZ010000134.1:0-23702 GCA_049678885.1 Candidatus Aquilonibacter sp. | reverse complement strand
AAGCAGCGACTGCGAAGGATCTTCAGGGTACGTACGATTTTATCGCGTGCTTTGATTGTCTCCACGACATGGGTGATCCGGTCGGCGTCGCCACGACGATTCGGAAGCACCTAACGCCCGACGGCACATGGATGCTCGTGGAACCGTTCGCACACGACCGTGTTGAAGAGAATCTCAATCCGATCGGTCGTATCTTTTACGCAGCCTCGACACTCTTATGCGTCCCCTCGTCGCTCGCGCAGGAAGTCGGTGCGGCGCTTGGTGCGCAGGCGGGCGAGGCGCGCATCCGCGCGATCATGCAGGAGGCGGGGTTCACGCGGTTCCGTCGCGCGACCGAAACGCCGTTCAATATCGTGTACGAGATCCGTCCGTAGGCTACAGGTTACGCGCTTTCGAGAGTGGTGCCCACTTGTCGGTTCGAGTTGACGAACGAGACTACAAACGCACCGAAGAGCAAGAGCGCGGAACCGACGATGAAGCCGGGGCGCCACGAGCCCGTGCGATCGACGAGGATTCCGAGGATTACGGGCGAGAGGATACCTGCGACACCAAACCCCGTGTTCATAAACCCCGAGATCGTTCCACAAAAGTTCCGGCCGCCCAAGTCCATTGCCACGGCCCAGCAATTGGAGACCGCACATTCCAACATGAACATCGCAAGCGCCAGCAGGACGATCACGACGACCACGTTGCTAACAAAAATTGCCGGAACGATGAACACGAACGTGCCGATGAAGGCGCCGGCGATCAGCGTACGTCGCGCCAAATTCAGGTTGCCCGTTCGCTTGTAGATGTAGTCGGAGAGCCAGCCGCCCACCAAATCGCCGGGGACGCCGCCCGCGAGCGGCACCGTTACCGCGAGCGCGAGCGCATTGAAGGAGATGTGACGCGCCTCCGTGAGATACGTCGGCAGCCACGTTATGTAAATCCAAAACGTGTAGCCGTAGCAGAAATACACGAACGTCAAGAGCCAGACATCGCGGCTTGCGAGGATCTGCCCCCACGGAATGGCCTGCTGCTGCGGTGCATCGGCCGGTGTGGTCGCCGTGCTGCCGCGAATATAGTCGAGTTCTTGCGCATTGACGCCGGGCATGTCCGTGGGTGAGTTACGATACATGAGGTAAAAGGCGATCGCCCATGCGAGCCCCAGCACGCCGAGAATGTAGAAGGCGTAGCGCCAGCTGCCGGTCCCGGCAACGATCGCTACGACGATGACTGGTGACACCGTGCCGCCCGTCCGCGAGCACGCGTGCAATATTCCTTGCAGCGAACCGCGCATTTCTTTGGGGAACCACGACGCGAGCGCGCGGGTTGAAACCGGGAAACCGCCCGCTTCGCCCAGACCAAACAGCAAGCGCGCAGTGAACAAGGTGAAGAAGTTGACCGCGGCGCCGGTGGCGACGGTGAACACCGACCACCACCCCATTAAGAACGACAGCACAGCGCGCGGTCCGAAACGGTCGCCGAGCGTGCCGCCTACGATTTGCAGCAGGGCATAGGTGAACGCAAAGGCGGAGAACACCAAGCCCATCGTGGCTTTGTTGAAGTGAAACTCTTTGATCATCGCGGGAGCGGTGACCGAGATAGCCGTGCGATCGAGATACGAGAGAAAATACAGGAAACAGATGAGTGCAAGGATCGTGTATCGCACGTGCGACGCTCGGAGCGCGCCGATGGTGCTTGCCAGAGGCTTCTGAACGCTCATGCTACTGTGATCCTTTCCGCTCCGTGCGTGAGGAAATTCAGCGCCGCAGAAACACCGTCGCCATGCGGGATCCCCATGACGTCGAGACCCATTTGGACGCCGCAAAGCGTTCCTGCGAGCATCAAGTCATTGAAATTGCCGAGATGCCCAATGCGGAAGACGCGGCCCTGTAGCCGTCCGAGGCCCGTTCCGAGCGACATGTCATAGCGCTCGAGAATGGCCGCGCGCAAATCATCGGCGTTCGCGTTGTCGGGTACGACGACTGCGGTCACGGAGTTCGAATACTCGCGCGGATCTGCCGCCTGCAGTTCAAGATTCCATCCGCGCACCGCGCGGCGTGTTGCTTCGCCTTGACGCGCGTGACGTTCGAAAACGGCGGGCAGACCCTCTTCGTGCAGCATGGCGATCGATTCACGCAACCCATACAACAAATTGGTGTTTGGCGTGTACGGCCAGAAACCGTTTTGGTTCGCTTTGATGATCTCGGGCCAACTCCAGTAGGATTTCGTGAAGCGCGAACGCCGTGAAGCTTCGAGCGCTTTCGTGGAAATAGCGTTGAATCCGAGCCCAGGCGGCAGCATCAAACCCTTTTGCGATCCGCCGACGGTTACGTCGACGCCCCATTCGTCATGGCGATAGTCGATCGACGCAAGCGAAGAGATTGCGTCGACCATCAGGAGTGCGGGGTGTCCCACGCGATCGATTGCCGCGCGCACCTCGGGCACGCGACTGGTGATGCCGGTAGAGGTCTCCGTAGATACCACCATGACGGCTTTGAACTCACGATTCTTGTCGCGCTCGAGAAGCCGCTCGACTTCGCCTGGGTCGACGCCGTGGCGCCAATCACCCGCCACAAACTCCACCTTCAAGCCGAGGCGTTCGGCCATATCGCGCCAGAGCGATGCGAACTGACCGGTCTCAAACATAAGCACACGGTCGCCGGGTGAGAGTGTGTTAACGAGCGCCGCTTCCCACGCCCCGGTCCCGGAGGAAGCGTAGATAATGACGGGATTCTCGGTGCGGAAGATCGTCTTGATACCGCCCAAGACGTCGAGCGCGAGCGCGGCGAACTCTGGGCCCCGATGGTCGATCGTGGGCATGTCAATCGCGCGCAAGATGCGGTCCGGGACGTTGGTCGGCCCGGGAATCTGAAGAAAGTGGCGTCCGCTGTGAATAGGCATTTTAGCTCACCCTCTGTGCTTTTTTGACCAAATGCGCGGCCGAGAAGTCTGCGTCCTTTTTAGTCGGGTAGCAGACCGAAATCGATGCTATTGTCGTCCTCGTAGATGCCTGGAGTCACCGGGTGTAGCATAACGCTGCCGTCGCTCTGGCGAACGATCTGCACATCGACACGCGGGCGCACCGGCGTCTTGGCCGGAACAGCGATCGCTTGCGCGTAGATAACATCGTACTTTCCTCGAGGAATGACGATAATGTACGGGAGCGTAACGACGCCATCGGGCTCGATCGTCGAATGACGGCCCGGTTTGCCGCCGACTGCGGCGTCGCGCAGTTCGGCGTACGAACTGATCAGCTGGCGCGAAATGCGCGGCTCGTTATTGTTGAAAGCATAATCGTGCGGGCCGCTACGCGTGGTTTGCGACTGCGAGAGCGCGTAACGATCGCCCCAAACGTTGTAACCGTTTGCCGCGACTTCGATCTCGGTCTTGCCCGCATTGTGAAGATGAATGGAAACCTCGAGGATGTCACGCGTCCGATCCTGTCCGAGAACGCCCATGCCCCCGCGGCAACGAGCGCAAGTACCTCGACGACGTGACGCAGCTTCGCCCACGGATCCTCAACCAAGCGAATCGCGCGTGGTTTTTGCTCGCTCATGCCGAAGATTTGCTTCGTGGGGACATTTGCGTATGCCTAGCTATCTCGCCGCATTGACGATCGTGCTCCTGCCCGCGATGGTGCTGACGCGCACCGCGATCCTGAAGCGGCACGGCGTCACCGCCATCAGGTTCGGTGAAACCGACAAGACGGATTTCTTCATCCCGCCGTTCGTGTTGTTCTATCTTTATCTGATCTTTGCCAACGCTTTTGCCTGGCCGGCACCGGTCCATGCACGCCTCTTCTCCGCGCCGCTCGGCCAGTGGATCGGCGTACTGTGTTGTGCCGCAGGCGTGGCGCTGATGGCGTGGAGCCTCGTGTCGTTTGGCGCGAGCTTTCGCGTCGGTATCGATACCGATCGGCCGGATAAACTCATCACCACCGGCGTCTTCGCCTATACGCGCAATCCGATTTATGTTGCATTTGGATTCGTGTTGCTCGGCGAGTTCTTGATCCAGCCGACGTGGCTCATGCTTATCTACATGCTGGCGGGCTTCGCGCTGCTGCACCGCCAGACGCTGCGCGAGGAAGCCTTCATGTCGGCGCACTACGGTGCGCAGTTTCAAGACTATGCCGCGCACGTGCGGCGATATCTCTAAGTCTGCGCGCGCAGCTCCTCCCCGCGCGTCTCCGGTAAGAACAAGACGGCAACGACGGCCAGCAAGTAGGCGAGGATCGCGACGACGGTCATCGCCGTGCCGATCGGCGCGACCGCCGCGAGCCATCCGATCGCGAACGGCCCGATGCCGGCGACGCCGCGCCCGACGTTGTAGCAAAAACCCTGGCCCGCACCGCGAACCTCGGTCGGGAAAAGCTCGCTGAGATATGGGCCGAAGCCGCTGAAAATGCCCGACGAAAAATACCCAAGCAGTGGACCTGCGATGAGCAGTTGCCAATCGGCAACGACTGCGTAGAGATAGAGCGGCACCATTACCGCAGAGCACAGCGAAAAGATAATAAAGGTGCGTTTGCGTCCAATCGCGTCGTTGATGTAACCCGCGGTGACATAGCCGATGTAGGCTCCGCCGATCAACAGGTAGAGGAACGAGCCGCTGCTCACCGCGGAGATGTGGCGTTGCGTCGTCAGGTACGTCGGCATCCAGGTGACGAGCGCGTAGTAGCCACTTTGCACGCCGATTGCGAGCAACGAAGCGAAGAACGTCGTGCGGGCAATCTGTGGCGCAAAGATTCCCGCCAGCGACCAGCGACGCGTCTTCCGTGTTTCCAAGTAGACCGGTGCGTCTTTGACGTTGCGCTGAATGTAGAGCACGAAAAGCGCGGGAACGATGCCCAGGAAGAAGAGATAACGCCAGCCGTGCTCGAGGGCGCTCGTCGCGGCAACGATCTGGAAGGCGACGTTCGCAGCGAGCCATCCCAGTGCCCACGAGCCTTGGACGAAGCCGAGCGCGCGGCCGCGATAGCGCGCTTCGGCCCATTCCGACATGAGTACCGCGCCGACTGCCCATTCGCCGCCGAAGCCGATGCCTTCCAATGCGCGGAAGATTGCAAGCATCGTATAACTTTGCGCGAGGCCACACAGGAACGTGAAAACGGCATAGCACGAGATCGAGATCATCAGCGCGTTCTTGCGGCCGATGCGGTCGGCGATCGTGCCCATCGCGATGCCGCCGATCGCGCTTGCGGCCAACGTGTACGTCGCGAGCAAACCGCCGTAGGCCTTGCTTAGCGAAAAGGCTGTGAGGATGCCCGGCAACGCATACACGTAGAGATAGAAATCAAAGCCGTCGAGTCCCCAGCCGAGGGACGCGGCGACCATCGCATGCCTACGAGTGGCCCGCGCGTCGAGTACCGATGTCGTAGCCATTGCTGCTAGGATACAACAAGATGCATGCAACCACGGCCATGGCGCTCGAACAGGCGCGGAGATTTCTCGAGCTCGGGCAGCTTCAACAGGCAAAAGAAGCCTATCTCGCGGTGCTGCTTCGCGATCGCTATCATCGCGAGGGGATGCTGGGGCTCGCCGATGTCTTCGTCGCGTCCGAAGACTTTGCATCGGCGCGTATCGTCTTGGCTCGCGCGGTCGAGCGGTACCCGGACTCTCCCGTACTACAGAGCGCGCTCGGTGGCGTCTTGCTCGAGGTGAACGATCCTTCGGGCGCGCGTGATGCGTTTGCTGCGGCGCTACGCGTCGATCCGCAACATCGCAAAGCCTGGTGTGGACTCGGCGTCGTGTTCGAGCGTGCTGGTGACGTTGAGCGCGCCGATGCGGCGTGGCGTGAGGCATTTCGCAATGGCGGCCCGGCGATCTCGGCCTACCGTGGCCAAGGCGAGCCCGCGCGCGTGCTGCTCCTGTGGTCGGCCGTCGACGGCAACGTTCCGGTAAACCCGATTCTCGACGATCGGGTCGTGCAGTGGGCGACGCTCTTCGTCGAATCGTTCGAAACAAAGATGGCGTTGCCGCCGCACGACGTGGTCTTCAACGCTGTCGGCAATGCTGACCTGTCCACCCGTGCGCTCGATAAAGCCGAGCAGATCGTCAACGCGACGAGCGCGCCCGTCATCAATCATCCGGCGCACGTGCGCCGTACGGGCCGGGTAGCGGTCGCCGAGCAGTTGCGCGACGCTCCGGGCGTGGTCACGCCTCGAATTGCGCGTATGCCGCGCGCCGAACTCCTCGCAGCATCGAACCTTACCTTTCCGATGCTCGTGCGTGCGCCGGGATTTCACACCGGCGAGCACTTCGTGCGTATCGACAGCGCGACGAGGATGTGCGAGGGAATCGCGGATCTGCCGGGAGACGAGCTGTTAGCGATGGAGTACCTGGACACGCGCGGCAGCGACGAAGTCTTTCGCAAGTATCGCGTATTGATGGTCGACGGAAAGCTCTACCCGGTACACCTGGCCGCGTCGCGAAATTGGAAGGTCCACTACTTCAGCGCCGATTGCCAAGCTGCGCACCTCCCCGAAGAACAGGCATTTCTCGCCGACATGGAAGCGGCACTCGGCGGCGATGCGCTACGCGCGCTCGAGCAGGCGGCGAACCTGCTCGCCCTCGATTACGGTGGCATCGATTTTGCCATCAACGGGGCGGGTCGTGTCGTGATCTTTGAGGCAAACCCGACGATGCGCGTTCCCAAGATAGCCACCGGCGCAATCGAAGCTGCGCGGCGTATGATTCGTCAGCGCATGCGGCGGAAAATTGGTTGATCCTGTACGACTTGGCGAAACGCCGATTCGTGGGCGCTGTTAGCGATGCTCTCGCCGCTGCCGAGCCCGAGAAATCCGAGGTGCATCAGGCTCTCGTAGAATAACCCCTGCAACTCGTATTGGGCTTCCCCGTTCAGCAGCGACAAAAAGCCGCGCGCGACTATCGCGTGGAATTCGTTGATCGAGGTATCACTCGCCGGGTTGTGACGCGCTAGCATGACGCTCTCGCGCAAACGTTCCTTCGGACTTACGAAATCGTCATTGATGTCGAAATAGTTCGTGAGCGGGGCCTGCAAGCCGGCGACGCGTGCCGCAGCCTCGAGAGCCGCGCGCCCGCCGTGGCGATAGTGTCCGGTTTTTGCAATCGCCACCGAGACGTCGTTGATGAACGTCGAATACAGGATCGTGCGTTCCAGAACACCGGCTTCGTCCAAGAGCGCAGCGAGTGCAAATGCATCGGCTCCGGGTCCGGGGTTCGGGAGCCACACGCGAATGAAGGAGTACGTGCGCAGCAGCGGCACGACGTTGACAAGGAACGCGCGGTAAAATGCCGGCTCGGCGAATGGCGTCGCCGTTGTCGCTTTGATCGACACGACGAATGAGGCAAGGGCACGTTCATCGTGCAGCAGCCGCTCCTGGAGGCCCGTGATCGTTGCGACGCCTTCGGCGCGCATCGCATCGGCTACGCGCCTGCGCAGCACCGACGGACTGATGCTGCGAAAATCACACAGCGCGTAGCGCAGCAGTGCGTCGAGGAGCAATTGCAGCTCGATATCGGCGAGTTCATCGCGACGCAAACTAAGCGTTGGAACGCTCCCTTTGGTTGCGACCGGTGCTACTTGTTCAACCATATTTTGAGTAGCGACGTCAGCTGATCCATGTCCACGGGCTTGCTCACGTACTCCGATGCGCCGGCAGTGATGCACGCTTCGAGGTCGCCGCGCATCGCTTTGGCCGTCAAGGCGATGATCGGAATGTCGGCAATGCGGTCGTCCGCACGAATGCGCCGGATCGTCTCATACCCATCCATCTCGGGCATCATGATGTCCATGAGCACGATGTCGACATCGTTGCGCAGGTGGAGGATTTCGATGCCGCCGAGCCCACTCTCTGCCGTGACGACGTCCATGCCGTAGCCTTGCAATGCCGCCTCCAAGGCGAAGATGTTGCGCGCGTCATCGTCGACGATTAACACGCGCTTGTGCTCGAGTGATTTGCCGTTGAGGTCCTCCACGTGCGCGCGCTTGGCTGGTGAAAGATCGGCCTCGACGCGGTGCAAGAAGAAGTTCAACTCGTCCAGCAACCGCTCGGGCGCATAGCCGTCTTTCACGATGATCGTGGAAGAGAGACGGCGCAGGCTCGCGTCTTCATCGCGTGTCAGCTCGCGTCCGGTGTAGACGATGATCGGTACCGTCGCCGTCGTCGGTGTGGCGCGAAGCCGGTTGATCAACTCCTCGCCGCTCATATCCGGCAACCCGAGATCGACGATGACGCAGTCGAACCGCCCGCGTCGTGTCGCCGAGAGTGCCTCGTCGGCCGACGATACTGCGGTGACTTGAATCTCGCCGGTACCTAGCAAACCCACCATCGCGTTGAGCTGCACGAGGTCGTCCTCGACGACCAGTACATTCTTGCAGCTGCTGTCTGCGAACCCGAGCAGCCGGTCGAATGCGTTGACGAGATCCTCTTCGGAGATGGGTTTTTGCAGATGCGCCACGGCGCCGGCTTCGAGCGCCCGCTGTTGCGCTTCGCCGCCCGAGATGACGTGAACGGGAATGTGCGCCGTGCCCGGCGATTCGCGCAGCGCCGCGAGCACTTTCCAGCCATCCATATCCGGCAACGAGATGTCGAGCGTGATCGCGTCCGGCCGAAAGCGGTTGGCGTGATCGAGCGCGGCTTCGCCGGTGTGCGCGATGATCGTCTTGAATCCACGCGCTTGCGCGAAGCCCATCACGAGCTTGGCAAACGTCGGATCATCCTCGACCACGAGCAACGTGCGATCGCCTTGTTCGATCGCCATGCGATCGTCAACGGTAACTGCCGGCGTGACAACTGTCGGCGTCGAGCGCATACGTTGCGCCGGGTGGTAGAACGTGAAGGTGCTGCGCTTGCCGACTTCGCTCTCGACGACGATTTCGCCGCCGAGCAGGCCCGCGATCTCACGACAGATCGAGAGTCCAAGGCCCGTGCCGCCGAATTTGCGCGACGTGCCCATGTCGGCTTGCTGGAAGGCCTCGAAGATTACGTTGTACTTCTCTTGCGGTATGCCGATGCCGGTATCGCTGACCGCAAATGCAACGGCGGGTCCCGGCACCGGTAGCACGCGATCGCGCGCGGCGCTCATGTGTAGCGTGACCGAGCCTTCCGCTGTGAACTTGAACGCGTTGGAGAGCAAGTTTTTGAGGACTTGCTGCAGGCGCGTTGGATCGGTCGTGATCGCTTTGGGCACGTCGGCGTCGCGGACGATCACGAAGTCGAGGTTCTTGTCGGCCGCGATCTGATTGAACGTACGCTTGACCTCGGCTTCGATCGAGTCGATCGTGACCTCTTGTAGATCTATTGCCGTCGTACCGGATTCGATCTTCGAGAGGTCGAGCACGTCGTTGATCAACGTAAGCAGATCGCGCCCGGCGCCGCCGATCGTCGATGCGAACTCGACTTGCTTCGGCGTCATGTTGCCTTCGGCGTTTTCGGCGAGCTGCTTCGAGAGAATCAGCAAGCTATTAAGCGGCGTGCGCAGTTCGTGCGACATGTTCGCAAGGAACTGCGACTTGTATTTCGAGGTGAGTGCGAGTTGTTCGGCCTTGCGCTCGAGCTCGCCGCGCGCCTCTTCGATCTCGCGCGTGCGGCGCTCGATTTCTTCGTTGCGCTCCTGCAGCAGACGCGCCTTTTCTTCCAGCTCGTCGTTGGTCTGCGTCAACTCGAGTTGCTGGCTCTGCAGTTCGGCGGTTAAGCCTTGCGACTGCTTGAGCAATTCTTCGGTACGCATCGATGCGGTGATGGTGTTGAGCATGACACCGATCGATTGCATCAGCTGGTCGAGGAAGAGCAGATGGATCTCGCTGAAGCGCCCGAGCGACGCCAGCTCGATAACCGCTTTGATCTCGCCTTCGAAGGTGACGGGAAGAACGACGAGCGAGAGCGCTTCGACCTCGCCCATGCCCGAGCCGACCTTCAGATAGCTCCTGGGCACTTCGGTGAGGAGAATGCGCTGCTTCTCGATCGCGACTTGCCCGACCAAACCCTCGCCGAACGCGATCGTCTTGCCGATGCGTTCGCGCGGCAGCGCGTAGCTCGCGATCAGACGGAGTTGCAGCGCGCCGTCGGCCTGATCGCTGATATAGAAGCCGCCCATCTGCGCATCGATGAGCGGTGCGAGCTCCGACATGATCAGTTGCGTGACCGCGGTGATGTCGCGCTGGCCTTGCAGCATCGAGGTGAAACGCGCGAGGTTGGTTTTGTACCAGTCTTGCTCGGTGCCCTTACGCGTCGTGTCGCGTAGGTTTTGAATCATTTCGTTGACGTTGCGGGTCAACTCGCCGACTTCGCCGCGGGCCTCGATTTCGATCGTGCGAGAGAGGTCTCCCTTGGTAACCGTCGTCGCGACTTCGGAGATCGCGCGGATTTGGTTGGTGAGCTGTGCCGCGAGCTGGTTGACGTTATCAGTCAGGTCGCGCCACAAGCCGGCTGCGCCGGGGACGTTGGCTTGGCCGCCCAGGCGGCCGTCGAAACCGACTTCGCGCGCTACCGTCGTAACTTGGTCGGCGAACGTTGCGAGCGTGTCGATCATGCCGTTGATCGTCTCGGCTAGTTGCGCGATTTCGCCGCGCGCTTGGAGCGTCAGCTTACGCTTGAGGTCGCCGTTGGCGACGCCGGTGACGACTTGGGCGATACCGCGAACTTGGTTGGTCAAGTTCGCCGCCATCGAGTTGACGTTATCGGTGAGGTCTTTCCAGACGCCCGAGACGCCTTGTACGTGCGCTTGACCGCCGAGCACGCCTTCGGATCCGACTTCGCGCGCGACGCGCGTGACTTCTCCGGCGAAGGCGTTGAGCTGATCGACCATGACGTTGATCGTGTCTTTGAGCTCGAGAATTTCGCCGCGCACGTCGACGGTGATCTTCTTTGAAAGATCACCGTTGGCGACGGCCGTTGTGACTTTGGCGATGTTACGGACTTGCGAGGTAAGGTTCGAGGCCATGAAGTTCACCGAATCGGTGAGGTCTTTCCATGTACCAGACACACCTTGCACGCGCGCTTGACCGCCCAGGATGCCGTCGGAGCCGACTTCGCGCGCGACGCGCGTCACTTCGCCCGCGAATGCGTTGAGCTGGTCGACCATCGTGTTGATCGTGTTCTTGAGTTCGGCGATCTCGCCGCGCACATCAACGGTGATCTTCTTCGAGAGGTCGCCGGTTGCGACGGCGGTCGTAACGTCGGCGATGTTGCGGACTTGCGAGGTGAGGTTCGACGCCATGACATTGACCGAGTCGGTCAAGTCTTTCCACGTACCGCTGACGCCTTGCACCTGGGCTTGGCCGCCGAGCTTGCCTTCGGAACCGACTTCGCGCGCAACGCGCGTCACTTCGCCGGCGAACGCGTTGAGTTGATCGACCATGACGTTGATCGTGTTCTTGAGTTCGGCGATTTCGCCGCGCACGTCGACGGTAATCTTCTTCGAGAGGTCGCCGTTTGCAACGGCCGTCGTAACGTCGGCGATGTTACGCACTTGCGAGGTGAGGTTCGAGGCCATGAAGTTCACCGAGTCGGTGAGGTCCTTCCACGTCCCGCTCACGCCTTTGACCTCGGCCTGGCCGCCGAGCTTGCCTTCGGAGCCGACTTCGCGCGCAACGCGCGTGACTTCCGACGCAAAGGCGTTGAGCTGATCGACCATGATGTTGATCGTGTCTTTGAGCTCGAGGATCTCACCGCGCACCTGCACGGTAATCTTGCGCGAGAGGTCGCCGTTGGCAACCGCAGTCGTCACGTCGGCAATGTTGCGCACTTGCGACGTGAGGTTCGAGGCCATGAAGTTCACTGAGTCGGTGAGGTCTTTCCACGTGCCGCTGACGCCGGCGACCTGCGCCTGACCGCCGAGGATGCCTTCCGAGCCGACCTCGCGCGCGACGCGCGTCACCTCCGAGGCAAAGCCGTTGAGCTGATCGACCATCGTGTTGATCGTGTCTTTGAGCTCGAGAATTTCGCCGCGTACTTCGACCGTGATCTTCTTGGAGAGATCGCCGTTGGCGACGGCCGTCGTGACGTTGGCAATGTTACGGACTTGCGAGGTCAGGTTCGAGGCCATGACGTTCACCGAGTCGGTGAGGTCTTTCCACGTGCCCGACACGCCGCGTACGTCGGCCTGACCGCCGAGGATGCCTTCGGAACCGACCTCGCGCGCAACGCGGGTCACTTCCGAAGCGAAACCGTTGAGCTGGTCGACCATCGTGTTCATCGTGCGTTTGAGGTCGAGGATCTCGCCGCGCACGTCGACGGTGATCTTCTTTGAAAGGTCCCCGCTCGCCACGGCGGTGGTGACGTCGGCGATGTTACGCACCTGCGCGGTGAGGTTTGAGGCCATCGTGTTGACCGAGTCGGTCAAGTCTTTCCACGTTCCGGCGACGCCTTGCACCTCGGCTTGACCACCGAGTTTGCCTTCGGAACCGACTTCGCGCGCGACGCGCGTCACTTCCGATGCGAAAGCATTGAGCTGATCGACCATCGTGTTGACCGTGCGCTTGAGATCGAGAATCTCGCCTTTGACGTCGACGGTGATCTTCTTCGAGAGGTCGCCGTTCGCAACAGCGGTCGTGACGTCGGCGATGTTACGCACCTGTGCGGTGAGGTTACCGGCCATCGTGTTCACGGAATCGGTGAGGTCTTTCCACGTACCGGCGACGCCTTCGACCTCCGCCTGGCCACCGAGCTTCCCTTCGGAACCGACTTCGCGCGCGACGCGCGTAACTTCCGAGGCAAAGGCGTTGAGCTGATCGACCATGACGTTGATCGTGTCTTTCAGCTCCGCGATCTCGCCTTTGACGTCGACGGTGATCTTCTTCGAAAGGTCGCCGCGCGCAACGGCGGTGGTGACGTTGGCGATGTTACGCACTTGCGCGGTGAGGTTTCCGGCCATCGTGTTGACCGAGTCGGTCAAATCTTTCCAGGTACCGGCTACGCCGGTCACCTGTGCTTGGCCGCCGAGAATGCCTTCGGAACCGACTTCGCGCGCGACGCGCGTCACTTCCGATGCGAAGGCGTTGAGCTGATCGACCATCGTATTGATCGTGCCGGAGAGTTCGCGAATCTCGCCGCGCGCTTCGACGGTGATCTTCTTTGAAAGGTCACCATTCGCAACTGCCGTCGTGACGTCGGCAATGTTACGCACCTGTGCGGTGAGGTTACCGGCCATCGTGTTGACCGAGTCGGTCAAATCTTTCCAGGTGCCGGCGACACCCTTGACGATCGCTTGACCGCCGAGCTTACCTTCGGAACCGACTTCACGGGCAACGCGCGTAACCTCAGATGCGAACGCGTTGAGACGATCGACCATCTTGTTGATCGTGCGGCTCGAACGCAAGAACTCGCCGCGCAATGGGTGGCTGTCGGTTTCAAGCGGCATCTGTTGCGAGAGGTCGCCGTTTGCCACGGCACCGAGCACGCGCCCGGCTTCGGACATCGGGAAGACGAGATCGTCGATCAACTGATTGACGGACTCGATGCTATCGCGCCATGCACCTTTCATGCCCTCGACGCTCGCACGCTTGGTGATCGAGCCTTCGCGCCCGACGACTTCGCTTATACGCGCGAGTTGATCGTTGATGCGGGCGTTGTGTTCGATGCACGCGTTGAATGCGTCGGCGACTTCGCCGTCGATACCGACGAGGTCGTTGGGCAAGCGCACCCGGAAATTTCCGTCGCGAAACGCGCGCAGCGCTGCGAGGAGCGCCGGTCGATGTAACCGGCCAGGCTCGGGCTCAGGCTGATCCGCCCCCGGATGTTGAGTGACAGACGACGACATACAAACGCCCCCATGGCTACTCTGTAAGGTCTCTCTTACCCGGAAGGTACCGCACCAAACGGGCTGGCGCCAGCCGGTTTATTGGACCTCTAAAGCGGGCAGGATAATACGGGCACCAACGTCGAGGGGAGAATGATCGAGGGCATACATCCTCTGGAGAGCAGCTATCGTCCGGCTGCGAATACGCAGCCCCCGATTGTCGACCACATTGCACAGCTCTGCGCTGGTGCCTTTGCTGAATTTTGCGCCGTCTACCTGAGAGGCGCTACCACCCCTGCCGCTTTTTTCACGCGCGTGCCTGGGCAGTACGCATCGCTGCGTGAGGCCCCATTCGACGACCTCTTTATGGAGCGCGCTCGCGATGCTGGGCTCGCCCGCGTGCTGCATCAGCCGTTGGTGATTGACGGCAACGTGGCAGGCTATGTCGTGCTCGGGACCAGCGGCTCGAACGCGCTCACCGAGGTCCATCCTGGGATCTGCGATTCGGTTGCAGCGATTCTTTCGAGCGCGCTCGCGCAGGCGTCGCAGCTTGCCCACCATCATCGCGTCTCGGAGCGCCTGCAGCGCGCTATGCTCCCATCGCGCCTGGTTGAGGCGGATGGGATCGCGTTCGATGCGGCGTACCGCCCGGCGAGTCTCGATGCCGAGGTGGGCGGCGATTGGTACGATGCCTTCGAGATCGGGAACGGCACGATCGGGATCTCGATTGGTGATGTCACCGGGCACGGTCTCGAGGCTGCGGTGACGATGAGCGAGATCCGCGGGGCAATTCGCGCTGCGGCCGCAACGCAGACCTCGCCGTCGGCCTTGCTCAACGCGGTCGAAGCAATGGTGAGTACGCAAGGCACCGGCATCGCCTCAGCGATCGTCGGCATTTACAACCCGCTTACCCACGTGCTGCGCTATGCATGTGCCGGGCATCCTCCACCCGTGCTCGTTACCTCGAACGGCGTCGCCTATCTCCTCGCCGGTGGCGGCATGCTGCTTGGCTTAGGCGGACCGGCCGCGTCACCCGAGCGCGCGATAACGCTGACGCCGGGGGCAGCCTTCTTTATGTACACCGACGGCCTGACCGAACACACGCACGATCTCATCGCGGGCGAAGAGCGGTTGCTGACCACGCTCGAAGCGATGACGGCGCGGAGCGAGCTTGACCTCCACGAATTGCATGGGCAGATCATCGGAGACGGCCCAAGCATCGACGACTGCGCGACCCTGATGTTGCGCCGTAACGAGACGACGTGCGCGCCGATCGAGCGCTATACGTTTAGCGCCCTTCCACATTTTGCGCGGCTCGCCCGGGACGCGACGCGTTCGTACGCAGAACGTGCCGGCCTCGCGCCGGCGCGCGTGTTTGACGTAATCGTTGCGGCAGGCGAAGCGGTGGCTAACGCGATCGAACACGGGCATCGGACAGCCGACACGACCTTCAGCCTCGAGTTGTCTACCCTGGACGACGAAGTGCTCGTGCGCGTCGAGAGTCACGGACACTGGCGCAGCACGCCGTCGCAGAGCGAACGCGGGCGCGGCATCCAGATCATGCGCGCCTGTGCGCAACACGTCGAGATCAGCTCGACCGTCGATCGGACGCAGCTCACGTTGGCGTTCGCTACGTCTCTCTGACGCGTTTCCGCTAAATACACAAACCGCCCGCTAGGCGCACAATCAAGGGGAACGATCCGCCGATTCACGGCGTTGCCGAGACAAGGAACACTGTAGGTTTAGCGCGATTCAAATGACCTAGTTCCTGGACTGCTATGCGTCGCGCCGTACTATGTGGCGCCAATAGGAGCATTTAATATATGTCGGATGACAAACTGGATCGGAAGTCGTTTCTGACAACGACGGCGGCCGTAACGTCAGCTGGGCTCGTCACAGGGTTCCCCGCAATTCTTTCAAGCCGCGCATTCGCGGCCGACGTACTCAACGTCGGGCTCAACTACGAATACACGGGTGTCTATGCAGCATACGCGCAGAGCGAAACGCAGGGCGCGGAAATGGCGATGGACGAGTGGAACGCACGCGGCGGCGTCATGGGTGGGACGAAAGTCGCGGTTGTGAAGGAAGACAACAACAACAACCCCGGTAACGCAGTCGAGAAAGCTCGCAAGCTCATCCTCGTCGAGAAGTGCCCGGTGCAGATGGGCTCGATCAACAGCTCGGTGTCGCTGGCAATCAGCGGCGCCGCGAACGCGCTCAATACATTTTACATCGATTCGGGTGGCCACGCCGACGCGGTGACCGGCGAGAAGTGCGAGTACAGCACCTTCCGTACGTGCCATAGCACGTGGATGGAAACGCACGCGACCGGCTACTCGCTCACGAAAAAGTTCGGGAAGAAATGGTACATGATTATCCCCGACTATGCGTTTGGACACGCGTTGCAAGCCGGCTACCACGACGTCGCCAAGAAGATGGGGATCACATTCGTCGGTGAAGACCTCACGCCGCTCGGCACGACCGACTTCAGCCCGTACCTTACCAAAGTGCTTGCAGCCAAGCCGGATCTCCTGATCGTGCTCGTGCAGGGCGACGATTTCGTCAATTGCCTCAAGCAGACCAATCAGTACGGCATCGCCGGCAAGATCCCGATCGGCGGTCCACAAGTCGAGCTCGAAGCGGTTTGGGCGTTGCCCGAACAGGCGCGGGTCGGCTACTGGGGCGTCGAGTGGTACTACAAGGGCGCAAGTGTCATCGGTGCCAACAACAAGATGGCCAATGACTTCGTGGCCAACTATCGCAGGCGATATAACACCCCGCCGACGGCGCGCAGCGCGTTCGGCTACATCACGATGGACCGCATGCTCTGGACCGTCGATAAAGCGAAGTCGACGAATGCTGCGAAGATGGCGAAGACGCTTCAAGGCGAACACTTCAGCTCGATCTGGGAGGGCGGCGGTTACTACCGCGACGTGGACCATCAGTTGATGTGGCCGATGTGGCTAGGCTCCATTCGGGCCAAAGGCACACCGCAAGATCAATATGACATCTTCGATATCGTCGACCGGCAAGAGGCCGCTGACATCGAACAAAGCGTAGCCGAAAAGCAAGCCGTCTGCCACATGAACTGGCCTACCTAACTCACCCCGGGAGTTTCACATGGCGCACGTCGCCCCTGAGATCTTCAATGGCTTGATCCTCGGCGCGTTCTATGCAGTGGTCGCGATCGGTCTCTCGCTCATCATGAACCTGACCGGCACGATCAACATGGCGCATGGTTCGTTCATGACGCTCTCCGGATATCTCGCGTTTGCGTTGGTTGGTGCGGGCACGAATTGGTGGTTCGCACTGGCGATAGCGCCGATACTGACGGTGATCGTAGGCGTGGCAATGGAGCGGACGTTGATACGTCCGCTCTATCGTCGCGATCCCGTCTATAGCTTGTTGTTGACCTTTGGGCTCTCACTTATAGCGGAAGAGGCATACCGGCTGATTTGGGGCACGAACGGCGTCCCGTTTTCACCGCCGGCCTCGCTGCAGGGTGCGGTCTCGCTGGGTTTCACGTACTTTCCGACGTTCCGGCTCTTCATCGCTGCGGCGCTGTTGGTCATCATTGTTGCCCTGGTACTGTTCCTGCAGCATACGCGCATGGGGTTGCGCTTGCGCGCGGCGGTGCAAGATCACGAAATGATCGCCGCGCTCGGCACGAACACCCAAGTGCTCTATATGCTCAACTTTGGCTTGGGAATTCTCATTGCCGGCGTTGCCGGCGTGCTCGCCGCGTGCCTGCTGGGCCTCAATCCGCAAAGCGGTAATGCGCTCTTGATGCCGGCGTTCGTGACGGTCATCGTCGGCGGGATGGGCAGCCTGTGGGGTGCGGTGGCAGGCGGTCTGCTGATCGGTGTTGCGATTAGCGTGACGACGCTCTACTTGCCGGCCTTTAGTGAAATCGTGATGTACGTGCTGATGGCGGTCATCCTGCTCATCAGGCCACGCGGCCTCTTCGGTGAAGAAGGCATCTTCGGATGAGAATGAGCAATCGCGCCGGGTTAATCGTGGCGCTTCTGCTTATAGTGCTGCTGATCCTCATGCCACAGATCGCACCGCATTTACATTTGGCGATCTCGATTTGTACCGAAGTATTGCTCTTTGCGATGGCGGCGATGGCCGTCAATCTGTTGATCGGCTATACCGGTGTGCTGCCGTTCGGGAACGCGGCATTTTTTGGTTTGGGCGCATACGGCGCAGGCCTAACGATTCAGTATTTCCACGTTGGCTTCATCACGTCGATCGTCTTGGGAACGGTGGCCTCCGTCATCGGCGCATTGGTGATCGGGCCGTTTCTCTTACGCAGACGCGGGATCTATTTTGCGCTGCTGATGATCGCCTTTGGTCAGGTGTTCTATTTCCTCGCCTATCGCTTCACCGACATCACCGGCGGCGAGGACGGCATGAACTTCGCACGTCCTGCGGTGGAAGGTTTAGGCTGGCAGCTCAAGGACGAGAATTTTTATTATGCGATGTTGGTATTCTTTATCATCGTCTCGGTCTTGTTCTTGTTGCTCGTTCGCTCCCCGTTCGGACGCTCGCTCGTGGCAATCAAAGAAAACGAGACGCGCGCGCGGTATCTTGGCCTGAACACCGACCGCTTCATCTTCGTTGCGCTCATGATTTCGGCCGCAATCGAAGGACTCGCCGGCGCATGCTACGGGCTCTCGATTATGTTTGCCTATCCCCTGCTGCTGGATTGGCACCAATCGGGAAACATCGTGCTGATGACGATTCTCGGCGGAAGCGGAACGATTTTTGGGCCATTCCTCGGCGCGGTCATCTTTGTGATCGGGAACGATATTCTTTCGAGTGCGATTCCGTGGTGGCAGATTCCACTGGGGGCACTCTTTGTCGTCTGCGTGCTCGGTTTCCCCAAAGGCATCCTCGGCACCATCCTCGACTTCGTCGAGCGGCGGCGCGGTGGCTTCGCCTACGAGGCGCGCGACACGCTGCACGGGACGGTAATGTCGGAACGGGAGATCCAACCTTGAGCGACGTGCTCTTTCAAGCGGACAATATCGTCAAGCACTTCGGCGGCGTTCGCGCGGTCGAAGACGTTTCGCTGGCGGTCAATGCCGGATCGATTCAGGCGATCATCGGTCCCAACGGCGCGGGAAAATCGACCCTCTTCAATGCGCTCTCGGGATTCTACATGTGCGACAGCGGCAAGGTCACGTTTAAAGGCGTCGACATCACCAAGTTCCCGATTCATCAACGCATCGCGATGGGTATGGGACGCACGTTTCAAACGTCGAGCGTCTTTCCGAATCTTTCGGTCTATGACAATCTGTTGATCGGCCTGCAGAGCGGAGCGGACCTGGCGTTTCGATTCCGACCGGTCAGCGCCGCGCGGCACAAGACGATGGAAGAGAAGGCCGAACGGCTGTTGGATTTCGTGAACTTGCGAGCGTCCGCGCGCCGGCCCGTCGCGGAACTCGCACACGGCAGCCAACGTTTGTGCGAGATCGCGATGAGTCTCTCGACCGACCCGGTGCTGGTAATGCTCGACGAACCGATGGCGGGTCTCGCGCACGCCGAGACGACGCGCGTCATCGACGTGATTCGTAAATTGCACAGCGAACTCGGGCTCACCGTGCTCTTCGTCGAGCACAACATGCGTGTCGTGCTCTCCTTGGCCGAACGGATCATGGTGCTCGACCGCGGCAAGGTGCTGGCTGAAGGCACGCCGGCCGAGATCAGTGCCAACGAAGCGGTGCGCGATGCGTACATCGGCAAAGAGGCTGTGGAGCATGTCTGAGGCTTTCTTAAAGGTTGAGAATCTCAACACGTTCTACGGCAAGAGTCACATCTTGCACGATGTGCATCTTGCGGTGGGCAAGGGCGAACTCGTTACGCTCCTTGGACTCAACGGTGCGGGCAAGTCGACGACATTGCGTAGCATCCTTGGCCTCACGCGGCCGCGCAGCGGTGAGATTACGTTCAACGGTCAAGCAATCGTGGGATGGTCGCCGTATCGCGTCGCCCGTTTGGGTGTCGGCTACGTTCCTGAGGGCCGCCGCATGTTTGCACAGCTCTCGGTGTTAGAGAACCTCCAGCTCGCCGAGAACGGGCGTAGCGGCGAGTGGTCGATCGCGCGCGTCCTCGAGCACCTGCCCAAGCTCAAGGAGCTCGCGTCCCGCCGAGCTGGCCGGCTCTCGGGCGGTGAGCAAGAGATGCTCGCCATCGGCCGCGCGCTGGTCTCGAACCCGGACCTGCTGTTGGTCGACGAGCCCTCGCAGGGGCTCGCCCCGATGATCGTCGAGGAGGTCTACCGGATCCTAGCTGAGCTCAAGCAGCGCGGCGTCGCGATCGTCCTGGTTGAGCAGAACGCGTTGCTCGCGCTCAAGATCGCCGATCGCGCGTACGTTATGGATGCCGGGCGCATCGTCCACGACGGTGAGGCGGTGGCGCTTCTGCAAGACCGCAAGCGCATCGCCGACCTCATGGGCCTTACGGCGGCCGAACTTGCTTCCTAGACGCGATTTACTCGCGCTTCAGCTCCGCCCACCCAAGCACGCGAGCAATCATCTCTGCTCGGTTCCTGGCCCCCGTCTTATGCAGAAGCTGCTTGAAGTAGTCGCCCACGGTCGTTTCGGCTATCGTGAGATCTTCCGCGATCTCAGCGCCGTTAAAACCGCGCATAATCAGGCGCAGCACATCCTGCTCGCGCCGCGTGAGCGAAAACGCAACGGCGGCTCGAGCGACGTCGCCGCGGCGCGCGATGTTCTCGCAGAAGACGGCAATGTACGAGCGAGACTCGCCTCGCAGGCGGCTGACGCGCAACGCGACGTCGGGCAGCGGCTCGACAACGGTCTCGGCATTCGCCGATTCGCCCCAGGACGCGATCACGCTGCGCACAGCGCTGTGTACCGGTTCGGGTAGCGTTTCCATCGGTTCGCGCGGATTCTCGCACGCGCGCATCAGCGCTAGAATCGCCGTCCAGTCCGCAAAAACGATTCGCAAGTCTTCGTCAAGAACGATAAGACGTGGTTTCGAACGAAGCGACATGATGTCGGTATAGTCATCGGCCATCATTCGAGGATTCGGTCCTCGACGCGCTCGTGGAAACGCTCGACGTAGACCGCGACGCAGGCGCCGTCCGGCCCGTGCATCGCGAAGACGCGTGCGAACAAAGCGGGTCCGAGCGACATCAGCAGTTCGTGCTGAAGGGAGGGAGCCCAACGCGCGGTAGCTCTATGCACTTGCGACTCAATGTCGGCGGGCAGTTCGGCTCCGGCGTCGGGTCCCGCGATGATGCGTAAATCGTCATCAAGGACGAACAGCCACCCGACGTTCCGCCGCTGCACGCCGAGAAATCGGCTGGCGTCATCCATCAGTGAAAGCGTACCGTTTCCAACGCCGATTAACGACCCTCTTTTCCGGGGGTTCTCTCATAATCGTGTCTCTCGCTCCAGTTCAAGACGCGAGCGATCATGTCGGCGCGGTTTCGTGCCTTCGTACGGGATAGGAGCTGCTTGAAGTAGTCACCGACGGTCGTTTCGGCGATGCCGAGCTCATCGGCGATTTCTCTAGCGGTGAGACCCTGCAAAAGATAACTCAGGACATCGAGCTGCCGCTGCGTGAGACTAAAGCGTCGAGCTGCCGCCCGGAGATCTTCGCGGCGGCGACTCGGTTCAATGTAGAGGGCGATTCGTCTCGCACCGCCGCCATTGAGAAGGCTTACGCTAACAATCACGCCGCCGGCGGCCGTAAAGGAGCACGGCGCTCCGGGGTCGATTTCGAGGCTCGCGACAATGTCACTTACCGATTGTTCGATCGCGGGCAGAAGCTTGTGTTCGTAGGCTACCTTCAGGCCGAGGGAGCGGAAGAGTTCGATACCGGTGTCCCACTCGGCGAAAGAGACGGTCAAGTCATCTTTGAGAAAGATGATCTGAGGGCGTACACGCCGGGCAATGACCTCAAGCGCTGAGGTTGCCTCGTCGTCCACGGAATCGCAGTGAATCATGACGGCTCCGCTGGAAGCTTACAAAAAGCACGGCCGATCATTCATCACGATCGCCCGCTCCCTCACCCGCTCTCCATACAATAGCGCATGAACCTTATGAAATCCATTGTCGCCGCTGGTCATTTACGCCTATCTTACAGTTCCGGCATTTGTCAATCCCCGACAGCGGGGGTACGCCCTCGTCTTCGCGAATGAGGGACGATCCCTCGTCGCGTGCCGGCCGCCTAGGACCCCCTCTCGATCGTGCCGATATCCTAAGGTGGTTATGATGCGGCTCTCAAACCAATCCCTCGACCGCCTGATCGCGCCAATTACGCACGCCGTACGCGGTGGGGAGTTCAATGTGCTCGGCTGCGTTCTCACCACGCTATGTGAGGCCGATGCGTTTACCGCGGATCTCTTTTTGCCGTCGCGCTCCGACCGCTACGCGCGCAACCTTATCTGGCGCGAGCCCGATGGCGCGTTCATCGTCGTCGGAATGACGTGGGCGGTCGGCCAAGGCAGCCCGCTCCACGATCACGCGGGATTGTGGGGCGCTGAGATCGTGGTCGACGGCGAGATGCACCAAACGCCGTTCGAGCTCACCGCACGTGGCCACGATGGCCGGTATAGATTCGAACGCGGCACGCAGTGTGTCTCGGGATGCGGCACGCTCGGCTTGATCGTACCGCCGAAGGAGTATCACAATTTCGGAAATGCCGGCGACAGCATTGCGCACTCGTTGCACGTGTATTGCGGCGACTTGAACAGCGCGCAGACATTTAGCGAGGATGCAGACGGCTGGTGGACGGCGCGCCAAGTCGGTCTGCGCTACGACGCGCAATAAAGTGCTTGCTATGAAGCGTCTCGCAATGGTTGCGCTCCTCGCGATTGCGGTAATCACTGCGACGATGCAGGCGTCGGCACAAGTGTCGGATCGCGAATTGCCGGTTGGGAACGCAACGACACTCCGCCTTAACGTTAGTGGGTCGATTCACGTCATTCCGGTCGCCGGCTTGACCAGCGTGAAGTTTCACGTCGTTGACAGCGGGCCGTCGGTGCCGCCGATGGAATTGAAGACCTCGCGCGCGGGCGCGCGCATGAACGTGGCGATCACCGGCCCGAGCTCGAATATTTTGCCCTTTGTCGGCGCGAGCGGATACGAACTGCAGCTCTCGTATCCGGCGCGCATGCACCTCGACTTGCGTGAGTTCGCCGGGCGGATTCATGTCGAGAGCGTCCCAGCATCGATGCAGCTCTACGATGCCGACGGGAACATCGTCGTCGACAGCGCCAACGCGCCTTTGACGGCGGAAGCGGACGCCGGGGATATCTCCGTCACCGGCGCGCGCACTACGGTGTCGCTCACCGCGAGCAACGGCAACGTGAACGCGGCGCTCGCGACGGGCTGGCGCGGAAGCGAAGTGCGTTTGGAGGCCTCGAACGGCAACCTCCACCTCACCGTTCCCGCCGGCTTTAAAGCCCACTACGACGTGACGAGCGGCTCGGGCCACGTGTCCAATCCGCTGCGCAACGACCCGAAGGCGCCGCTGGTCTTCATGCTTACCGAGTCGGGGGACGTGTCGATAGGCACACTGTAAAGAATCGGCTCCCGTAAGGGGAGAGAGGTGCCCCTCCTGTCGTATCCCTGGCGACCGCGCAACGACATATATTAGCAGTCGAAGCAATTTTTTGGAGGTCACTCTTGCGCCCAGTTTTCATGACCACGTGTATACTCGCGGCGCTGGTTCCGGCGGTGGCATCAGCCGCGATTGTCGATGCGACGCTCGTTCCCGACGGCACTTATACCGTCAAGGTTGAAAAGGTACAAGACGCGCAGCACGCGCTCGTGATGATGCAAAACGGCGTTGAAACGATGCTCGTCGCGCAGGGCAGTGCCGATTTCAGCAAATGCAAGCCGAACGACACGATCAAGGTCTCGATCATCAAGGGCAAAGTTCCGGTCCTCGCCGCCCAGTAGCCGTCCCTGGGTTTTCTTGGGAGAACCCCCGTTAAAGATTGCCTGGCTGCCTCGAGGG
>JBAUEZ010000133.1:0-9435 GCA_049678885.1 Candidatus Aquilonibacter sp. | reverse complement strand
CGATGATCGAAGTGCTCTACCGTTACCGCGTCCATCCCGCCCAGGCGCGCGCGTTCGAGCACGCCTACGGCCAAAGCGGTCCGTGGGTCGCCCTTTTCTCGAAGCACCCCGGGTATCGGCGGACACGGCTGTTCGCGCACAAGACGGATAGCGGGGTCTATATCTGCATGGACATCTGGCGGTCCAAGGCCGATTGGGACCATTTCCGCGCACAAAATGCTCAGGAGTACTCGCAACTGGACCGGGACCTCCACCTACTCTATGTCGAGGAGCTGTTGCTGGGGTATTATGAGGGCGAGGAAGAGTACCAGCCTTCGCTTGACTCCAGTGTGTAGGAGCGCATGATTCGTCCCGTCCGCCCCGACGGCAAGATCGAGACCGGCGGGGTCTTCGTACCCATCCTACGGCGCCGCGTTGTGGATCGCATCGCGTCCGCCGCGATGCAACGCGTCGTTCTGATCGTCGCGCCGGCGGGGTACGGTAAATCGGTTGCGTTGCGTCACTATTTGGACGAGCTTTCGGAGCAGCACGTCCGATACGACGTGCTCAGCGAAAACGCGGGACTCCTCGGCTTTTTGCGCGGCTTTGCTGATGCGGTTGCGGAGGTCGCACCGGATGCACGCGGCACGCTCGCCGGGGCATACGAAAAGAACGCTGGCTCGCAGTCGCCGGGAATCGACCTCGCGCTGTGGATGCACTCGCACTTGCGCTCGTATCGCGGCGTCATCGCCATCGATGACTTGCAAGTCGCGCAGGCCGATCGCGAGGTAGCTCGGTTTCTCACCTCGTTGATCGAACGCACCAAGGGGCGCGTCCAATGGATCATCGCATCCCGCGCGACCAGCGGTCTGCCGATCGGAACCTGGCTCGCCTACGGCGAGAGCGATCTCGCCATCGACGAGCACGATCTCAAGTTCTCAATAGAAGAAGCAAAAGAAGCCGCGCGCGCGTTCAAACTCGGTGTGCGCGACGAAGAACTCGTCGAGTTGCTCCAGCTTACCGACGG
This sequence comes from Candidatus Aquilonibacter sp., assembly GCA_049678885.1. Lineage (GTDB taxonomy): Bacteria > Vulcanimicrobiota > Vulcanimicrobiia > Vulcanimicrobiales > Vulcanimicrobiaceae > Aquilonibacter. The sequence continues at coordinate 8,429 of JBAUEZ010000133.1, read as the reverse complement.
CTGGGCAACGGCGATGACGTTCGCGCTGCGGTCGTCGACGCGTTCGGTCGATCTCCGCAACATCTCATCGATGACGCGCGAGATGATCTATCGCTATCTCGCCGAGCAGGTGTATCAGACGCTCAGTCCGCAGGAACAACAGTTCATCGAAACGGCGGCGATGCTGCCGGAGATCGACCTCGACGTGATGGTCTCGGCCGGTTTCGATCGCGCGAGTGCGCTTATCGAAGATCTGCGCGCACGCGTCGCATTCATTCACGAATACGAACCGGGCCGGTACCGGTTGCACGATCTGTTCCGTGACTTCGCGCGGTACCAGATCCAATTGCGCGGTAGCGGTCTGCAACGCGAACGGCTGGCGCGACTGGGGCAGATTCTCGAGGAGTCGGGCAGCATAGCGCAAGCGCTACGCTTATACGTCGATTCGAACTCGCCGGAGGACGCATTGCGTCTTTTGAATGAGCACGGCGTTCGGCTGCTGGACAGTGGTTTCGCTGACGAATTGGAAACACTTACCGCTGCGCCGCTCGGCAGCGCCTTCGAAAAGAGTCCGATTGTGGTCGGTTTACGCGGATTGCTCGACCTCACACGTGGAAGATACGATGAAGGCGATCGGAAGATCGCGCGTTCGGCGCGCTTGATCGAGTCGCCGGAACTCCGTGGACAGCTGACGTTACGGCTCGCGGTCCACCGAACAAACCGTGGCGTTGATCTTCTCGCGCCACTGCTCACCGAGGAAGGGATCCCGGCCTCGATTCGTGCCGAGAGCGAAGCGCTGCTAGCGCGAAGATACGCCGAGGCCGGCGACGTCGCAAAAGCCCGCGAACTCCTTGCTTCCGCCGAGCGTCAAACCAAACTTCTCGAGAGCGACGACTGGCTGGCCCGCATCGTTTTTCGAATCGGCGCAGCGCACAACGTACTAGGCGACGTCGCCGATGCGCGCGAGCGTTTGTCTGAATCGGCCGAGTTGGCATCGCGTTGCGCGCTCTGGAGCATCGCGTCGCGTTCGTTTCAAACGTTGGCGAATATCGCACTCTTCGCCGACAACGACTCCGCCGAGAGCTTGTGGTTTGCGCAGCAGGCCGCAGCTGCCGCAACGCGAGCCGGCGACTACGCCGATGTGCAGAACGCACTCCTTGCGATGTTGAGCCTCGAGACGCGACGCGGCAACGCGGACCGCGCCGTGCAGATCGAAAAACAGCTTGTCGAACTTTCATCTCGCGATGCTTTGAGCCAAACGGCGTTCTTGGCTTCCAGCCAGGCGCATCGGCATGCATGGAGCGGGCGCTACGCCGATGCGCATCGACTTTTCGGCAGTATCATCGATCGCTCGCAACACGTGCCCGACCGCGCGCTGGTGCGAGCAAGCTACGCACTCGTACTTGCCCTTGACGGACGGGTTCGAGATTGCAGCGCAACCGTGACGTCGACGCTCGAACTCATCGACAAATACAGCGTCGGGACTAAATTTGCAGGAGCGGTCGTATTCGATTTCGCTATTGCGATGCTGGTGCTGGCCGAACTTGTCGCCGGGCGCCATACGTCTGCTGCGCGATTACTCAAGCGGAAAATGCAAAGCCGGCACGATTCCGGGACCTGTATGCGCAAAGCTGTCGAGCAGCTTGCGCGCGCAGCAAAAACGCCGTCATACGTGCCCGACGATCTCCGGCAGCACATCGATGGCGTTCGTCATTTCGGCTTCGGCGGCTACGCGCGATACGTCGAAATAGTGGCCAAACATCTCGAGGAGCAGCATGAGCCCCCCACCTCCATCGCGCTGACGCCGGCGGAGCTCCGCGTGATACGCGACCTGGCGGCGGGGCTTACCCCCAAGCAGATCGCGGGCGAAATGGGAAGGTCCGTCTATACGGTCCAAACCCATATCCAGAACGTCATTGATAAGTTTGGCTGCCACGGGAGGGCAGAAGCGGTTGCCGCCGCGCGGCGCAGCGGGCTCTTGCGCGATGGGTAGTAACGGTCCTACTTAAATTTCAGTAGGGCGTTCGGCCCTGTCCAGGACGTATCGTGAGAGCAGCGCTCACCTGCTTGAAAGGCTTGTTCTGATAACATGGTCACCGCTCTCGTTATCTCCGCACTTCTCCTCGCCGCCTGCATGCCGGGCGACCCGCAGTAACCTCGCGGCCCGTCTGGGCCAGGTTTTTCATTTTCCATGTCTGCCGTACGCACGCTGACTGCCCTTGGGGCGACCCTCGGACAAAACATCTCGGAATTGGCCCGCACCGCGGCCGACCACGTGACGATGCCGTCTTTGATGGGGAACACCCAGATCGAACAGAGCCTTGAGGTTCTGCTCGATCGTTTGTGCTTATCGCTGACGTTGGCCAAACCGGTCGGGCTGTCGGGGTGGGCCGAACGTGAATCGTTGCGCGTGGGTCGCGCGGGTGTGGTTGATATGACCGGAGCCGCGACCCATACGATCGGGCTTGCGGCGGGCGCATTCGAGGTCGACCAGCGTAGATTGCTGGCGTTCCTCGATGTGCTCGCCGGCGAGGTCGAGCGTGGCGCACTTGGCAGCGAAGACGAGGGGCTCGAAGGACGCCCGGGTGCCGAAGCGACGACAGCCCTGCTGGGGATGCTTGCGGAACGCGATTACGGAACCTGCTGCCACTCCAAGGCGACGGCAGAATGGGCGCGGCGCCTTGCGACGGCGATGGACCTCGGCAGCGAAGCGACCGAATTTATTGCGCTCTGCGCGCTGTTGCACGACATCGGCAAGATCTCGACCCCTGACGAGATTCTTCTCAAGCCTTCGCCGCTTGCGATCGACGAGTGGGACGTCATGCGCGATCATGCCGCCGCGGGTGCACGCATCCTCAGCCAGATTCCCTCGCTGCAGCGTTGCGCGATCGTGGTGCGCGCGCATCACGAACGCTTCGACGGCGCGGGCTATCCTGACGGCCTTCACGGCGCGAGCATTCCCTTTGAAGCACGGGTCCTCGCGGTTGCGGACGCCTTCCACGCAATGATCAGCGAGCGGCCGTATCGGCTGCCGATCGCACCGCGCCAGGCATTGCAGATTTTGCAAGACGGACGTGGATCGCAATGGGATCCGGAAGTCGTCGACGTCATGCTCGGCATGTTCGCGCGCCGCGTGACGGTCATCGCGCCGGCGCATACGAACCTTTCCTCCGCGTAACCTGTCCTGGGCGCGGAGGGAAATTTGCTTACCGGGTGGTGGGCGGGGGCGTCGCAAAAGCGGCGCCCCTTAAATTTTCTCTGAAGCGCCATACAGGTGGCACTTTGCTCGAGCATACTGCGAGCATGAACGACTACGTTATCGGTGCCGGGGCGGTTCTGACCGCCGGTCCAAATGCCAGCATCGCCGGGGCAACGCTCCATGCGCAGACCGATATCGCTATCGCCGCCAGCGTTCGAGCTGCCCTAGTCGACTTCGAGTCGCGCAGCTCGACCGAGCTCTCAAAGGTGGTCATGCTCGCCACGGGCTGGACTGCGGCACGGGTGAACGCCGAGCTGGTCGCGCCGCTGCTGAGGCGAGGCGAATGCACCCTAGCCGACGTGCTCGCCCTCCTCGCCAAGGCCACCCAAACGGCCGAAGTGCATCTCTTCGCCCGGTGGCTGCCCGACGACGTGCTCACCGCCGCCTTGCAGCGCGAAGGCGTGACCCTCATCGTCCATCCAATCGAAAGCATCCGTCAGGCAGCATTAATTTGCGGACAGAATTACGTCCGCTGGCCCTCGCCGCTGCGCGCCGCATAGGAGAAGGCTTTGGTCGGACCCAGGTTGAGGAACCGAGCTCCGAAGTTTACTTCGGTAATCGAGGAGCGAGGTGACGAAGACATGGGTTCTAACCGGAGCCTTCTCAACGGTTCAGGGCCTTCTCAGGGCGGCACTGCAGGCTAGGGTCTAGAAATGATTACCGCACAGCAGCACGCCCGCGTCGCGGTCGTCGATGACGACCGCATGGTGCGCGAAATGCTCGAACTCGGGCTCTCCCGCGAGGGCTACGACGTACAATCCGCCGCCGACGGCTTCGCGGCACTCGATCTGATCCGGCGCTTCGACCCGGAAGTCATCGTGCTCGACATCATGATGCCCAAGATCGACGGCATCTCGTTATTGCCGAAACTCCGCGAGATCACGCAAGCGCCGATCGTGATGCTCACCGCGAAGGGCGGGACCGACGACAAGGTCCAAAGCCTCATCGCTGGTGCTGACGACTACCTCGTGAAGCCGTTTGTCTTTGAAGAATTGATCGCGCGACTCCAGGCGAAGCTCCGCCGGCCGCAGTTGATCGAAGAGAATGTCCTCCGTTGGCGTGACCTCGCGCTCAATCCGCAGACGCGCGAACTCGCGCGCGGCAAGGAAGGCGTCGACCTGACGCAGCGCGAGTTCGACCTGCTCTCGGTCTTCATGCGCGAGCCGCGGCGCGTCTTTAGCAAGGATCACCTGCTCGAGATCGTTTGGGGACATGACTTCGAAGGCGGCCCGAACATCGTCGAAACGTACATCTCCTACTTGCGGGCGAAGATCGACCGGCCGGGCGAGCGCGGTTCTTTCATCCGCACAGTTCGCGGAGTAGGGTACGGCCTTTCGCAGCAAAATTAAGCTCGGCATGAAGCTTTCGGTCGCCTCACGGCTCTCGGCGCTCTACGGGGTGCTCTTGGCAATCACCGTGGTGGTCGTGATGGTGGCGTCCGGCATTGCGCTCGTGATCTATCTCGCGAACTTCAGCGGCGATATCATGACCGCGCGGCACGAACAGGCGCGCATTCTCGCGGATCAATTTCATGCGGCGGGCGTTCCGCTCAAGCAAGCCGCCCCGCAAATCGTCAGCGCGTTGGACGGCGAAGGCGTGCGCGTGACGGTTTTCGATAGCAAGGGCAACTATCTCGCCGGCGATAAGACGCTGCGCCCGCGCATTCTCTCGCGCTGGCTTGCGCCGCGCGGTGGGCCGCCGCCGCCCCCAGCTATCGTTGGCGGAACGATCACGACGAATGGGCGCTACGGCGCGTTTTCATTTGTGCGTAGTGGCCGCGGGCCGCTTCCGCCCGAGGGCTTTGGCCCGGTAGCGGTGGTCAACGGCGGCTTTGTTGCGTTCGCGCCGTCGTTGCCGCTGCCGCTCTTACTGCTGATTCCATACTGGTGGGTCGTGGTATCGATCGCAGTCGTCGCGATCGTCATCTCGTGGTTCGTCGGCCGTCACTTTGCCTATCAAACGCTGCGCCCGATCAACGATCTGACCGAGTCGCTCAATGCGCTGGCCGGGGGCGACTTTACGCAGCGACGTTTTGTCTACAGCGGCGACGAGATCGGCAACCTGACGGCGGCATACAACGACGCCGCGGCGAGCGTTGCGCGCGCGATGAGCGAGCGACGAGAGACCGAGGAACGCATGCGGCAATTTGTCGCCGATGCCGGCCACGAGCTTCGTACGCCTTTGACCGTTATCGGCGGCTATATCGACGTGCTTCGTCGCGGCGCCGTCGCCGAGCCGACGATCGCGCGACAGATTCTCGCGACAATGTCGATCGAGAAAGAGCACATGCGCGGGCTGATCGACCGGCTGATGCGTCTTGCACGTCTTGATTCCGAGACGCCGCCGCACGCCGAGGCGATCGATCTCGCCGAACTCTTGCGTAGCCAATGTGACGCTGCGCGTCGGCTGGACGAGACGCGCGAGATCGACTATAGCGTCGAAGGCACAGATGCAGTCATGGGCGATCGGACCGAGCTTGGTGAAGCACTCTGGAACGTGGTCGAGAACGCGCTCAAGTACGCGCCTGAAGCGCCGATTCATTTGCGCGCAATCCGCAACAACGGCCACACGACGATCACGGTCCGTGACGAAGGACCCGGCATGACGGAATCGGAGCGGTTACACGCCTTCGAGCGTTTCTATCGCGGCGATCAGCGCGGCGAAATGGCGGGCAGCGGGCTTGGCCTCGCTATCGCCAAACGCGCGGTGGAGCGCGCCGGCGGCTCGATTGGCATCGACAGCGCTCCGGCGCGGGGTACAACGGTGACGATCACCCTCTAGATCTCCGCAAACTCAGCCTCCCTCAAGCTCCAACCGAGATTATCATTTGCAAATCATGAAGCGCCTTTTCGCAGCCATGGTTGCTGCTGCCCTTATGGCCTTTGTCGTGCCGGCGACGGTCTTGGCTCAACAGGATGACAACGGCTCGATTCGTATCGTCGTCGTCGATCAGGCTACCAAGGCGCCAATCGAGCTCGCACGCGTCGTCCTCGACGGCCCGGTCATTACGAGCGAATTCACCGACAAGAAGGGCTTAGTCGTCTTCACCGACGTTCCCGACGGCATCTATCGCGCGCGCGTCGTTCGGCGAGAGTATCAGACGGTCACGTCGGCCTCGTTCGAGATCATCAACGGCAACTACATCACGGTCAATGTTGCCCTCGCGCTCTCGACGCAACTGAAGGTCATCGGAACCGTCGAAGCTCATTCGTCGGCTGCGATTTCATCGACGTCATTCGGTCCGGATTCCGCCGTGCGCAGACTGTCGACTGATCTCGCCGATGCACTGAATAAACTCTCCGGCGTCTCGGTGCAAACGAGCAGCGACGATTCCGACGCCGAGCAGACGATCTCGCTCGATGGCCAAGATGCAAGTCAGACCGCACTGACCCTCGACGGAATTCCGTTAAACGCGCCTGGATCGGCCGGCAACCTCCGCAACTATGCGACGTGCTTATTCACCGGTGCCGGCGTCCGCAACGGACCGCAGCTCGGCGGGCTTGCCGGCGGTGTCAACTTTTCCACGTTGCAGCCGACGCTCTCGTGGGAGTCGTACGATTCGCTCATGTTGGGGTCCAATGCTCGCAACAGCTGGCAAACCGCTGAGACCGGGTCAGACGGCAAGCTCGGCGTTGCACTCAATCTCTGCGGCGGGGTCGCGACGAGCTGGCTCGACGGCTTGTACTATGCTGACGCGAGCGGTCTGGCCTACGTCCACAACGGCGATGCGAACAGCCTCGGCTCATCCGCGCGGTTCCGTTACGAATTCGGCGATTCGCAAACGATCACCGGCATGGTCCTGACGTCGAATCACATCACGAACATCGCGTGCGCGAGATTGCAATATAACGACGTTCCATGCGGCTACGGTCCGAACAATTATTCGGCCGGAAGCGTGAGTCTGTTCTCGGTGACCGACGATTTGTTGCTCGGCGCGACCTCGATTCAGGCGACGATTTACGGGAATAACTCTACGTCGCTTAACGACCAGCTCGATCGCTTCGTCGATGGCGACGCGTCGCCAATTGGCTCCTCGGGTCTGAGCAATAGCCGCGGCTTCACGCTCAACGCGATCCTGCCCGCCGCGCAACGCCACACGATTTCGCTTACGGCATATGGCTCGTGGGGAACCTCGCAGACCTTTCCGCTCAACGAACCGTCGACGCCGTACTACACGAACCTCCAACACAGCAACTACGCCGCCGCGGAAATAACCGACTCGATTCATTCGAACGAGCATCTCTCGTTTTCCGAATCGCTGGGCGCGACGCAGGCGACCGGCGGCTTCGGCGGCGTCCTCGAGTCGCTCGGGACAACATGGCATCCAACGAAGAACGACACCTACACGGCCTCGTACACGATTCAGGGCTCGCCGGGGCAGCAGTCGCGCTCGACGATTCTCAGCGACCCCGCAGCGCTGCGCTTCACCTGCGATGGCGCAGACAGCGTCGCGTTCGGCAACGCGCCCGGCGCGGAACCCGAAGCAAGTTCTTCTACGTCAACGAATCTCACATATACGCGAAGCTGGATCGGCGGCGATCTCTCGGTGCGTCTCTACCGTCAGATGCAGAAGAATACGCTGCTGCCGACCGACGTGAATGGCACGATTCTGCTGGCGAATGGTACGCTCTCGCCGTCGTACATCGCGGCGGTGCAGCAGATCTTTCAGAGTGATGCGGGTTGCGGCAGCAACGTGCCGTTTGGTCCGAGCCAGCTGTACTTCAGCACGCCGGTCGCGGGCGTCAATCGTCTCTATCAAGGCGTGCAGATCACGGGATACGCCACGTTCGGTAATCTGATCGTGCAGCCGTTCTGGAATACGACGGTTTCGCAAGCGATGTCCGACTCGCCGCTGATCAATAACCCGTACTCGATCACGCAATCCGGCCAGCAATTGCCGAATGTGCCGTTACAGCGGGCCGGCGTGATCTTCGATTATAAGGCGCGACACTCGGCGATCGAATACTACGCGGACGCGCAGTATTACGGGTCGAACAATCCAAACAATCTGCCCGCCTATACGCAGGTCGACGCTGCCGTCAACGTGACGTTCAACAAGGGAAATCTGACGGTCGCGGGGTCCAACATCTTCGGCACCTACGCCGGCATCTTCTCGAGCTACGCGAATGCGGTACCGTTCTACACGCAGAGCGGGCAGATCGTGCCGACTGTCGCGCGTCCGCTCACGCCG
>JBAUEZ010000132.1:0-16566 GCA_049678885.1 Candidatus Aquilonibacter sp. | reverse complement strand
GGCTCGCACTGCTCGTGCTCTCGGCGTGGATGCTCAATCCACTCTGTCTGAAGCTGTTGCCGATCGCGGCGCTCGGCGTTTTGGTCTATCCGCTGTGCAAGCGGTTCACCTGGCTCGTGCATTTCGTGCTCGGCGCGGTCGACGGGCTTGCGCCGCTCGGCGCATTCATCGGCGTCACCGGTACGGTGAGCCCGAGCGCGTTCTTGCTCTTCTTCGCGGTTACGATTTGGGTCGCCGGATTCGACATTGCGTATGCGCTGATGGATCTTCCGACCGATCGCGCGCAACACATCAGCTCGGTGCCGGCACGTTTTGGCGAAGGCGCCGGACGCTGGGTGCCGATCGCCCTCCATGCGCTGATGGCCGCCGTCTTAGCGCTTGCCGGCATACTGGCCGACGCAGGCTGGCTGTACTATGCCGGCGTCGCGGCCGCAATTGTGCTCACCCTCTACGAGAATCGTCTTTACCGCGTCAGCGAGAACGTTTTTGTGCTAAACGAACGTATCTTTACCGGGAACATGGCGTTCTCGGTAATCTTCTTGGCCGCCACGTTGGGAGGCTATCTCATCCGTTGATGGAACGCGCCGCATTTCTTCAGAGTCTGCTCGCTACCACGGTCGTTGCGCCCGGCGTACCGCTACAGCAGCAACAGGTGCTGCAACTGCTCAACATCGGCGTCAACGTGCCGCTCTCGGGGACCTATGGGAACTACGGGCGCGAGATCGCTAAAGGCGTGCAGGCCGCCGTCGACGAGGCCAACCGCTACAATCCGCTGATCAACAAGGCCTACGGCGTGCGCAGCTTCGACGATCAGAACTCAGGTGCCATCGCAACGTCGAACGTGCTCGTTGCTGCGGCCGATCCAAGCGTCATCGGCATGGTCGGAAACCTCACGAACGACGTCACGATGACCGCGCTGCCGCAATATGCCAATGCCGGCTTTGCGATCGTCGTCCCGTCGGTCACGGCCGACAAGCTCACGCAGCAGGGCTATCACAATCTCTATCGTCTGCCGACAAGCGATTCGGCGGAGGGTCAGCTCTTCGCGAGCGCGGTGCTCAAGCACCGCACACCGATGAACGTGCTAGCGGTGATCGTCAACGGCGACTACGGCCTCGAGGTCGCGCGGGCGTTCGTGGCGCAGGCCAAGGGCGACAAGCACAACGCCGACCTGGTTACGCTCGAATCGAATGCCGATGTCCCAGATTCAGCCGCGATCATCCAGCGCCGCGCGCCGGCATACATCTTCTTCGCCGGCCGCCCCGACAAGCTCGGGCCGATCGGTGTCGCGCTGCGTAAAGCGGGCTATACCGGCGAATTCGGGATGAGCGACAGCTTCTTCACTGCGGATGTGCCGAAGAATTACGGCAAGGATCTTGCCGGTGCGCTGGTGGCTTCGGCGATGCCGCCGCTCGAGCGCGTCCCCTCCATCGTCACGATCTTGCACGACTATCGAAGCGAAGTCGGCGCGGTTACGGCGTTTTCGGCCTATGGATATGCGGCGGCACAACTCTTGATTCTCGCATCACAGCGCGGAACCGTGACCAATCGGTTCCAACTGCTCTCGCAGTTGCAGCAAGGCGGCTCCTATTCGCTGCTGGTCGGCATCTATTCGTTTAACTATGCGGGGGACGCGAGCTTGCCGAACATCTATCTGTTCACGCTGAACGCCGACACGTTCGCGTTCAGCAAGCCCGCAACACCCAACGGGTTCGTCGTCTAACGACGGTTACGCTTCGCGGCGCGAGTAGTACGGCGCATCCTCCGGAACGATCCGCACGCGGTGCGGTGGTCGTTCTTTCGTCGGCTCCGGCGCGTCGATGTCTTCGATCGCGAAGCCGAGGCGCAGCCGCCAGGAACCAAGCGTTATCGAGAAATTCGTGCCCATGATCTCCATGGCATTAGGCCTCCACCCGGCGCCACTGCACGAGCGTGAGTGCACCGTAGATTAGCATGAGTCCAGTGAGAATAATCAGACGCTCGGGATAGGTAATGTCGTCGGCCGATGGCGTTTTGCCATTAAAGCTTAGGAATCCGTAGGTCGTGGGAATGATCCGCGAGACGGTCCAAAAGATCGTGTGGAAGACGCTGCCGACCGGCGTATCCCCTAGCGGTAGGCGTGAAAGCCCGTAGATAACCAGAGCAACGGGCCACGCGAAGGCGATGACTGCACCATATCCGCGTTTGAGCGACGCCGTCGCGGCATTCAGCGCGACGTACCATGCAACGGGTGTCAGGAAGAGCACGGCGGTCGCAGGACTGAGGACGTCGCTAAAGTCGAAGTGCGGGAATTCGAACATCGATTGGCAGATGACCGCTGCGACGATCGTCATCGCACCGACCAGGAGCATACCTAGGATGTCGTAGCCGAAGATGCCGAGCGCATAGCGTGTCCGCGTGACCGGCTTGAGCAGCGCATACTCCAGATGCCCCGACTCGCAGGCAAACGAGCAGCCCCAGATCGTTGCGAAGACCAGCGCGACGAAGTATCCAAACACAAGGAAGATCACAACGTTGACGGGTCCATCCGTGTCGAACGTGGTCGACTCCATGCCGTTTGCTTGCGTTTCGGTAACGCTGACGCTCCCGATCCTAACATGATTCTTGGCCGTGCTGTGCTTGCCGGCAGGCTCGATGATGTGGATCAGCTTCCCACCGTCATTTTGCTCGTCGATCGTGATCGTCGTGCGGTCATTTGCGTTAACGAGCGTCGTGCGATTGAGGCCATTGACGACCGAGTGCGAAATTACCGTGCCTGGGTCGTGTTCTATATGATTGACGATGTACTCGTTGTTGCTCAGTTGCCCGTTGACCGAGATGCGCACGATCAGTGCGAGCACAATGAGCGCACCTAGGACGACTGCGTAGATACGCAACGCGTTACGGACGCGCAGCCATTCGACATAGTTCATAAGCCTAGCGGTCCTCCACCACGTCGGCGGTCGCGTCGCTGGGCGAGACCGCGTACAAGAAAATGTCTTCGAGATTGAGATCGACGATGCGCAGGCCCGACGCGCCGAGGGCTTCAAAGCGCGCCAGGACGTCCTGCGCATCGCTCGTCGTCAGCGCGCGCACGATCCGGCCGTTGCGATCGAGGCGCATGATGCGCGGATCCCCGGCCAAACCGTTGAGCGCGAAGGTTTCGCTCGGTAAGATCGCCTCGACGATCTTGCGATCGGCCTTGAGATCGTCAACCGCCCCTTCGAGGACCAGGCGGCCGAGATCAATCACGGCGATGCGCTCGGCCGCGCGCTCGACTTGGCCGATTTGATGCGATGAAAAGATCACGGTCGCGCCGCGCGCCGACTCATTGATGATCAGGTTGAGCACGTGGCGCTGATTGACCGGGTCGAGGCCGCTGGTCGGCTCGTCGAGAATGAGAATGTCGGCTTCACGCGCCATTGCGAGCGCAACCATCGTTGCGGTGCGCATGCCTTTCGAGAGCGCGCGCGCCTTCTTACGCTGGTCGATGCTAAACTGCGAAAGCAGCTCGTTGGCTCGCGCAACGTTGAACTTCGTATATGCGCGGCGCTGCATCTCGACGTGTTCGGCGACCGTCATCCATTCGTAGAGCACGCTGCGCTCGGGCACGTAGGCGATGCGCTCGAGCGTTTGCGGAACGAGCGGCGCGCCGTCGTATAACACCGTGCCGGAGGTCGGGCGCGCAAGATCCAACATGCACTTGAACGTCGTCGTCTTGCCGGAGCCATTTGGGCCGAGCAGACCGAAGACACAGGCCTCCGGGATCTCAAAGCTGAGATCGTCAACGGCGATGTACGGGCCGGAGGTCTTGCGCAAATTTTTGATGCTAATCGTGCTCATGCGTCCTCCCGGAACCAACGGTCGATGGCTGCGCTTGCTAGTGAACGGATTTCGTCGGCGAGCAAGCCGATCGACTTGGCTTCGCGGACGGCGGCTTCAATGGCGTCTCGCGCTACGTCGGTCGCCGCAGTTTTGGTCGTTTCGATCGAGCCGTTGCCCCGCACGAACGATCCGCGTCCCGGCGCCGTCTCGATTACGCCATCCCGCTCGAGTTCGCGGTAGGCCTTCGCGACGGTGTTGGGATTGATCGTCAAGTCGAGCGCGAGCTGCTTGACCGTCGGTAGTTGCTCACCGGAAGCGAGAACGCCCAACGCTACCGACCGTTTGACCTGTTCGATCACCTGGAGGTAGATGGGCACCCCGCTGCGGGGGTCAACCGTTAAAACGACCGGCATCGCGGGTTAGAGCTTCGGGCCCCAGCCTTGGAAGAGCGGGCCGGCCACGCGCTGCGGCTGGCACACGCGCGATTCGCGTAGGTCTTCGGGTTGATTGATGAAGCGTGTCATGTTCCTCTTCTCCCTGTTGGGTCTAGTACTACTGTGCTGTCGTACTAGTACACTAGTACAATAGAACAGTAATACGCCTCTGTCAAGAGCCCCTTTCAAGATTTTTTTGCCGGAGGGCCCCTCAGGTACAAAAGCACGCGTTTTCCCGGATGTTGCCGGGGCGTTGCCGAGGCTACTATGGGGTCACCCAGGGACGCTCACGAGAGGACCACCACCCATGCGGACCCAGGCGCTGATCTGGAACACCGATACCACACTGCGGGTCACGTCGCTAACGGCTCGGCTGCGCGACTTCGCGGGGATCGGTGAGCGACGGACCCAGCTCCACGTGAGCGATCTCTGGGATGACCACGACCCCTTCCCGATCCTGGCCCATCATTGGGCGCTCGCCGGGGAGACCCTCGCCTTCGAGGCGAGGTTTCGTGGCTTGCCTTTAGCCTTCGAGGTCGAGCCATTGCTCGACCCAGCGGGCGCGATCGCCGGCGTTACCGGCCGCGCGGTCGAGATTGCATTGCCGTCGAGTTCGCTCGCTGCGGCCTACCCGCACGCCGAGTGCGCTGCAGGCTTGGGCATGTGGCACGAAGATCTGCGCACGGGGACATGTACAATTTCCGAAGGCCTGGCGAATCTACTCGGGCTGCCGTACGAAACGACGCACCTCAACGTGCGCGCGTTCGATCACCCCGCTGAGCGCGAGCAGATTGCGCGCACGCTGGTGGAGAGCGGTAACGAACTCGGCTATACCTGCGACCATCGCATTCTCTGCCAAGGCGAACGCGTGCGCACGGTGCGCGAGCGCGTGCGCACGATGTTCGATGAAGCCGGCGCCGCTGTCGCGCGCGTGGGCTCGCTGCTCGATATTACCGATCTCAAAGAACGCGAGGCGGAGCTTTCCGAGCTTGCGCTGCACGATGCGCTTACGCGTTTGCCCAATCGCGCGGCGCTCGAGGAGCGCTTGCGTGCATCGCTCGCGCGCTGCGAGCGTAGCGGACGTCGCTGCGCGGTGTTCTTCATCGATCTCGATGATTTCAAGACGATCAACGACGCACTGGGCCACGCCTACGGTGACCGTGTCCTGGTCGCCGTTGCCGACCGCCTGACCCGCCATCTGCGGGCCTCCGACACGATCGCGCGGATCGGCGGCGACGAGTTCGTCGTGCTGATCGACGACATTTTCACGGATGAAGCCGCGGCCGACGCCGGGCGTAAGATCCTGCGCAGCCTCGATGAGCCATTGCATATCGGCGATGCCGAGCTCCGGGTCCGCGCGAGCATCGGCGTCGCGACCTACCCCGGCGCGTGCACGTCGCCCGCGGCGCTGCTCGCGGCGGCGGACGCTGAAATGTACGCCGTAAAGCGGAACGGCGGCAACGGGATCAAAATTGCCAATGCATGGCAAGCCCACTCTTCATCGGCCCAAACTCGATACGTGACCGCCGAGAGCGCCTAGCCTTCGTCCTCACGCTGCTCTTCGCGCTGCCGATCGCCACGCTGATCGGCCTGGCGATTCACGAGAACGTCGGTATCCCGACCGTCGCGCTCTTCATTGTAATCGCAATGCTCTATGTAACGCTGGCTCGAGGACGGCTCATCGGCTCGTCGGTGATGATCCACGAGGCGCAGTACCCGCGCGTCTTCGAGATCGTCAAGAGCGCCTGCGCGCGGCTCGACATCGCGATGCCGCTGATCTTCGTGCGCGAAGATAACTATGTGCCGGTCGCGGCACTCGGCTTCGGCGAACCGTACTCGCTCGTGCTCTCGACGCATTGGGTCGAGCATTTTGAAGATGACGAACTGGCGTTTGCGGTCGGGCGCGAACTCGGGCACATCGCGGCGGGCCACACACGGTTTCTCTCGCTGCTCAGCGTCAACGGCAACGAAAACCCGATCATCTCGTTGATCTTCGGCGGCTGGTTGCGCACCTGCAGTCACACGTGTGACAAGGTCGGGCTGTTGATCTGCGGCTCGCTCGACGCGGCAACGCGTTCGATCGTCATCGCGAATTTTCACAGCTTCGGACGCCATATCAGCATGGAGCAATTCACCGAGCAGGGGCAGGAGATCGCTAGCGACGGCGTGCTGCGCCTAGGCGAATGGCTCGGCGGCGAACCCTATGCAACGCGGCGCATCACCGATCTGCGCGAATTCGCGGGAACCCCGGAATTTGAAGCAGCGCGCGCGTGGGTCAATCGCGCCATCCCGCAAGAGCCACCGAAGTTGGCCACCGCCGTAAGCGCGCGCGTGACGCGCGCCGATTGCGCCGGGATGTGGCGGCGTGGGTGGGCGATCCTCATCGATGCGATCGTCGTAAGTTCCGCTGTCTTGGTGTTTGTCGACGCGGGCGGCCACTCAGCGCTGGGCGCATTTTTTTCCGACAAAGACATGAAGATGTTGGCGACGCATTCATTCCAGAGCAACGTGCTAGCAAGCTTTATTAAGTACGCTGCAAGCCCTGCGCTTACGGTAACGGCGCTCTATCTCTGGCTACTCGTCGGTACGGCGGGTCAAAGCTTCGGCATGATGATCACGGGCTTGCGCGTCGTCCGCACCGACTTTCGTGCGCCCGGTCTAGGGCGTTCACTCTGGCGCTATTTGATAGCCTGGATACTCTGGCCGCTGATCCTACCGCTCACGCCGTTTATGCCGCGGCTGATGCTCCACGATCGCTGGAGCGGCACGCGGTTGATTCGCGCAGAACGGATTATGGCGCGTGCGGTTGAAGCCGCAGGGCGTTGACGACGCGGCTGAGATAGTTATTGAGCCCGATTGCCGCGATGATCTCAACGCACCCGCTTTCATCGTAGTGCGCGCGTAGCTCGTTCCAGAGCGGCGGCGGCAATGCGCGCGGCTCGCGCGTGAGCGCAACGGCTGCGCTCAACGCAGCGCGTTCGGCCGGCGAGAAGAGCGGGCTGCGCGCAAAGTCGCTGAGCGTTGCGAGCGTTTCCTCATCGACGCCGACGTCGCGCGCGATCTCCTCGTGCACGCAGGTGCAGTAATCACAGGCGTTGAGCCACGCAACCATCAACGCAATCAGCTCGCGCGTCCGCGCCGGGATCGTCCCTGCCTCGAGCTCGCGCACGTGCACAGCGAGCGAGCGCGCCAACCCTGGACGCGCCGCAAGCGCACCGAAGAGATCTCCCACGCGTGCGCGCTAGCCGGCCTGTGTCAGTTCGCGGAAGCCCGCATCACCACGCAGCACGTCGAAACGCGTGTCGTTCTCGATCGAAATCCAATCCATGTGGCCGTGCATACGGCGCAGGAGCCCGATCGCGATCGAACGATCGCCGACTGCCGCAGCCGCAGCCGCCAGATCCGTCGGCTTAACGTCGCTTGCATGCTGCATCGCAAACGCAAGTTGCGCGCGTGCCGCGGGCAAGCGATGTTGCATCGCAAACGCGTGCGCAAGCAGCGCCGAGCTTTCGGCCGGGCAATACCGGCTGCAGGTCGTCGCGTATTGTTTATAAGCCTCGATTGCGCGGCTGAAGTTGCCTTCGGCTTCGTACGCCTCGCCGATCGTGGCTAGCGCGTCGGGGCGCTGCGGCGAGAGGTCAAGTGCCTGCCGTGAGTACGCAATTGCTTCATTGAAGTGACGATCCAGATACGCCGCACTGCCGAGCCATGCACTGGTCGACACCGAGAGCGGATCGAGATCGCCGGCAATCTGCAACTGCGCAAAGGCGCCACGTAAATCGCCCTGCTGGATGAGCGCAACGCCATACCATTCGTGCGCGGGTGCATACGAAGGATCGAGTGCGATCGCACGCTGATATTCGATGACGGCGGCACCGAGTTGGCTCGCATCCATGTCGATGAGACCCAGGGCCGCATGCGCTTCAGCCGAGTTGGGGTCGAGCGTCAGTGCGAGCCGCGCGTAGCCACGCGCACGTGAAAAGTACACGTGCGGCGTTTGATTGCCGTACTGATAATCGCCCATGATGGCGTTTGCGTCGGCAAGCGCAGCGTAGCCGCGCGCATCGCGCGGATCGGTGCGAATCACCTGCGCAAAGTAATCGAGACTGCGCTCGACACCAGGGCGGGTGCGGAGATTCCAATAGTAGCGGCCGATCTCGTAGAGACGCGCACCATTCGATGAGAGGCCCGCGCCGCTGCTGCGATGCGTAGCGGCAAACGTCACCAGGACGACGCTGCAAAGCACAAGGAAGGTCGCCGCCCCGGCAATCGCGGCCGCCCAACGCGGGCGACGCAAGGGTGCGACCGCAGCCGGGATGCGTTCACATTGACGCACCGGCAACGTAAAGCGATAGCCGCGTCGCGGAACCGTCTCGATTGCGTCGAGTGAGGCCATCGACCGGAGCGTCTTGCGAAGAACGTAGATGTTTTGCGCGAGGTTGGCTTCCTCGACGTAGCCCTCGGGCCAGATCCGCTCGATCAGCTCGTTTTTGGGCAGTACCTCGCTTGGGTGCTCCACCAATGCAAGCAAGGTTTCCACGACCTTGGGTCCCAGTGGAACCGCCTCGCTGCGATGAAACAGCAGCAGGCGTTCGACGTCGAGCCGGAACGGTCCGAACTCATAGATGCTCATGCTCTTTGTTCCTATGGCGGGGGGACTCGTCTGCCCTCGTGTACGACCCCGCACGATATAAGGTTTCGCTCAAGCAACATACGGCTCATGCGGCAATACCGGTGCAAGAATGGTATTGATCCGCTCGACCAGGTCTGCAGAGAGCTCGATGTCACCGGCAGCAACATTATCTGAGATATGCCTGAGATTGGTAGCACCCACAATTGCGCTCGTGACTGCATGCTGTCGAAGCACCCAGGCAAGCGCCATCTGTGACATGGTTATACCAGCCTGCACGGCGAGCGGTTGCAGTTTCGCGACAGCGTCGAGCACGCGTTGCGTAAAATACTCCTCCATCATCTCGCGGTTTGGGCCGGCGGCGCGTGTGCCCGCCGGCGGATGCGCCGCATCGGTGTATTTTCCGGTGAGAATCCCCATGGCAAGCGGTGACCAGACAACGTTTCCGACACCGTATTCCTCGCATGTCGGCAGCACGCGCTCTTCGATGCGCCGCCATAGCGCGCTGTACTGCGGCTGATTGCTGACCGGCACCGCCCAACCGCGCGCGCGAGCGAGGGTCACCGCCGATGCAATCTGATCCGCGTTCCACTCGGACGTGCCCCAATACAACACCGTGCCGGCACGCACCAGGTCATTCATCGTCTCGCAGGTCTCTTCGATCGGCGTCGTATCGTCGTAACGATGGCATTGATAGAGATCGATATATTCAACGCCCAGGCGCCGCAACGAGTGCTGCACTTGATCGCGAATGTGCTTGCGCGAGAGACCGCGCTCGTTGACGCTCGGTCCCACCGGAAAATAGACCTTTGTGGCGAGTACCAACGCGTCGCGGTTGAACTCGCGCAGTATCGGTCCAAGGACTTCCTCGGCGCCGCCGTGGGCGTAAACGTTGGCGGTATCGAAAAAGTTCACGCCGGCATCCCATGCTTGCCGAATACAGCCGCGCGTCGTATCACGATCGACGTTACCGCCGAAAGTGAGCCACGACCCCACCCCGATAACCGAAAGCTTCAGGCCCGAGTGACCGAGTGCTCGATATCTCATCTACTTACCTCGCGCAGATTACGGGTGAAGATGCGCGTTGATTTGCGCAACGAGCGGCGCGTCCGCATCCAACTCGACGACCTCGATGCCCGCATCAGCCAAGACGTCGGCACCGTGCCCTTCGACAAAAACGGGCGGCTCGCGCATCGCGAAGACCACCCGCCGAATGCCCGCCTCCACGATGCGCGTCACGCATGCTCGCAGGCCCGACTTGCGCACACTACACGGTTCGAGCGATGTGTAGAGCGTTGCATCGTGCAAGTCGAGCTTCAACGCAGCCGCCTTCTCGATTGCGATGTGCTCGGCGTGCGAATGACCGCCGCGTTCGCGGCTGTAGCCCGTCGTCAGAATCGATCCATCGCGTCTTGCGATCACGCTCCCAACGGAAAACGCCTGTTGCGACGGCGGTGCATTGCGCGAGAGTTCGATCGCCTCGCGCAGCAACCGCTCGTCGTCGCTTCCGATCACACCTGCGGGTGCTCGTACTCGAGCACCGCGACGTCGCCAAGTTTGCGCACGTCAGATAACATCAAACGATGGCGCGCATCATTGAGAAAGCGGGCAGCATTCACCATACGCGGCGCATCCTCATCGCCGACAAAGAACGGGGCGATCGCAACGCGCAAGCGATCGAACGTCCCGCTTGCAAGAAACGCCGTGAGCATGCGTGTGCCGCCTTCGACAAACAGCGATCGCACGCCACAGTCTTGCAGCGCGCTCACGTACGCCGCCGGTTCGAAGCTTTCGATCGCGACGACCTCCGCGCGCTCTCCGAACCGTTCGCGCAATGCGTCGACGCGATCGGGAATGGTCAAGACGATCGTACGCATACTGCCGTCAAAGAAGTGCAGATTCGGATCGAGCTCACCTGATTGTGTAACCGTGACGCGCGCCGCGCTCTTCGCGCGCAGCGACGGATTATCGCGCCGCACGGTCTCCGCACCGACGAGTATCGCATCGCACTCTTCGCGCGCCGCGCGCATATCGGCGACGTCCTCAGGGCTCGATAGGATGAGGCGCTGGGGTGAACGATCGTCGATGTAGCCATCGAGCGAGACGGCTACCGAAATGTAAACGTGCACCCTGGTTCGTTCGATCACGCGAAGGCGGGTTCCACCTGCGGATGTCGCGCGATGGCGAGCACGATCCCACTCGCGACCAGACAGAGGACGCCTGCAGCGACGAAGGCTTGATCGTAGCTACCTAAGAGTGTGCGCGTCCAGCCGGCGCCGAGTGCCGCCATGCCCGCACCGAGTTGATGGAACGCAGCGATCCATCCGAAGACGACCGCCGCGCGCTCGCGCCCAAACGCCACCGTCGTGAGTTTGAGCGTCGGCGGAACCGTTGCAATCCAATCGAGTCCATAGAAGACGGCGAAAGCCGGCAATCCAACGACGGCAAGGCCGAACGCATATGGTAAGAACAGCAACGAGAGCCCGCGCAAGCCGTAGTACCAGAAGAGCAACCAGCGCGAATCGAAGCGATCCGAAAGCCAACCCGATGCGGTGGTCCCGATGAGATCGAAGACGCCCATCGCGGCGAGCAGACCGGCAGCGTTGGTTTCGGGGATTCCATGATCGCCGCATGCCGGGACGAGGTGCGTGCCGATTAACCCATTCGTGGTCGCACCGCAGATGAAGAAGGCGCCGGCGAGTAGCCAAAACGTTCGCGAGCGCGATGCGCCGGCGAGCGCGGCAAAGGCTTCCGCCAGCGGATTGCGCCGCATCGTGGGCGCCGGCTCGAGTTTGTCGCCACCCCAGGGTGGAATGTGCACGTCGATCGGGCGCTCGCGCATGAATAGCCATGCAAGCGGCACGAGCGCGAGTGCAACCAGCGCGAGGACGATCGCCGAGCTGCGCCAACCTTGATGGTCGATCAAATAGCCAAAAAATGGAAGAAAGACGAGCTGGCCGGTCGCATTGCCTGCGCTGAAGATGCCGATCACGAGCCCGCGCTGCGTCACGAACCAGCGATTCGCAATCGTCGCGCCGAGCGCAAGCGCAAGGCTGCCGACGCCGATGCCCGCAACGCCGGCCCACGGTAACAATTGCCACGCAGCGTGGACATGCGTGAGCGCGACCATCGCCGCGGCGAGCACGGTCAGTGCCGTCACCATTGTCGCGCGAACGCCGTAGCGTTCCATCGCGGCCGCTGCAAACGGGCCGGCAAGGCCGTACAGCGCGATCTGCAGCGCGAGTGCATTTGAAATGACCCCGTCGCTCCAGCCGAATTCGTTTTCGAATGGCCGCACGTACATCGTCGGCACCGCCCGAACACCGGCCGCAGCGACCAGTACCACGAAAGTAACTGCCGCAACGACAATCGGATACGAAGAGCGCTTCACGAAAGCCATCGTTGTTTGACAACCCGTTCTATCCGTCGTAGGATGCGCCTACTGTGCCGCATGATACGCGCTGGGTTTCACTCTACGTCCTCTGCACCGGTATGCTGATGATCGTGCTCGACATCACGGTCGTGAACGTCGCATTGCCTTCTATTCAGCGCGATCTCGGTTTCTCGCAAGCGAGTTTGGCCTGGGTCATCA
Source organism: Candidatus Aquilonibacter sp. (assembly GCA_049678885.1). Lineage (GTDB taxonomy): Bacteria > Vulcanimicrobiota > Vulcanimicrobiia > Vulcanimicrobiales > Vulcanimicrobiaceae > Aquilonibacter. Next base: position 4,106 of record JBAUEZ010000132.1, on the reverse strand, counting down.
ACGCATATCTCATCGCATTTGCGGGCTTGCTCTTGCTTTCGGGACGTCTCGGCGATCTCGTGGGCGGCAAGCGCGTGTTCCTGTGGGGCCTCGCGCTCTTTACCGCGTCGTCGTTCGCGTGCGGGATTGCGCAGAGCAGTTTTGCACTCGTCGCCGCGCGATTCGTGCAGGGTGCAGGCGGCGCAATGGCGTTTGCGGTTATCCTCGGCATGATCGTGACCACGTTCACCGATCCGGGCGAGCGCGCGCGGGCCATCGGTGTGTTCAGTTTTACCGCGTCGGCGGGCGGCGCGATCGGGTTGCTGCTCGGCGGGATCATCACGCAGTCGTTCGGCTGGCACTGGGCATTTCTCGTCAACGTGCCCGTCGGTGTTGCAACGATCCTCATCGCGCGACGCGTCGTCGACGCACCGCCGGGCATGGGACTGCGCGAGGGGGCCGATCTCTTCGGCGCGTTCACGATCACCGCATCGCTCATGCTCGGCGTTTACGCGGTCGTGCAGATTCCGGAACGCGGCCTCACGTCGCCGGTGATTCTTACCTGCATCGCGTGCGCTGCCGCACTGTTCGTCGCGTTCGTCGTGCGGCAAGCGACGGCGCGTCGCCCGCTCGTGCCGCTGCGGCTCTTCGACTCAAGCAATATCGTGGCCGCCAACGTCATGGAAGCGCTGCTGAGCGCCGGACTCTTCGGCTTTTTCTTTCTAGACGCGCTGTATCTGCGCCGCGCGTACGGTTACGGTGCGCTCGCGACGGGTCTCGCGTTCTTACCGCTGACGATCACGAGCGGCGCGCTCTCGCTCGGTTGGGCCGAGCATTTGGTCACGCGCTTCGGCGCGCAACGCGTCTTGCTCGCCGGTTGCGGGCTTGCCGCGCTTGGATTGTGCTGGCTCGTCCTCGCACCGCTCGACGGAAATTATTTCGTGACGACGTTCCCGCCGATGGTGTTGATCGGAGTCGGCATGGGCACGGCATTTCCGCCGTTGATGCTCTTTGCGATGTCCGACACGACCGAAGAAGACGCGGGCGTTGCGTCCGGGGTGCTCGCGACCTCTTCAGAGGTCGGCGGCGCGGTCGGTCTTGCGATCCTCGCCACGATCACCGCGACCGGCGGCTTCCACGCGGCATTTATCGCCGCGGGATCGTGCGTGATCGTCGCGACGATCATCGCAGCCGCGGCACTTACATCCTTGTATAAACCGTCGTCCAGTTCGTCTCCCACGTCTTCCCATTATCCGGAGAGAACGCTTGCGCAAAATACGGACTCCCGTTCTTGAGCGTCCATTCGAAGCGTATGATGATCGGCTTGCCGTTGTGTTTGTCGGAGGCGTAAAAATCGCCGACGCCGTTTTCGAAATGCCCGACTTGCGGCGGCGGCACGATCCCGCGCTTTTCAGTTCCCCACCACAATGACCACTGATGCGTCTGCGCGTTGTAGACGCGGACCGTCATGCCGATGATATGACTTCCCGGACACTTGAGGTCGCCGTCCTCGAGTTCGCCGCTGCCGTCCCAGAATTGCGTGACCTTTGACGTGCCGTAGCAGTCGTACCAATCGTGCGAGTTCGCCAAGCGCGTCTTGAGCAGCCGGTAGTGCGTCTTCCATGTGCCGACGAGGAAATTGAAGTCTTTGCTACCCTCGCGCGTCGTAGGCGTGACCGTAGCACCGAGAAGAATAATTACGAACAGAATCCCGAGAATGCTCTTCATGTGCTCTCTTATTCGCTAGCGCACTTGCTGAACTTCTTCGGGCGTTACGACCGGCCCATGATTGCCCCACGACGTCCGCTCGTGGTCGATAACCGCAGCGATCTGCGCAGCCGTGAGCTGCGACTTGAACGAAGGCATTTGGCTCGCGTAATGCGTTCCGGCGATGGTCTTTCCGGAAAGCCCATCCAGCACGATGCGGATGTGGGCATTCCCCGGACCGTTCACGACGACATCGCCGGCTAACGGCGGAAACGCGCCCGGCACGCCTGCACCCGTCGCGCCGTGACACGCTTGGCAACTCTGCCCGTACACTTGAGCGCCGACGGTTGAATAGTCGAATCCCGCGACGGTCTTGCTTCCAAGCGCAGCATTGGCGTGCACGGCGGCCGGTGCCGGCACTTGCGATTGCGTAGCCGGTTCGTTGGCCGCGGCGAGCGCGGGATTCGCGGCGTACGTGGGTGTCGCCGCAAACGCAGCCGGCGTTTGAAAAAACTCGATGCCATACCACGTGCTCCATCCAGCGATGATGGCAAAGAGCACCCAGGTCCAAACCGGAATCGGCCCCCACGATTCCGCTCGCTCCGGATCGAACGGCTCGCCCGCGCCGAACGCGTTGACCTCGATGTCGATCGCACCACGCACGCGTTCGTCTTGCCGCAAGCCGGTGATGGTGATGCCGGGCCCATTGGCAACGGTAAACCGCAGCGTGCGCACACCGATGCTGCCGACTGCGTCGACGGCTTGAATGCGCAGCTCGTGTTCGCCATCGGGCAATTTCGTCGTGTCAATCGATACACGTGCGGGAGGCCGGTGCACCGACAGCGGCTCGGCATCATCGTCGAGATACACGCTGATCGACACCGGCTCGTGTGCGCTGCGCTCGCCGTTCTCATCCATCAGCGATCGTTCCGAAAAATCATGCGTTTGGGGTGATTCGGATCGGTCTCGCCGGGGCGAATCGTCCAGTAGGTCGCGGCGACGATCACACCCGCCGTCACGATCGCACCGACCCAGACCACGATCCAGCCAAGCAAGTCATTTGCCGGCGGTTGCATGTCCATGTTCACGGTGACGAGCTCTTTCCGAGCGGCACTTGCTTGAGCGCCTCAAGGTAGGCCACCAGATCGCGCGCATCTTGCGTGGTAACAACGACGCCGCTCGACGGCCCGTAGCCCGGCGGTACCGGCACCACCTCGTCGCCCGAGTCTGCGCGTTGCTTGACCGCAAAGAGCCAAGAATAACGCGGCATGATCGAATCGTGCACGACCGCACGCGGATCCCACAGATGAATGTAGTTCCAGACGACGCTTGGCTGGCGTGTTCCAATGTCGGTGAGATCCGGCCCGTTGCGATGGTCGCCAAGGAGCTCCGGGTTCGAGTACGCGTAGTCGCCGGCGACCGACGGCCGGCCGTACACCAGATCCTGACGCAGCGGGCGCACGTTCTGCGAGTGACAATACGCGCATCCTTCGCCGACATAAATGTTGCGGCCACGTTGCTCGGCGGCGGTGAATGGATGCAAGCCCGGTGTCGGCGGCGTCTTCGAGAGCACGAAACCGGGAATTACGCCCATAGCGATTGCGAGGCAGCCATAGATCGCCGCGCATGCGAGGGCGAGGTACCAAAGGTTATCGACGCGCCGCCTCACGTTGGCACTGCAGCCTTCGGCACGACCGGGCGTTCGTCACTCGACCGCGCCGGTGCAAACACCATGAGATAGACGTTGTACGCAAAGATCACATGCGCGAGAAACATCATCGAGCCCGCAACGGCGCGCCCGACCCAAAACGGCTGCGCGGCATCGACCGAGGCGATGAACGGATTGCCGGTGGCCCAATTGAGACCCTGAATCGTGCCGGCAAATGAGAGCGAGAGCACGTAGGCGGTGACGCCGATCGTTGCTAGCCAAAAGTGCAAACCGGTCGCGAGGCTGCTGGGAAGCTTACCGGTTGCGCGCGGAAGTAACGCGTAGATTGCGCCCCACGCGAGGAACGTGATGAAGCCGTACATCGTCGCGTGGGAGTGGCCGATCGTGAAGTTGGTGAAGTGCCAAATGCTTTGCAGACTGCGAAACGCCTCGATCGTCCCTTGCGTCGAGCCAAGAAAGTAGTACGTCACGCCGACGACGATGAACGGCAGTGAATACGAGCGCCGGATCGCCTCCCACTGATTGCGCCAGGTCAAATAGAAATTCGCGCTTCCCGCATAGACTGGGACCAGCATTCCCACGCTGAACACGATGGCTAGTGTTTGAAACCACCAGGGGAGCGGCGAGAACTCGAAATGGTGCGCGCCGATGATTGGATAGAAAACGAGATTCGTCCAGAACGCAAGCGCGCCGAGCGAATACGAATAGATCGGCCGGTTCAATTCTTTGGGCAGCACGTAATAGGTTGCAC
>JBAUEZ010000131.1:0-9313 GCA_049678885.1 Candidatus Aquilonibacter sp. | reverse complement strand
AAGAAGATGAGAGCGAATCCAATCAAAAACAGCATCTACGACATCCCGTTGTGCGGTGGATTAACACCTTCACACCCCGTTCCTATCGCGCGCGTTCTAAAAGTGTTGCACTTCACTTGCCTTTGGCCCAGCCACGGGAACCCTTTCCGTGTGGACCGACGCGCGGGATAGATGTGCCGGTGGGGAGTTTCGATGGTGTCGACGCACAGTCCGATACACTGGCGCGCCGCGAGTTCGATTCTCGCACTCTCCACCCGCGACGATTGTTGCGTAGCCGAGAAAACGGTGATACGCTGGTGTAGTATCGGGCTGTGCGTCACCGGGGCCGCTTAATAAGCGGCCCTCGGCATTTCGCCGCGGTCCCTCGACTTCGCTGCGCTACGCTCGGGATGACAAAAGGCTAAAGACCCATCATGCGGGCAAGGACGAGACGTTGCACTTCGTTCGTGCCTTCGCCGATCTCGTTGATCTTCTGATCGCGATACATGCGTGAAACCGGATACTCGTCCATGAAGCCGTAGCCGCCGTGGATTTGTACTGCTTCATTGACGACACGGCGCGAGACTTCGCCGGAATAAAGTTTCGCTAAGCTCGCGGTTTGTTCGAACTCGCGGCCTTGATCTTTTTCCCACGCGGCCTTGAGCACCATCATCTTCGCGTGCTCGATCTCGCACAGCATGTCGACCAACTTGAACTGGATCGCTTGAAACTTGCTGATCGGTTTGCCAAACGCTACGCGATCCTTCGAATACTGCAGCGCCTCGTCGTACGCACCCACCGCAAGACCGACCGAGAGCGCCGCAACCGAGATCCGTCCGCCATCCAGAACCTGTAAGAACTGATGGTAGCCTTCGCCACGCTTGCCGAGCAGGTTCCCTTCCGGAACCGTCGCGTCGACGAAGCTCAGCTCGCGCGTGTCCGACGCTCGCCAGCCCATCTTCCTATACTTCTTGCTGCGGGTGAAGCCGGGTGTGTCTTGCGGCACGATGATGTTCGAGATCTCCGGCTTGCCGTCGGGACGCGTGCCGGTGGCTGCGGTGATCGTGGTCCCTCCGGTGATCGTCGTCCCCGAGTTGGTAATGAAGGCCTTGGTCCCATTGATGACCCAGTTGCCGTTCTTCAGCGGCGCTTTCGTCTGGACGTTGCCCGCGTCGCTGCCCGCATTGGGCTCGGTTAGCCCGAAGCCCCACAGCATCTTCCCCTGCGCAAGCGGAATCAGATAGCGCTGCTTCTGCTCCTCGGTCCCAAAAAGATAGAACGGCGAGGCGCCGAGCGAGATGTGCGCGGCCATCGTGATCGCCGTCGAGGCGTCGACGCGCGCGATCTCCATAACTGCGAGCGCGTAGCTGACCGTGTCGGCGCCCGAACCGCCGTATTCTTCAGGGAACGGCAGGCCCATGAAGCCCAGCTCCGCCATGTCGGCGACGAGTTCGTACGGGAAGGCCTCCTCCCTATCCATCTCCTCCGCACGCGGGCGCACCTCGTTCTGCGCGAAGTCACGCGCGAGCCGTTGGATTGCCTTCTGATCGTCGGTCAGGTCGAAATTCATAGCCCGGAGGTATAGCGATTGGCTTAAGGAAAAACCTTTTGCAGCGATGATTTCTCTGCGCAACGTTTCGCTGATCTACCAGAACGGCGTGCGGGCCCTTGATAACGTCACGTTGGAGATCGCCAAAGGCGACTTTGTTTTCCTCGTGGGGCATTCGGGTACCGGCAAGTCGAGTCTCTTGCGTCTTCTCTATCGCGAGCAAGTTCCCAGCAGCGGTGAGATCGCCGTCGACGGCATCCGCGTCGAGCGTCTAAAGCGCGGCCGCGTGCCGGCATTGCGCCGTCATATCGGCGTCGTCTTCCAAGATTTCAAACTGCTCAACGACAAGACGGTCTGGGAAAACGTTGCTTTTGCGATGCAAGTCACCGGCGCACATACCAAAGACGTGATGCGGCAAGTTCCGCGCGCGCTCGATCTCGTAGGACTCGCGCACAAGAGCCGCATGTACCCGGGTGAACTCTCCGGCGGCGAGCAGCAACGCACGGCAATCGCGCGCGCGCTGGTCAACAATCCGAAGATTCTCCTCTGCGATGAGCCGACCGGCAATCTCGATCCATCGAATACGACCGAGATCATGGAGCTGTTGCTGCGCATCAACCTCAAGGGCACAACGGTGCTCGTTGCCACACACAACCAAGCCGTTGTCGATCGCATGCGCCGCCGCGTCGTGCGCCTCGAAGACGGCAGGATCGTTACCGACGAAGAACGAGGCTACTACTATCTTGGACTCGGGCAAGGTCAAATTCTTTCTGGGTGAAGTGTTGCGCAACTTCACGCGCAACGCCGGTATGCAAGCGACCGCAATTGGCACGGTCGCAATGACCATAGTCCTCCTCGGCAGCTTTCTCTTCGTTCGTGAAGCACTCGCCGGACTTGGCAACGAGCTTTTGAGTCAGGTTGAGTTCTCCATGTACTTCAAGGACGATGCGACGATCGCGCAAGAGGACGCGGCGCGCGAAGCGATGCAGCACGACCCGCGCGTCGCGTCGATCCAATTCGTTCCCAAAAAGCAAGGTCTCGCCGAGCTGAGTGCCCAGACGCATGGAAAAATTGACGCAGGTTCGCTGCTTACCGAAAATCCGTTGCCGGACAAAATGCGCGTGCAAGCCAAGGATCCGAGCCTCGTGCCGGCGATCGCCGCGAGCGCGCGCAGCCTCCCCGGTGTCGAAACCGTCGTCTATCAGGGCGACGTGATTGCGCGGCTCGTGGCCGTGGTGCAGGTCTTGCGCAAGGTCAGCATCGGGTTGATCGCCGCATTTTTGATCGTTGCCTGTGTGATCATTTCGAATACGATTCGCTTGACCGTCTTTGCACGGCGGCGCGAGATCTCGATCATGCAACTGGTCGGCGCAACCAACATGTACATTCGCGCGCCGTTCATCTGCGAAGGCCTGATCGCCGGCATGCTCGGCGCACTTGTGGCGATCGTCATCCTGACGGTCGCCCGCTACACGCTCTGGCCGAATCTGCTGCTCTCACTGCCGTTCGTGCAGTTCGGAAGTGCGACGATCAATGCGCCGCTGCTCGTCGCTGAGTTGCTGGCTGCCGGTGGCGCGATCGGCATCGCGGCTTCGTGGTTTTCGGTCGGCCGGCATCTCCGGACGTAACGACCATGCATCTCCGCGTTGACGTCGATTTTGATGCACTCGCCGATTGCATCTCCGACGGCATCGCCGTTGTCGGCGGCGCAGGTGTCGTCAGCGCGTGGAGCAGCGGCGCTGCGGCGGTCACCGGGATCGCGCGAGTCGACGCCGTGGGAAAATCGCTGGACGAACTCTTTGCGCGCATCGAACCGCCGCTCGGCCTCGCAGTCATACCTGCGCCGATCGAGCTTCTTCGTAACGACGAGCGTCGCCGTCTGCTGCACGCGACCGCGCTCTCGATCGATGACGGGTGGCTGCTTTCGTTTGGTCGCGAAGTCCGCTTCGCCGCGATCGAACAGCTCAAGGACGAGATCGTGGCGGCTGTTTCACACGAACTTAAAACCCCAATCGCCACGATCAAGGCCTATGCGACCACGTTGCGCGCCAATACCGACGCGCTCGCCGACGCCGATCGCCAAGAGTTTCTCTCGACGATCGAAGAACAGGCCGATCGTTTAGCGCGCGTGGTCGAAGACCTGCTCCTGGTCGGACGCGTAAACGCAAAACATTTGCTCGCGAAACGCGCGAGCGTCACGCTCGACCTGCTGCTCGACGCGACGGCGGAGCGCCTCGGGCCGACCGCTGCCGAGCGTATCGAACGTGTCTCGACCGCGGTCACGCTCAACGGCGACCCCGATCTACTCGGCAACGCACTCTTGCATCTGGTCGAGAATGCGCTGAAGTTTTCGCCCGATTCCGCATCGGTCGTGATCGAAGGCGCCGACGAGGGTGAACGTGTAGCCGTGCGCGTCCGCGACCGCGGCATCGGCATCGGCGAAGAGCACCTGCCGTATATCTTCGAGCGCTTCTATCGCGTCGAGCGCAATCTCACCGCCGCGACCGGCGGCAGCGGTCTTGGACTGACGATCGCACGCGAGATCGTCCAAGCCCACGGCGGTACGCTCGCGGTCGAAAGCACGCCGCACCACGGCAGCACGTTTACCATAGTTCTGCCCGGCACGCGAGCATCTTCGTGAGGGAGATTGCGCAAGGGCCCGGCCATCGCGTGCTGGTCGTCGACGACGACCGCAACCTGCGCAAGATCATCGCAACGAATCTCGAGCTCGCCGGCTTCGCGGTCGAAACCGCGGCCGACGGACCCGAGGCGTTGCAGCTGATCGAGCAGATCCAGCCGGACATCGTGCTGCTGGATTTGATGATGCCGCACATGGACGGTTACGAGGTCGCCAAACGCATCCGGAACCATCAAAACCCGTCGATCGCCAACGTGCCGATCATTATTTTGACAGCCAAAGGCGAGACCGAGGACAAGTTGCGTGGCTTTGAGGCCGGCGCCGACGATTACATCACCAAGCCGTTCGGTCCACAAGAGTTGCTCGCGCGTGTGCGCGCCAAGATCCGGCGCGTCGAAGTCGACTCATCGCTCTCGCCGCTCACGCGGCTCCCCGGCAACCTGGCGATCGAAGCCGAGTTGCGCCGGCGCATCGACGGCAACGAGCCCTTCGCCGTGATCTACAGCGATCTCGACAATTTCAAGGCGTTCAACGACGTCTACGGCTTCACGCACGGTGATGAAGCGATCCAGCTCGTGGCGCACGTCACGGTCGACGTCGTGCGCCGCCGCGGCACGCCAACCGATTTCGTGGGGCACATCGGCGGCGACGACTTCATCGTCGTGACGCAGACCGAACGCGCCGAGGAGATGGCCAAAGAGATCATCGCCGAATTCGACAAGGACATCCGCAACCTGTACTCAGCCAAAGATTTGCGCTCCGGTTACGTCGAAACGCGCGACCGCCGCGGCGCTATCCAACGCTTTCCGATCATGACGATCTCGATGGCAATCGTGAACAACGACCGCGGTCAGCTGAGCAACTACGCGCAGGTCGGCGAAGCCGCCGCAGAACTCAAACGCTACGCGAAATCGATCGCCGGCTCGGTCTACGTAAAGGACAAGCGCCGCCAATGAAGCTTCGAGCGATATGCTGCGCATTATTGCTTCTTGTTATCGCCCCATCGATGGCGGGCGCCAAGACCTCAGCGCTCCAGCAGCGCATTGAGGCCGAGCGCAAGAAAGCCGCGGCAATCCAAGCGCGGCTCCACGCGAAAAAGCAGCAGCTCAACATGGCGACCGTACGGGTGCAAGGCTTGCAGGCTCAGCTCAACGAGACCAACGGCGCTATCGACAACGTCAGCGCGCATCTGAACGACATCAATGGACAGGAGCGCTCGACGCAGAACAAAGCTAACTGGAACGACGTGCAACTGCAGGCCGCAGAGCGGTCGCTGAAAGTGCACGACGATGCGCTGCGCAAACGCCTCGTCGAAATTTACGAAAACGGCGACCTGAGCTACGCCGAGGTGTTACTCTCCGCGCGTACGTTCACCGAATTTGTCGAGCGCTGGGAAGATCTGCGCTTGATCATCGATGCGAACGAAAAAGCCGTCAAGGAGCGGCGCGCGGCAGCAGACCGCGTCGCGTCCGTGCAAGCGGCGCTCGAGCAGACGCAGCTCGAACTTTCGAACGAACAACAGGATCAAGTGCGCACGAAGAACCAGCTCGACGCGCTTGCCGACGAACGGCGTAACCTTGTCGCGCTCGCCGACAACGAACGGAACCACGTCGCAAGCGAAGTCGCCGAGATGGAAGATCTTTCCGCATCGGAAGAGGCGCAACTCGAAGCCTTGATTCTTCAGCGCGAACGCGAGCTTGAAGCGCAGCGTAAGGCACAAGGCATCGCGGGCTACGTCCCGTCGGCGCCGGGTGCATTCGCGTGGCCGGTCTCGGGCACGATCACCTCGCCGTTCGGTTGGCGCTCGAATCCGTTCGGCGGTGCGCCGGAATTTCATCAAGGGCTCGACATCGCTGCACCGACCGGCACCACCGTCACCGCGTCGGCGGGCGGCACCGTGCTGATGGCGCAGTGGTACGGCGGTTACGGGAACTACATTTTGATTGATAACGGCGGCGGCTACTCAACCGGTTACGGCCATCTCTCGGCTTTCTACGTTTCTGCCGGGCAGCAAGTCAAGCAAGGTCAAGCGATCGGCGCGGTCGGCTGCACCGGCGAATGCACCGGACCGCACGTCCACTTCGAGATCCGCTTCAACGGCAAGCCGATCGATCCAGCCCCTCGCTTGCACTAAGTGGAGGGTGCGAAGCCTCGGGCGCAGCGCCTTAAAACTGAAAAGAAACGGAATAGGGTGCAGCCGTCGTTAAGGTAGTCGGGTATGATCGATCCCATGGCCGGTAAATTCAGGGCGCTGATAGCGGCGCTCGTAGTTCTCATCGTCGCGCTCGTTGGAGCGCTCTATGTCGTCACGCGCGGATTTGACACGCAGCCGTCGCAGGCGCAATTCAGCGTGAGCATGGCGGGCGACAGCGGACACGATGGGAGCAGCGCTAACGTTCCACCGGCTGCGCTCTTCGATAAAGCGCTTACGGATCTGGAGACCGAGTACTACAAGCCGTTCGAACCGCAGACGCCGTTTCGCGGCGAGGCGCAAGCACTTACGAAATATTTGCAGAGCAATCATGTCGCGCATCCGGTGTTGCCTACGGAAATTGCAAGCGGCGACCCACAAGCCGACGCGCAGCGTTTGGCCGACGTCGTCACCTACGCGCAGCGCAATTATGGCGCACACGTTACGGGCGGATCGACGGCACTGACGCAAGTTGCGTTAACCGGTGTGATGAACTCCGTCGACGATCCCTACACGGTCTACCTGACTCCGCACGAGATTCAGAGCTTGCAAGAGCAGCTCAATGGCGGTGACTTCGGCGGAATCGGCGTGTACATTCTGCAGCTAAAGACCGGCGAAGTCGTGCTGCAGCCGATCGATGGCGCGCCCGCCGCGCTTGCCGGCATGAAACCCGGCGAAGTGGTCGACACCGTCGACGGCCGCAGCGTCAAGGGCGTGCCGATCGATGTGATCGAGCGCTGGATTCGGGGCGAAGAAGGTTCGCACGTCGTGCTGGCCACGCATCCGTACAAGAAGTCGAACGAGCATCACTACACGATCACGCGCGCGATCATTCACGTTCCCACGGTGCAGAAGCACATGGAGGACGGGTACGACTATATTCGCCTCAGCGATTTTGGTTCGACCTCGGCGAGCGAAGTGAAACAGGCGCTGCTCTACGGCAAGGAACACAACGCGAAGGGCTACATCCTCGACCTCCGCTATAACGGCGGCGGGTTGGTGAGCGCTGCAGTCGACATCTCGAGCTACTTTATCCCGCAGGGCACGGTCGTCTCGACGATCGATCGCGAAGGTCACCGTCAAATCGAAGAGGCACGCGGCGACGCAATCGGCGGCCAACCGCTCGTCGTCTTGGTTAACCGGTACACGGCGAGCGCATCCGAGATTACCGCCGGCGCGTTACAGGATTACCACCTCGCGAAGCTCGTAGGAACCAAGACCTTTGGGAAGGGCGTGATCCAGAGCATTTACGATATGCCCGACGGCGGCGCGCTCAAGATCACCACGCAACGCTATCTCACGCCGCTCGGACGCGAGATCCAGCACAAAGGCATCATGCCGGACGTTGTGATTGCGCAAGGCGACGACGTTCCGCTCGACACTCCCGCCGACAAACAGCTCGCTGCTGCCAAGGCCCAACTCGCACAACTTCAACAATAGATCGGTTACCATGAAGCGCACTCTCTCCCTCGTCCTCGCGGGCGCCGTCGGCGCCGCTGTTCTGGGTTTGTCGTCGGCGATGGCCGCATCCACCACGCCCTCGATCAGCGCAACGCAATCCGGCGAAGTATCGACGAGCTATCACTATCTCATCAGCGAGTTCTATAAGAAGGTCGACGATCAGCAAGTCCTCGATGGTGCGCGTGCAGGGCTCAATTACACGCTAACCAAGCATCACGTCACTACCAAGGTCCCAACGTTCCATGCGGCAGGCGATGATGCCAACGTGCGCTCGGTCGAACTCGATATCGAAGACGCGCAGCGCGCAGCCGGCAAGAAAGTGTCGGCGACCGATCTGACCTACTCGGCGATCGCGGGCATGCTTAACTCGGTGAAAGATCGCTACACGGTCTTTCTCGATCCGAAGGATTACGCCGAGCTCAACACCGGACTCGATGGCGCCGATTTCGGCGGCACCGGCATTGTGATCCAGGAAGACGACGCGAGCAAGTACATTGCGGTCAGCGACATCGTGCCGGACGGGCCGGCCGATAAAGCCGGCGTCGAGCAAGACGATCTGATCATTGCAATCGACGGTCAATCGACCAAAGGCTGGACAGTAGATCGCGCCAGCGGACACCTGCGCGGCAAAGAAGGCACAAAGGTCTCGATCACGCTGCAGCGCGCCGGCAAGCCGCTCGCCCCGATCACGCTGACGCGTGCGAAGATCCACCAGCTCAGCGTCTTCGACAAGATACTGCCCGGCAATATCGGCTACGTCGCGCTGACCGTCTTCGGCAGGGATACGTCGACCGAACTCGCCGCGGCGCTCGACCGCTTACACAAGAAGGGCGCGCGCGCGATTATCATGGATCTGCGCAACAACGGCGGCGGCTACTTACAAGCCGCAGTCGGCGTGAGCTCGAAGTTCATAGCGTCGGGTCCGATCGTTTCGGTCGAGTCGCGCGGCTCGAACATCACCACGCTCGAAGCAAGCGACACCGCGATATCGCCGGTGCCGCTCGCGGTGCTCGTCAATCAATTCACTGCGTCGGCCTCGGAGATCACCTCGGGTGCGATTCAGGATAGCGGCGTCGGCACGCTCGTCGGCGTGAAGACGTTCGGCAAGGGCGTCGTACAGACGATCTACCCGTTGCCCGACGGCTCAGCGGTAAAGATCACGACCGCGCGCTATCTCACGCCGCACAACCGCGACATCAACCATCTCGGAATCGTACCCGATATCACCGTGGCCGAGCCGCGCACGTCGCGTTTCGGCGATCCGAAGAACGATCCGCAGTTGCGCAAGGCGATGGAGTACATCGGCCAGCAGATCGCGCACTTGGATCAAATCAACGGAAGCACCGAATAGTTTTGTCATCCCGAGCGTAGCACAGCGAACGCGCAGCGTTCGCAAGCGTAGTCGAGGGAAGCGCATCGCAGCATTAGCTCGGTGCGCTTTTCTTTATTTCATCATGGATCGAGCGGCTCGATTAGCGTCGTATCTACTGGGAAG
>JBAUEZ010000130.1:0-20707 GCA_049678885.1 Candidatus Aquilonibacter sp. | reverse complement strand
ACGGCGCGCCGCGGCGGCGAATCTCGTCGAGCACGTCACAGGCCGCGTGGGAAAGGCCCGAGGTCTTGTACTCGTCGCGCACGATCAGCGCTTCGGCGTCATCGCGCGTAAAGAGCGAAATCGGCGCAAGCTTGGTCGGACGCACGCGACGGTTTGATTCGTCGTCCAGCTCGAGCGCAGGATGCGCGGACAGGCGCCCCCACATCACTTCGCCCGAATAGCACAACTTGTCGAGATACTCGCGGCGGTAATCGGTAATGCGCGAGGGCAGAATCTGCGCCTCCCACGCCGCGGCGGGAATCTCGTAACCTTCGAGCTGCCGAATGACCTGCAGCGTTCCATCAACGCCGTGCAGACGCGAGCCCGCTGCGACGTGCTGCCAGCGATGCAAGAAGCGCACGTATTCGATCGAGGAGACGGGCTCGATCTCGCGTCGCAGCGCGCCGAGCGTGCGCCGATGGATGCGCGCGAGCACGCGACGGTTGCACCACTCTTCGGTTTCTCCGCCGCGAAAACGCCCGCGCAAAACCTGGCCTTGGGTCTCGAGGCGAATCAGCGCGGCGTCGATCGTTGGCACGTCGATGCCGAAACGTTCGGCGAGTTCGAGATTCGTGGCCGGTCCGCTCGACTCGAGCCATCCGCGCAGGATCTCGGCGACGGCGGCGTCGTGCGTTTCAGGCACCTCGCCGTGCGTTGCCGCATCGATCTGCGGACTGAATGTCGCATCGGGGTACGCGGCGTGGGCGAGCTCTAACTGTTCCGCGCTGGTCCAGAACGCCCCGGCCGCGGAACGCAGCGTTGTCGCGCGGCGCTGCGCAACGAGTTCCTCGTACCAAGCGGTCCACTCCGGGACCGCCGGCAACACCACGAGGGTCGCCAAGGCGTCGTGCAGTTCGTCGGCGTCGCGCACGACGGGCCACGACTCCTGTGCAACTTCGGCGATCGCTTCAGCGCTCAAGATGCCGGCACCGTCGACGTCGCTGCGGACCGTCCGTCGTAGCTGCACAGCGCGTGCGCGGCGCTCTTCGAGCGGTGCGTCGTCAAGATATGCATATGGGTTCGCATTCAAGATCTCGTGACAGAACGGCGATGGCTCCGGCGTATCGATTGTGACCGTGCGGATTTCGCCGGCTTCAAGGCTCTGCAGAATCCGCGTCAGGCCATCCAGATCCATCGCTTCGTGCAAGCAGTTGTCGATCGTTTCGCGCACCAGCACGTGATCGGGAATGCGAATCGGTCCGGTGAGATTCTCCGGGCACGCGGCTTGATCCGGAAAGAGCGCCGCGATCAAATCATCGGCGCGCATTCGCAGCAGTTGCGGAGGAACTTTGCGGCCGCCGCGCATCCGCAGGATCGCGAGCGCGCGCATCGCGTTCCAGCGCCAACGGGCCGCGAACATCGGTGCGGGCAACATCGCCTGCGTGAGGACGTATTCGACGCTTGCCGACTTGACGTACTCGAAGATGATCTCGAGCGGGAATGCGTGTTGGTCGGTCAGCGAGAGCACGATCCCGTTGTCGGTCGCCGCGGCCTGCAGCTCCAAATTGAACGACCGGCAAAAGCGCTTGCGCAGCGCGAGGCCCCACGCGCGGTTGATGCGCGCACCAAACGGCGTGTGCAGGATGAGTTGCATGCCGCCGGCTTCGTCGAAAAATCGTTCGGCCACGATCGTGCGATCGGTCGGGACGACGCCGAGAATCGCTTTGCCGGCGCGTACGTAGGCGACCGCCTGATCCGCACCCGGCATGTCGAGCCCGCACTCGGCGATCAAAAACTCTCGCGCGGCGGCGTCGTCGCGCTCGTCGATCGCCGCGCGAACCGCGGCCACTTCACGCGACAGCTCGATCGTGCGGCCGAGGCCTTCGCCGTTCCAAAACGGGACGGTGGGCGGTGCCCCCTGCGCATCTTCGACGCGCACGACGCCCGGTTCGATGCGGCGGATGCGCCACGACGTCGTCCCGAGCATGAAGATGTCGCCCGCCAGACTCTCGATGGCGAAATCTTCATCTAATGTACCGACTTTGTGCTCATCGGGTTCGGCGATCACGTTGTAGACGGCCGTATCCGGAATTGCGCCGCCCGAGGTGATTGCCGCCATGCGCGCGCCGCGCCGTCCGCGCAACCGTCCGTTGACACGGTCGAAGTGCAGGTACGCGCCGCTGCGTCCGCGCGAGGTCGCGACGCCGTCGGCGAGCATGTCGACGACGTCGTCAAAATCCTTACGCGCCAGCTCGCGATACGGGTACGCCGAGCGCACCATGTGGTACAACGCCTCCACGTCCCAATCGTCGCTCGCGCACGCCGCCACGATCTGCTGCGCAAGAATGTCGAGGGGCGATGTAGGAATTGTGATTGCGTCCATCGCCCCGGTGCGTATTGCGCGCACCAGCGCACCGCACTCGAGCAGCTCGTCGCGCGTCGTCGGGAAGAGCCGGCCGTGGGGACGCGCGCCGATCCAGTGACCCGATCGGCCGATGCGCTGCAGCGCAACCGAAATCGAGCGCGGCGAACCAAGTTGCACGACCAAATCGATCGAGCCGATATCGATGCCCAGTTCCAGCGACGCGGTCGCGACGACGGCACGAAGCTCGCCCGCCTTGAGCCGATGCTCTGCCTCAAATCGCTTCTCGCGTGAGAGGCTTCCGTGGTGCGGGAGCACGGTGCCCTCGCCGAGACGTTCAGCTAACGCAAAAGCGGCGCGCTCGCTCATGCGCCGCGTGCTGACGAATATCAGCGTCGTGCGATTAGCGCGGATCAGCTCCGCGATGCGATCGTAGACGTCGCCCCACATCTCGGTGCTTGCCACCGGACCGAGTTCGTCGCGCGGCACTTCAACCGCGACCGTCATCTCGCGCCGGCTGCCGACGTCGATTATTTGCGCCTGCGGACTCAAGAACTGCGCGACGTTCTCGAGCGGCCGTACCGTGGCTGACAGCCCAATCCGTTGCGGCTTCGTGCCGCCGGCGGTTTCGACGATACGATCGAGACGCGCGAGCGTCAACGCGAGGTGCGAGCCACGCTTGTCCCTTACCATAGCGTGAATCTCGTCGACGATTACCGTGCGCACGTTGGTGAACAGTGCGCGGGACTTCTCCGCGGTGAGCATCATGAAGAGCGACTCCGGCGTGGTGACGAGCACGTGCGGAACCTTCTTGAGCATCCGTTGTCGTTCGGCGGGCGTCGTATCACCAGTCCGTACCGCCGTGCGGATCTCGGCAAGCGGTACGCCTTGTTGCGCGGCCGAGGCCACGAGCTCGCCCAGCGGCACCTCGAGATTCTTACGAACGTCATTCGTGAGCGCCTTGAGCGGGGAGACGTAGACAACCAGCGTCTCATCCGCAAGTTCGTTCGCCGCCGCGCGCCGCACGAGATCATCGAGGCACAACGAAAATGCGGCAAGCGTTTTGCCCGAGCCGGTGGGCGCCGAGATCAGCACGTCGCTTCCGGCACGAATGGCCGGCCAGCCCTGAAGCTGCGGCTCGGTCGGTTTGCCATAACGGCTGCTGAACCACTCGCTTACAAGCGGATGGAATCGATCGATCACAGGATATGAAACACCACGTGCAGGCCCGTGTATGCGCGACAGGCCGCGGCGGGGGACTCCTCTTGATCGCTTGCGCTGGGAGCCCACAACGTGTCAGCCGCAGAAGGCTCGTACTCTATGACGAAGGCTGATGTCCGATACGCCAACGCCAGGCGCCTCTTGCGCGATCTCGACGATGCGGTCGCTCTTCGCAAGAATCCACTACTCGCGTCGTATGCCGATGAATCGCACGATCGCCTACGGGCGCGGATCATTCGAGCGGTGGAGAGTCTGGATTCAAGGCGGCCGGCGGCGGCGACCCAAGATCGCCGCTACCGGCTGTATCAGGTTCTGGTTCGGTGCGATCTCCACGGTGAGTCACACAAGGCAGTTGCCGCTGAACTCGGCATCTGTCGCAGCCAATTTTATGTCGATCGTCGCGAGGCGTTTCTTCGCGTTGCGAAGGCTCTCGAAGGGGCTCTTCCCCGCCAGCAGGTCGAGTCTGCGTTCTCGGATCCGCGTACGTTGCATCACGAATTTGTGGATCTGCTCTTCAAGCAGGGCCGCTTCGACGCAGCTTGGCGCGAATCGCTCCGGGTCCTTAATGAGGTACGCGGCCAGCCCAGGGAAATCGATGTATGGACAACCGTTGCCGACGCAGCTCGCATCCTGGGAAACATTCGGCAGTCCCTGGAGGCAGTGAATCAATTATCCCGCATCGTCGCGACTTCTGCCAACGACGAGATGCGTCGCGAAGCGGCGCTGCGAGTTGCCATCTCCGAAATCGCGCTGCATGGCGTGCAAGGAAGGTTCAACGTCGCACTGGAGCGCTTCAACCAGGCGGTTCACGACTTGGACAACGGGCGTACGATGGATGGACGCGCTCTGACGAAGTTCGCCATTTTGTTGGGCTTTGGAGCCGAGATTTGCATCGGATGCGGGCGATGGCAACGCGCCGACGAGCTGCTTCAGCGTGCGCAGGGCATCATCGATCGGTCGGTGGTCCCATACGGTAGCGCGTATCTCCAGCGGCAGCGCGCCAGAATCGCGCAAGAGCGCAACGGCGACTCGGCGAGATGTGCACTTGAGTTGCACGATGCGCTTCTGGCGCTACAGCATCATAAGTACCTTCCGGATCTAGCGATGGGTGTAGTTGAATACGGCATCGCGCTCGCCGACATCGATCGGCCGAAAGCGATGGCGTACATCGACTACGGCCTTGTCATGGCCAAGGAGGTTTGTGGGTACGACCGATTCGCAGTGCTCGTCGCGAACGCTGCGCCGTTCATTCTGGAACGCTCCGGTCCGGAAGAGACGCTCCGCGAACTTGCGGAAGTCAGAATGCGGGCCCCGCTTTCGGCTCGCGCGGACTTTCTCATCAACGTTGCAGAGGCAGACGCTCGGTTGGCGGGCGGCGAATTCGGCGCCGCCTCGGAAACGGGGATTATGGTAGCGCAGTCGCTCGAAAATGCGGCGCTCTTTCCGGCCGCCGCGAAAGCACGTCTCATCGCGGTCGAGGCATATGTCCGCGACGGGAAGACGGCGCAAGCGAGGCAGTTGTTCCGCGCATCGAAGGACTTCTTGCATACGTACGCCGACTACACGACGCGTCAACGCGCCCGGCGTTCTGGACTCTTTCTGGACTCTTTCGCGCAGTAGCCACATTCACAACACAGAAACCACCTCGGATAATTTTTCCGTGGAGGTTTCTTCTACGTTGATACTTCGACGAATACGACGCCTCGGCACGTTACTTGTGCCGCTAGCCCTCCTTACGTTATCCGCCTGTGGAGGAGGTGGAACCACCCCAAGCCCAGGTGTTGTCCCGACGGCGAATCCCACCGCGAATCCGACTGCATCGCCAAGTCCGAATCCAACGGCTTCCGGGGACACCTTCAAGTACGCGGGATCGCTTAGTCAAACCGTGACGCTTTATGCGACGCCGCCACCGGACCCATCGCAGTACGGCGGTTCAACCCCGCTACCCACTTCTACACCGTGGATTAGCACCATGAATCAGAACATCACGCAAAACGTTTCGGTTTCGACAGGTCGATCGTTCAACGGACAGAGCAACCTAACCGAATTCACGACGAACGAAACGGACGACGGTCAGTTGCAGACGACGACTACCACGTCGCAAGCGTATCTTTCGTACGTCGCCGATTCAGCGCGTGCGAACGGCATCGATGTGACCGAGATCGGCACGTCGTCCACCGACTCGAACGACGTCGCCACGCAGACCACCTTCGGAACCGGCAACGGCGTCGTCGAGGAGCTCCCGTACGTGTACGGCGGGCGGTGGACGAACACGGCGGCGCGCAGCGATACGGAGAACGATCCGAACGACGAGAACATCACGGCGGCGTATGGCGCCGACGGGACGTATCAGGAGCAGTTCACGTATCCCGAAGGCGGTACCGCATCCGCGCTGACCCGAGACGACGGCAGCGGCGTTTATGACGTTCCGCTCGAGGGCTTTACGAATGCCCAGACCTCTCTCACGGTTGAGGCTCCCTCGGGCGGAGAGCTTACGATCGGCATGAACATCCCAGCCGGAAACGAGGCGACTGCATTTACGCTTCCGGATTGGTATCCCGTCGCTCCGCCGGCGTTTGCGTCGGACACCTACGTCGACGAAGGTTCGACGGCGTTGCCCTCCTCGTGCAAGGTTGGCTCATCGTACCAATCGGCGAGCACCGAAGAGTTCGTAGAAACGAAAAATCGGCTCGATACGGTTTTCGGCGAGTGGGAAACCGACCAAATCAGGCAATATGTGAGCAGCTCGTACGGACTGCTCTGCGAAGTCGTGAGCGACAACCTCCAGGACTACTACGACTACAGCACGCAGTCTGGCTCGGTCTTCGCCTTCACCTACACGACACCGCCGACACCGCTTGTCGTGACGACGGTCAGCGAAACGCTCGCGCTACAATCTGCGAGCTACGCGACCACGTCGTCGCTCGCTCGCCGCGCGACCGCCCAAAGTTCTTCGCAATCCGTTACGTCGTTGGCTCTGCTGCCGCGGCCCTCGCTGGCTCGCGCCACCACGCTCATCGCCGTTGCTCACGCGCGAGACGTGCGCGTGATGAATAATTCAGTTCGTACCGGCTCCATTATGAGGCACACACCGTGAAGTTACGCTACGGATTACCATTCCTGGCCGCGATCCTCGCGGCATGTTCCGGCGGCGGCGGTTCGGGAAGCACGTCAATGGTTCCGCCCGCATCGGCGGTAGGTGGAACCACGCCAATCACGTCGACGTCGACGTCGTCATCTACGTTTAGTTACTCGACGCAGGCGCTGCAAGGCGCAAGGCTCGTCGCTGCGGCGAACAACCTCGCATCGATCAGCGTCGACCTCGTACCACAGATGCAAAATGCCACGGGGCTGATGAACTACGCGAAGTCGGTCAGCGACCCAAAGAGCGCGAATTACCGGCATTTCCTCACGCCGCAACAGATCGGCGATCAATACGGCGCTTCGCAGACGACGTACAACGCCGCAGTTAAGTACTTCCAGTCGCAGGGTATTTCTGTGGCGACGTGGCCGCAAAGGCTGCTGCTGCACGTGACGGGTCCGCAGGCAAAAATGCAGAGTGCACTGCACACGACCTTCGGCTGGTATAGCAAGGGCACGCGGACCTTCCTTGCGCCGGAGAGCACGCCGGCGCCGCCCAGCTCTACGGGCATCGTCGGAGCCACCAACATCGTCATGGTGACGAACGACTTCTCGGATCACGTGAGCGTCTCGAACGCCGGCGCAAATGGCGCCGGCAACGGCGTTATCTACGGCTACTCACCGCAACAGACCGCGGCTGCGTTCGATTATCAGGGTGCGTATGCAGCGGGATACACGGGCACCGGCATCACGACGGGTGTAATCGGCACGGGGCCCTTCTCCGCCGGAGACATTCCCGCGTTCAAGCAAATGTTGAACGTCGGCGGCACCGGAACGGTGACCGTCGTCTCGGCCACCGACGCGAATGCGCCCGGAAATACGGCGCTCGGTTTCGCGTCACCGCCGCCCGTGACGCGAGCGAGCGGTTTTTGCTTACCGCCCTACTCATCGGAATATCCTAATCCGCCGAGTTGCAATCCGGAAGATACCGAGACGCAGCTCGACACCGAGCAGCTTGCAAGTCTCGCACCGGGTGCGAACCTCCACTACTATCTCGCGTACAATCCGGCCGACGGCTGCGGGGTCATCGGTGCCGACTGTCCAGCCGGCACGGGGCAAGCGCAACAGGGCCTAGCCGAAGCGGATGCCGAGATCAATACTGCTATCGCGGATGATACCGAGGACGTGCTCTCGCTGAGCTTCGGCGGACCGGAAACGCTCAACGTCGGCGGCGAGTTCAACGCCTCCGGCGAGGGGGTTGAACCCCTCGAGTTTGCCGCCCTTGCGAGTGAAGGCATCGCCGTCTTCGTTTCATCGGGTGACTCGGGCGCGGAATCGTGCGCGCCGTACGTGGGCATTGCCCCGAATCCGGATGCACTCTGCGTCTCCTATCCGTCGACGGATCCCAACGTTGTAAGCGTCGGCGGCGTGAACACGCCGATGAATTCAGCCGGCCAACTTCTCGGACCAATCACCGGCTGGGGAACGCGCTCGGGCGGAGCGGATGGTTCCGGCGGCGGCGTTTCTGCGTATTTCCCGCTTTCGATCCCGCAAACGGGTGCATCCGGCATCACCGGAACGACGCGCAACGTTCCCGACATCGCGCTCGACGGCGATGCGCTCACCGGCGTTACGGTACTGACCTACGGCGGCAGTCAATTCGCCGGCGACGAGGAGATCTTACCGGTGGGCGGCACCAGTGTCGCGGCTCCGCAAGCTGCGGCGATGTGGGCGCTGGTGTTGCAAGCCTGTAAACAAACGGCGAGGTGCGCTACCGCAAGCGGACCGTACCCGTATCGTCTCGGCAACCCGGCCGCGTATTTCTACAAAATTTACGCGAACTCGTCCGAGTACGCATCGACGATCTACGACGTCATTTACGGCAGCAACGCATTGAGTTGTGCGGCCGGCGCAGCGTGCCCGGGCCCGACGTACGGTGGGTATATCGCTGGGCCGGGATACGACCTTGTCACAGGCGTCGGCGTGCCGTATGCACGCGCACTCATCAAGGCGGTGGTAGGAGTATGAAATCGCATCGTTCACTCGCGCTCGCATGCGCGCTGGCCGCACTGCTCACCGCCTGCGGCGGTGGCTCAGGCGGCGGATTCAAACCGATTCCAAGTGCTACGAGCACGGCGACGGCGTCGCCGTTGCCATCGCAACAACCAAACATCAACTTCGTGATGCATATTCCAGGGTTGGCGCCGGTATCGAGCAGTGCGGTCAAGTCCGGTGCGCACACCCTGGACTTCACCGACAGCACGATGTCGGTCACGATCGGTATCGGCACTGCGGTCCTTGCGACGGCGAACGTCTCTGCGACGTCTTCGCTCTGCAAAGCGGCATCGGGGGGCGGCCGCAACTGCACGGTCGGTGTTTCCGCGCCGGCCGGCAACGACACGTTCGTCGTGACTGCTTACGATCAAGCCAACGGCAGCGGAACCGCTATCGCGAGAGCCACGATGGTGGAGACGGTTTCGTCGACGCCCACGACGGTGAACGTCGCGGTCACGGGAACGATCGTGAAACTCGCGGTCGCGCTCTCGAATCCGAACCCGCCGGTCGGCACGGCCGCAACCTCGACGGTCACGGTTACCGGGGTAGATGCCGACGGAAACCAGGTGCTGGGTCCGTACGCGTCGCCGATCATGCTGAGCGACAGCGATGCGACCGATGTCACGTCGCTCTCCACGACGACGCTGACGAGTTCATCAAGCACCGCTACGCTGAGCTACACGGGCGCTCAGAGCGACGCCACAATAACCATTACTGCCGCAATGTCCGGTGCGGCTTCTGCCACCGCGACGTTCGCGGCGGAGCCCGGATTCTTGAGCACCTACAACGTACCCGAGGTAACGACGTCATTCGGACAAGAGACGCCCGGCGTATGGGCAATGGCGCTCGGCTCCGACGGGAACATGTGGGTCGGCGCCACCCAGGTTCCCGGTATCTTCAAGGTCACGTCAAACGGCAGCATGACGTGGTATCCCTTAAACGGGAACGGTCAAGGTGTAAACGGCATCGTGCTCGGTTCGGACGGCAACATCTGGGCCGCGAACGAAGCCGACACCTCGATCGAGCAAGTCACGCCTGCAGGCGTCGATACGTCGTTCCCGATTCAGCAAACGGGGCAAACCTATGCGATTCCCGACGAAGTGGGACTCGGACCTGACGGGAACGTTTGGTTCGACGACGGATGGAATCACGTGTATGGGAAGATTACGCCGAGCGGAACCATCACCGAATATGCGTCATATCCGTCGGGTTCCGCGGTAGCCGCAATCACTGCCGGACCTGACGGAAACGTCTGGATGGTCGATGGACCGGGAGGTCACGTTTGGAAAGTGTCTCCGTCATCGGGGGCGATTCTCGCGACGTACACACTTCCGACGGCAAATGCGCAACCGAACGGCATTGTCGCCGGATCGGATGGTAATCTTTGGGTTGCCGAGTACGCCGGCAACAAGATCGCGCGCGTGACGACGTCAGGAACGATCACCGAGTTTACGATCCCAACGGCAGCCGGCAGTCCTTCCGCGATCGTCGCCGGACCAGACGGAAGAATATGGTTCGCGGAGCAAGGGCCGCCTGAGGGCATTGGGAAAATCGGGTACGTGACCACGGATGGTACGCAAATTCGCGACTTCATCAGCGGCGCGGGCTATACGGGTTATAAGGTCCACGGCCTTGCCTTCGCTCAGAATGGGATACTCTGGTACATAGCGTTGGAAGATTATCAACCAAACTCCAACGAGGTGGTTGGAACGTTTGAATATTAGGGCGCCGAAACCCGATCAAAATCAAAATGCCCGATACAATCGGGCATTTTGATTGGTAGCGCCAGAAGGAACTACAACGGCAATGGCTTCGGCTTGGGAACATCGGCCGGCAGCGTTTGAATGTAGGCGTTGAACGCTTGCGCGTCTGTAGCCCATTCCACATTCATGCGCCGTTCCGCATCCAAGACCGCCGGCGTGATCAATCCGGTGCCGCCCACGCTCATCAAATCCTCGCGCAGCTTACCGGAGCGTTGCACGAAGTCTTCAAAGCCCTGATAGTTTGCGGTCAGTTGATCTTGCATGTCTTGCAGATGCGCCAATCCCACCGTATCGTTCTTCTTCGTTAGCGCCGCACGCACGTCGTCGAGGCTATTGAGCGCCACGTCGAGCGTCGAGAGCTTGGCGAAGATGCGGTTCGAGAACTCGTACGAAGCGACCATTTCCGCTTGGGTGAAACGCGTTGACGGATCGGCTTTGACGACGAAGTTACCGCTGAAGGTCTTTCCATCGACGGTCATGCGATACCCATAGGTTCCCGGAGGCACCGATGCACCCGCATCCGGACCCTTGAAGAACTTGCCTGCCCCATTCCATTTCACCGGCCCGTCGACGGCATACCCCCACGCGAACGATTGCAGACCGGCGCCGTTGGGAATCTTCGGCTTCGGTTTGCTGTCGGCGGAAGGCGGCGCGAACGGCGATGGCTCGCGATTGCCTTGCAGCGTTCGAATCACGCGCCCGCGATCGAGAATCTGCAGCACCGGTGCTTGCGCGCCCGGCGTCGGCTGATAGTACCAAAAGATCGCGCCGTACTCCGGATTGCTGCCGGCGTAGTCGGTGTAGATACCCTCGTCGTTGCCGTGCAAATTATATTGATACGACACGCGCGGCCCGATGACAAACGGCTGTGACGGGGTAGAACACGCCTCCATCTGAAGCGGCCGCAAGTCATCCATGACGTACAGCGCCCGCCCGTGCGTTGCAATGACCATGTCATTCCAGGTCGACTGATAGCGAATGTCGCGAACCGCTACCGTCGGCAGATTGTTCTTGAAGTCGTGCCACGATGCGCCCGCGTCGCATGAAATGAACATGCCGGTTTCCGTGCCGGCGTACACGATCTTTGCGTTGTGAAGATCTTGGCGCACCGAACGCGCGTACCACGTGCCCGAGGGCAGATTCTTGCCGATGTTGCTCCAGGTCTTTCCAAAGTCGTGCGTGACCAGCAAGTA
Source organism: Candidatus Aquilonibacter sp. (assembly GCA_049678885.1). Classification (GTDB taxonomy): domain Bacteria; phylum Vulcanimicrobiota; class Vulcanimicrobiia; order Vulcanimicrobiales; family Vulcanimicrobiaceae; genus Aquilonibacter. The sequence continues at coordinate 9,053 of JBAUEZ010000130.1, read as the reverse complement.
TGGTGTGTAGTCGCCCATGAGATGCCGATCGAAACTCACGAACACCGTGCCGTCGGCGGTCGTGGAGGGAGCCACGGTCTCTGCTTCACCATGGTCCGGTACGCCCGGCGGCGTGACGTTTTTCCAGTGTAACCCGCCGTCGAGCGTGTACTGCACTTGCCCATCATCGGTGCCGACCCAGATCTCGCCTTTGTGCAAGCTCGAGCCTTCGATGTCGAGGATCGTGTTGTAGTTCTCCGCACTCGACACGTCGTGCGTAATCGGTCCGCCGGGCGGCGCCTGATGCGCCTTCTCGTCGAGCGTCAAGTCCGGACTGATCACGCTCCAGTGCCGTCCGCGATCCTTCGTTTGGAAGATCACGTTGCCGCCGAGCCAACCGATATGCCCATCCCACGGCGCAAACGCAATCGGCGAATCCCAATTGAAACGATATTTCGCCGTACGCAGATCGAACTGTTCACCGACCAAAGCGATATACGGCTGCGCAAGGAACGCATCGTTGTTCGACTTGTCAAACACGATCACCGATCCACCTTGCGAATCCGACCAGAAGATATTTGGATCGAGCGGATCGGGAACGCCCCACTCGCCGTCACCACCGTTGACGTTGATCCAGTTCTTGTTGAGAATTCCTGATGGATCGAGGGAATTGCTCGGCCCGCACCAGGCGTTGTTGTCTTGCCAGCCGCCGCAGACCCAGTAGGGATTGCCGACTACCCCAACGCCGACGTGATAGACTTCGCCGATCGGCAAGTTGCGATCGAAGAACCATGACCCGCCGCCGTCGAGAGATCGCCCGACGCCACCGTCTTCGGCAACCATGATGCGCTTGGGATCATTGGGCGCGATCCACATGCCGTGGAAATCGCCGTGCGGCCCGTTGAGCAACGGACGGAAGGTCTTTCCACCGTCGCGCGACGACACGAGCACGACCGAAATGCCGAAGATGTGATCGGGGTTACTTGGATCGACCGCGAGATGCGAAAAGTAGAACGGCCGCTGGTTCACGAGCGACTCGCTGCTCACCAGCGTCCAGTTCGCGCCCGCATCGTCGGAACGCCAAAGTACACCCTTGGACGCTTCGATCGTTGCATACACGCGATTGGGATTGCTCGGCGCAACCGCGAGGCCGATGCGTCCGAGTGTGCCGTCGGGAAGACCGTGTCCCGTGAGTTGCTTCCAGGTCATTCCACCGTCGGTTGATTTGTAGAGCCCATCGTCGGGACCACCGCTCTGCGTCGTCCACGGCCGCCGTTGGAAATGCCACATGCCCGCATAGACGATGTTCGGATCATTTGGATCCATTGCCAGATCCGACGCGCCGCTTTGATCGCTGACATACAAGGTCTTCGTCCACGTCTTGCCACCGTCGCCGGTAACGTAAACACCGCGATCCTCACTCGGCGCGAACGAATCGCCCAGTGCGGCAACAAGGACGTGATTGGGGTTTTTGGGATCGACGAGCAAACGCGTGATCGTGCGCGTCTTCTCGAGTCCCATCGCGGTCCAATCCTTGCCGCCGTTGGTCGACTTGTACACGCCCGCGCCCGGAATGACGTCATTGCGCGGATTGCCTTCACCGGTTGCGACCCAAACGGTCTCGTCGTTGGTTGGATCGATCACCACGTCGCCGATCGATGCGACCGGCTCTTTTTCGAAGACGGCATTCCAGGTGGCGCCGCCGTCGGTGCTCTTCCACACGCCGCCGCCCGCCGAGGCAACGTAATAGAGGTTCGGATTCTTGGCCGAGCCGGCGACGTTGGCCGCACGCCCACCCGGGAGCGCCGGGCCGATCTCACGCCACTGCATGTTTTGGTAGACGGGCTTTGCCGTTGGGACCGGGGAGGGCGTCGCCGACGGGGACGCCGAGGGCGTGGCGGCAGCAAGAAGCGCCGCGAGCACAATCGCATTCATCCTATACAGAGTACGGGATGCGAGATCAAAAAGTCTTCAACGACACCTTACATCGGCGAAGTAATACCGATCATGCGAAGCTTGCTAGCTGCTTCTCGAGCGTCTTGTGGTTGGAGAAGAAGGCGTCCGCGAACTGCGTCGCCTGCGCGCCGGGATATACTTCTTCTTCACCGGCTGCAAGTGCGGCGAAGGTCGCATCAACGACATCGCTCGTGGAAATCTTCGCGACGTCGAAAGCAGCGGTCATATCGGTATCGACGAAGCCGGGCATGACGCCCAGGACGTGCACGCCTTGCGTCGCCAGCTCGGAGCGAATCGTTCGCGTGGCGGAGAGCGCGGCCGCTTTTGATGCCCCATAGGTTCCTCGTCGCGGCGTGCTCATAAGGCTCGCGATCGACAGCACGTTGATAATCGCCGAGGGCGCATTTGCAACGAGAATCGGTGCGAAGGCACGGCTCATCGCGATCGGGCCGAAGTAGTTCACTTCCATTTGCCGGCGCGCGTCCTCGAGCGAGTTACTGTTGGTAATTCCGCCGGGCAGCGCGACGCCGGCGTTGTTGACGAGCAGGTTGAGGTTGCCGGCGCGAGATGCCGCGTCCGCGATGGAGCGCAGATCCGTCACGTCGAGAGAAACGGGAATGACCGAGGGGTATTCCTTGACCAGGTCTGCCAGCGACGCGAGGTCGCGCGCTCCTGCGTACACGGCGGACACCCCGGCTTGGGCGAGCCGCTCCGTGAAGGCGCGCCCAATCCCGCGGTTGGCCCCGGTGACCAGAGCGATAGCGTTCTTTGCTTCAAAATGTCCGGTGACGTTATTCATTGTGATCGCAATTATACCGCCGCCGGCCCCGCTTGGCAAGGGTTTTGATTGCGAGTATAATGATTAAATATGAAAGTCACGAAGGAGCAGTCGGCCGAGAATCGGCGGGCACTGGTCCGCGCTGCAAGCAAGCTGTTCCGGCAGCACGGTATCGAAGGGGTCGGCGTGGCCGACATCGGCAAGGAAGCGGGGCTGACCCACGGCGCGCTGTACGCGCAGTTCCCCTCAAAGGATGCTCTTGCCGCCGAAGCGCTCGCCGACGGCCAGCGCCGCACCTACGAACGAATGGTCGCATCTGCCAAAGACGGCGAGCCGTCGGTCAGCGAGCATCTTGATTCCTATCTTAGTAAGCGGCACCGTGACAACATGGCCACAGGCTGCGCGATTGCCGCTTCCGGTAGCGAGCTCGCGCGCCAAGATAAAAGCGTCTCGCGGTCGCTCGCCGAGGGATTCGAGCGCACGGTGCGCGACCTCGAGACGGCCGTTCAGTCGTCGGCCGTTACTGCGACGTCGCGCGAGCGTGCGCTGGCGATCACCGTCGCGGAGATCGGCGCTCTGATCGTCGCGCGCGGCCTAGCAAAGTCGAATCCGCAGCTTTCCGACGAAGTGCTGGCAGCCAGCCGGCGCGTGCTGGGCGAGATCGGTGGAGCGCATGGATGAGCGACTTGAGCGATACTTAGCTAGAGCGGCGGCTGCGCCGATGAAGCCGGCAGTGCGGATTCGAAAAGAACCGCGAGATGCCGAGGCCGCGTCGCGCGCGTTCCTTGAAACGATGAAGTCTCGGCGAACCATCCGCCGGTATTCCGAGGAACCCGTGCCGTGGGAGCTGGTTGAAAACGCCGTGCGCACGGCCGCAACCGCACCCAGCGGCGCGAATCAGCAGCCGTGGACATACGTGATCGTTTCGGATCCGGCGACAAAAGCGAAACTGCGCGAAGCGATCGAGCAAGAGGAGCGCGAGACGTACGCACACCGTGCGACTGACGAATGGCTTGACGCGCTCGCGCCACTCGGAACGGACTGGCATAAAGAACACATCACCACGGCGCCGTATCTAGCGGTCGTCTTTGCGCAAGCATACGGTCTGGTGCCACAACCCGATGGAACCGTACAAAAAATCAAGCACTACTACGTGCAAGAATCTGTCGGAATCTCTGTTGGCCTATTTCTCGCGAGTCTCACCTCTGCCGGATTATCGACGCTAACGCACACACCCAATCCAATGGGGTTTCTCTCCGAGATCCTTGACCGGCCTGAAAACGAGCGCGCGTTTGTCGTGATCCCGATCGGATACGCGGCCGAGGACGCCAAAGTCCCCATCATCACAAAGAAGTCGCTCGAACAGGTGTTGATCGTGGAGAGAGCCTAGGAGGGTGAAAGCGGGCTCAAATTTCGCTATTAGACGGCTTTTGCGGCGCCGCTCGTTGCCATTGACGATTCGATGTGCGCAAGCACCGTGTCGAGCGCAGCTTCGAGCGGTGCCGTTTCGCGCCGGACTTGCGTCAGCAACAAACCGCCCTGCACCGCGGCCAGCGTCGCGAGCGCAAGACGATCCGGATCCACATCCGCCTTCAACTCGCCACGCTCGTGCATCGCGCGAAGGCCCGTTCGAATACCGTCCTCCCATCGCGCAAAACCGTACGAAAGATCGCGCCGTGCGTCAGCGGATATCTCGGAAAGCTCGATCGACAGCGTGCCGAGGGGACACCCGCCTTCGCAGTGCGCCTGCCGCTGAACCTCGACCAGGAAGTCGCGCCAGGCACGCAACGCCCGCATGCTGTCGAGCCGGCCAAGAAATTCTTCTTGACGCGCAAGAACGGCGTCGGCCTGATGCACTATTACCGCGTGTATCAGTGCCGGCTTGTCCTCGAAATAATGATAGAGCTGCGAAAAACTGATGCCGGCGGCAGCTCGAACGTCCTCGGTCGTCGTCTCTGTCGCCCCTTTCTCAAAAATCAACCGCGCGGCGGCGGCGACGATCCGATCGCGCGTTGCTTGCCCTTTTGGGGTGAGTGACCGCCTAGCCGGCCCTTGAGTCCTGAAAGCCATGCCCCAGTATACCAGATTTTGGAGTTGACTCTCCAATATTTATCCGTAGAATGGAGAAATTACTCCACTCTCTACGAAAGAATGTATGGCTGACTTCTCAGGAATGACCGCGCTCGTCACCGGCGCCACCAGCGGGATCGGGAAGGCGACTGCCTTTGCTTTGGCGCGCCGCGGCGCCCGAATTATCGTCTCCGGGCGAGACGTCGCCCGCGGTTCGAGCGTCGTTGACGCCATTCGCGCCAAAGGCGGGTCCGCTGATTTTGTTGCGGCCGACCTCAAAGACGCAACCTCGGCGCGGGATCTCGCGCGTCGCGCGCTCGAGGTCGCCGGCAAGATCGACATTCTGGTGAACAATGCCGCTATGTTCCCGTTCGGTCCCACGGCAGAGACGGACGAAGCTACGATTGACGCGGTCTACGCGCTCAACGTCAAAGTGCCGTTCGTATTGGTCGGTGAACTCGCGCCGAAGATGGCCGAACGCGGCAAAGGCGCGATCATCAATCTTAGCAGCATGGTGTCGGAGTTCGGACAACCCGGCATGGCGCTGTACGGCTCCAGCAAAGCCGCCATCGATTTGCTGACAAAGGCGTGGGCGGCAGAATTCGGACCGAAGGGCGTTCGCGTGAACGCGGTTAGCCCGGGCCCGACGCGAACCGAAGGCACCGCGCCGATGGGCGATGCCCTCAACCAGTTCGCCGCATTGGCTCCCGCTGGCCGCACAGCTTCTGCCGACGAAATTGCCTCGGCCGTTGTCTACCTCGCCTCAGACGACGCGAGCTTCGTACACGGCGTTATTTTATCCGTCGACGGCGGCCGAAACGCCGCCTAACACACACTTATTTCGCTACAAGGAGTACTGTGAAACGTTCCATCGCCGCCCTCGCGGGCCTCATGCTTTCCCTGACCGTCAGTTTGAACGCGCAAGCGGCAAGCGAGAAAATACTTCCCAGCACCATTTCAGTGGACACGACGACGCACACGGCGGTTCTTCCGCTCTACCACGGCGCGGCAAAAGGGAAGAGCGTTTGGTACATCATCACCGACGCATCAAACGCGACCACGGCTCGTAAGCTGCACGTGACCTATTCGCCCAGCCTCGCGCACATCGGCAACGAGGCAACACAAAACGCAAAACGTACCGGTGGCCGTTTGGATTTCGCCGGCGCACCGGATTTCTCGGCCACCCGGAAGTATGTCGCGTCCACAGATGGGTTTCCGCCCACGTCGGCGACACCGGGTGGGGTCGCGGACGCAGACTATTCGCCGTTCGTTCGAGTTAGCGGGGAAGACGGCGTGCTAAACGCCCCGATCCTCGCCACCGGCGATGGACCGTTCGACGTAACGACACATACGAACACGGAAGACCGCGTGCTTGCGATCGACACGGCCCGCATGACGGTCACACTCACGCTTGCGCGCGGATTCGTTGACGGTAAGCCGATCTACTACATCAGTCCCGACGCCTCGGATCCTGTCGCCGCAACGGTCGAGCGGGCGACCTACGTGCCGCGTCTCGCGAAAGCCAATAGCGCCGCGACGATTCCTATCGGCGTCGTTGCCAACGGGCCGACTGCCGCAGCCATGGCGCAAGGGCTCAAATATCTCGCACTCGACACGCCGCTCGATAAAGACGCAACGTTAGCAAATGCGGCGCAAATCAGCGCACCCTTCAACATCCTTTCGCTCATACCGAATGTCATGCACCCGTACGATCAAAATGCGTACTCGCCGCTCTGGAGCGCTCAGGTCGTGGGCACGCCGCAAACGACACGTATCACGTCGTACGCCACATTTGCGGCGCACGATCCGAAGCCCGCGGGGTTCCTTGTCAACTGTCCCGTCATCGCATTTGGCGACAACTCGGGATACTAAAGAGGCAACATGATCAAGACAACGACACTCGAGAGCCGGCTGGCAAGTCTGCGCGAGAAGTACGCGAGCCTTCTCAAGCCCCAGGTTTCCGATATCCTCGAGCGCCAACTCCGACAGTTGGAAGCGGACGGCGTACTTCGCGGCGTGTTACGCGTCGGCGACCTCGCTCCGCCGTTCGAGCTATATGATTCTGCCGGGTCTCGTGTTTCATCGAAAGATCTCCTCGCCAAGGGCCCACTCGTCCTGAGTTTTTTCCGCGGAACATGGTGCCCGTACTGCAATCAGGAGCTCCTAGCGCTCAACGAGATCGACGACGACATCCGTAAGGCAGGTGCAACGCTGCTGGTACTTTCGCCGGAGCGCAGCGAGTCGGTTGAAGCGATGCGACGTGACCACGGCATTACGTATCCCATCTTGCGCGACGCCAACTCTGCGGTCGCAACGCTATTCGGCTTGAGCTACACATTTAGCGACGAACTCAAGCAGCTCTATCTCGATACGTTCAAGACCAACATCGCCGAGATTAATGGCGAGGGAGGATGGCAACTTCCGGTTCCGGCGCGATTCATTATCGACACGGATCACCGCGTCAAATATGCGCAAGCGAATCCCGACTACCGCTTTCGGCCCGAGCCCGCCGACACACTCGACAAGCTCGAGAAGCTTGTCCATCCGAAGAATTAGCTTGAAAGAGGATATGAAAACTACATCAATCGCCCAACGAACGATGCATCTTGGCAGCATCGTTGCCCGAGTCGGCCTCGTAAGCGTCCTACTTGCAATCGGTTCGCTGAAGTTCACGGCCGCGGAGGCGCACGGCATACAACCGTTGATCTCGCACAGCCCGCTGTTCTTTTGGATGACCGGCGTTCTCGGCGTTCAGGGCGCGTCCGACTTCTTTGGTATTTTCGAAATCGCGACCGGACTGCTGATCGCCTCTAGGCTCTTTTCTGCGCGGCTGTCCGCGATCGGCAGCGGAATGGGGATCGTGATTTTCCTTTCAACGGTGAGCTTCTTGTTCACCACGCCTGGCGCGCTGTCGCCGAATAGCGGCATTTGGCCATTCTTGCTCAAGGACGTCACACTGCTCGGCGCATCGATTTGGTCGCTGGGAGAAGCACTTGGCGCCATCGGCATGCGCACCGCGAACGTCCCCGTCTCAACGTCGTCGCATCCCGTCGCCGGGTGAATATCGTAGTGATGGGCGCCGGTGGCCTCGGCGGCTACTTCGGCGCTCGACTGGCCGCAGTCGGCAACGTTTTGACGTTCGTCGCGCGCGGAAAGCACCTGTCTGCGATACAACGGGATGGTTTGCGCGTCGAGAGTAGCGTTGCTCCATTACACGTGCGCGACGTGCATGCGGTCGAGCGCGTGGACGGCATGCCGCCGGTAGATGTTGTGATCATCGCGGTCAAGCTTTGGGATACGGAAGCGGCCGCAGAGGCTGTTCGGCCGGTCATCAGTGCGCAGACCATGGTCGTCTCGTTCCAAAACGGCGTTGACGCCGCCGATCGGATCGGGCGAATCGTCGGCCGCGATCGCGTGATCGGGGGCCTGAGCTACATTGCCGCTGCGATAGCGGAGCCCGGCGTCATTCGGCACAGCGGCGCACTGCAACGACTGGTATTCGGCGAACTCGACGGCCAAGGCAGCGCGCGCGTGGATGCCTTTGCTGCGGCGTGCGCCGCCGCCGGCATTGACTATGTGGTAAGCGGCGACATTCAAAAGGCCATCTGGGAGAAGTTCGTCTTCCTCGTGGGCCTAAGCGCAGCGACGTGCCTTTTTCGGCGAAGCATCGGTCCCATCCGGTCGCATCCACGCAGCCGCGCATTTCTGCGAGAGGTCATGCGTGAAGTCGTTGACGTGGCCCGTGCGCAAGGGATCGCACTCGACCAATCGTTTACCGACGAGCGCCTCGCTTTCATGGATACGCTCCCGGAGGGCATGATTGCCTCGATGTACGGCGATCTTCAACAGAAGAATCGGTTGGAGCTTCCGTGGCTTAGCGGGAAGGTTGTCGAACTCGGAACTCAGATGAATGTCCCAACGCAAGCCAATAGTTTTGTAACAGACGCCCTCTCGCTCGATGTTGACGGTCGAAGCGACGGATGAAGCTTGCGCCCAAACTCACGCTTCGCTCACTGACCGCGCGGCCCGTTCGCGTACCACTTCGAAGACCACTCATGACGGGCGCAGGTCCCATCGAATCCGCGCCGCTGGTCCTGATCGACATTCACACGCATGAAGGTGCGGACGGTCACGCATACATCGTGTGCTATGTAGAGCGTCTGCTCGCGCCCGTCTGCCACATTCTGGAAGAGAGTTTTACACTGATTCGGGGACAGGCCGTTGCCCCACTCGATATCGCGCAGACCTTCGAACGCGCATACCGTATTCC
>JBAUEZ010000129.1:0-11992 GCA_049678885.1 Candidatus Aquilonibacter sp. | reverse complement strand
GCCGGCAGCGCGTCGATCGCGCGCGCGATCCGCTCGCGTTCAATCGGATCCGGCATTAACTCTCCGCTTTCTTCCGGCGTGGCGGCGCGACGCATCGCGTCGGATTGGCGACCCGCGATGCGCAGGCGTTCGAGCGCGCGGTTGCGCGAGCAGGTCACCAGAAACGCCTCGAGCGCGCCGCGCTCGGGCTGATACGCGTCACCGCGCTTCCAGAGATGGAGCATGACCTCATGCACGCAGTCCTGTGCGCTTCCGCGATCGGTGAGTACCCGCAATGCGGTAGTGTACATTCGCGCGCCGAAGCGGCGATACGCCGCTTCGTACGCCCACGATTGCCGTTCTGAGAATGCGCGTTCGAGCGCAGAATCTCGCATTGCCTCCTAGCCCAGTGGATGTTGCTCAATGCCCGCCGTGCCGTTATCGAGGCGCACCGTCCGATACCCGATCGCGTGCAGTAATTGATCGTGGGGAAGGGTCACTGGACCTGGATTCGGCGCCGTGCCCGGTTGTGGCTGCGGATACGCCGTCGCCGTCGCCGATGCGAAGTGAATGTTACCCTCGACGTGCGTGACGATCTGGTGGATATGCCCGTTGAGGACCGTCACGTGGTCGAAGCCGCTCAGCATCGCCAGCGCGTTTGCACCGTCTTCGGTGGTCCAGCCCCACTGCGGAAAGAGCGCATAGAGCGGGACATGCGTGAAAACGACGATCGGCGTCGATTGATACTGCGACTGCAGATCTTTCTTCAGCCAAGCGAGCTGATCGTTGCCCATCAAACCCATCTTCTCGAAGTTGAACACGTTGAGCAATACGACGTAATGGACGCCGTTATCGTCCCAGGATGCCCAACCGCCGCTCTCGGCGTCCTTGATGCCGAAGTTTGACTTATATGGCTTGAAATCGTTGCCGAGCACATCGTGCTCGCCCGGAAGCGCAATCAGCGGCGCGCGCAGTTGACTCAAGATTGCGCGCGCATCGTCGAATTGTTGTTGCGTCGACAGATGCGTAATGTCGCCGGTGTGCACTACGAACTTCGGCTGCACCGGCATGGCATTGATCGCATCGACCGAGGCCTTCAACGTAGCCCCAACGTCGGGGTTGGCGGGTTGATGAAAGCCGATGTGGCTATCGCTGATCTGCACGAATTGCGTGGCCGGTGCGGCGTCGGCGAGCGCGCGGCCGGTGAAGATGCCGGCGCCGGAGAGCGCGTAGGCGATACCGCTCCCCGTCCAGGCAACATGACTCAGGAAATCGTTGCGTCTCATGCGTTCGCGTCCCTCACGATGATAGTGCCCTTCATGTACGGGTGCAGTTCGCAAAAGTAATTGTAGGTGCCGGCTTTTGCGAACGTGTGCTCCCATATGCCATTCGTATCGAGACCCTTCGAGTCGAACAGCCCGTCGCTTGACGTTACGGTATGGGCATCGTTGTCATCGTTGATGAACCGTACCGTATCACCGGTATGAATCGTGACGGCCGGCGACTTGTACGCGTAGTCATGGATGTGCACGGTGATAACGGAACCGGCCGGGGCACCGTGCGCAAGGGCGGGCACGAGCGCGAGAAGCGCGAGGCCGATCAGGAAGTGTCTCATAACCCGTATATGCCGCCCGAGCCCGATTGGTTCGTCCAGGCCGTTCCATCGGCGAAGAGGACCGAGTTGACGCTACAGGAGACGTCTTGGAGAGTGCGGTCGCCGCTCCAGTAGTGCGAGATCGCGACCCCGGGCGAAAACGTTCCCCGATCGAGGATCGTACTTGTCTTTCCGTCCTGACTGACGGCAAACGCGACAGATGAAATCGGCTTGTTGCCGGTATTGGCGAACGCGATGTGGATTTGCGTTGCGATCGTCTCGCTGGTCGTGACGTCGCCTCCGCTTTGTACGACAACTGGATCGACCGCACAGGTCGCAATGTTGATTGGGTTCGCCACAGTGAGGGCGAAGGTGAGCGCTGCTAATGTAATCATACTCCGTATATGCCGCTGCGCGCATATCGGTTCGCACGTTAGACGACGATTGTTGGAAACAACGCAACGAACGACGCGCCGCCCTGCCGATCTTCGAGTGCGAGCGTACCTTCATGCGCGCGTACAACCCACTGCGCTATTGCCAGACCCAAACCGCTGCCGCCGTGATTTCCGCTCACAAAGCGCTCGAAGAGCCGCTCGCGCAGCTCCGGCGCTACGCCGGTGCCGTCGTCGCTGACGCGCAACACCGCGCGCCCGCTCTCGACGCCTGTCGTGACAATGATGCGCGCCGATGCATGGCGCAGTGCGTTCTCGAGCAGGTTGCGCAGCAATTCGCGCAAGCGCCGTACATCGCCATCGACGATCGCCGGCGCAAGGTGCAGCTCGATCGCGATGCCGGCAAGATCGGCGCGCGACTCGACCTCGCGTACGCACGTACGCGCGAGCGCTGCGAGATCGACCGGTTCGCGCTGCAAGAGCGTCGGCTTCGGCGAGCGGGCGAGCGTCAAGAGGTCGCCGACCATTGCGCTTGCCTCGAGCGCGGTCTTGGCAATCGTATCAAGGACGTCGTCGCGGCGGGAGGCATTGTCGCCGCGCGCAGCCTGTGCAACGCTGGCAATCGTAGCGAGCGGCGAGCGCAGCTCGTGCGCGGCGTCGGCGATGAAGGCACGTTCACGTGCTTGCGCTTCAAGCAGCGGGCGCAGCGAGAGTCGTGCAAGCCCCCACGCGGCGAGTCCAACCACCACGAGCAACGGCAGATCGGCGGCAAGAATCTCGAGCGCGACCCGGTGCATCGTCTGCTCGTACACCGCCGCGCCTTCGGGCGTCGAGAGCGCGGGAAGGAGCACGCTGTGATACTGCGCGCCAAGAAACAGGTAGAGCGCAAACGACGCAGCAGCTAGCACGAGGGTAAAGATACCGAGATACGCGCCGACGAGCCGCGCGATCACTTCTCGAACTTATACCCGACGCCCCACACCGTGGTGATGACGTCGCCGGCACCGGCTTTTTTCAGTTTGCGCCGTAGCTGGCTGACGTAGACATCCACGATATTGCTCGACCCGTCGAACTCATAATCCCAAATGCGTTCGAGCAGATCGTTGCGCGAGAACGTGATTCCCGCGTTGCGAGCGAGAAATTCCAGCAGGCGAAACTCCGTTGCGCCTAAGTCGACCGGCCGGCCCTCGCACGTGACGCTGCGCGCCGACACATCGACCATCAGCGGTCCAGCGCTGACCCGATCGACGATCGGACGCGTAGCACGGCGTGCGATCGCGCGCAAACGCGCGACCAACTCCTCTTCGGCAAAGGGCTTGACGAGGTAGTCATCGGCACCGCAGTCGAGACCGGTTACGCGATCCTCAACGCCGTCGCGCGCAGTCAGCATCAAGATCGGTGTCGTGATGCTGAGCGCACGTGCGCGCCGCGCGATCTCGAAGCCGTCGCGCTTGGGCAAGCCGACGTCGAGAATCGCGGCGTCGTACGCATCGCGCAGGAGAAAATCCAGCCCGGTTTCGCCGTCGGTGGCGATGTCGACCGCGTACTTGCGCCGCTCGAGCATTGCGCGTACGGCGTTGGCCACGGGCAGACTGTCCTCGACGACCAAAATGCGCATGACTATCCCTTCACCAACGTACGCACGCCTACATTTTTAACGGGCCGGGATCGCGAGCGTGAGGGCTCCGCCAAAGCTGCCGGTCCCGCCGATCGTCTGCACCTGCTGCAGCTCGATGCGCGCACGTTGGAAGATCATCAATGCGCCGTAGTAGGTGACATCGCGCGTGATGATCGGATTCTGATAAGCGTCATAGCGGACGCCCAAATACGCGTGGTCGCCTTCGCCGATGTAGTACTTCGCGCGCGCGTAGCCACCCGAACTTCCGATCAACGTGCCGAAGCCGTCGGCATCGAAGTCGCGTCCCCACCACTGCTCGCCCTGCAGTTGCAAGCGCCCGTACTCCCACGCCGCATCCAAACCGCTGCGCGTGTAGCCGTCATCGAACGGTGCTTTGCCGACGAGCACGATGCTGCGCGTTCCCTCGAGCGCTTGCGCACCGACCGAGAACGAATCGCCGATCGGCGCGCGTGCCCAGAGCGAGATCTCCGGCGTCTCGGCCGACGTCGTTGCCCCGGTCGGAACCGGGACGCCACCGTACGGAGCGCCTTTGAATTCGCCGAAATCCATCACCGCGTCGATAACCGTGCTGCCGATCGTGCGCTGGTACATCGCACCCCAACGCGGCGAGGCGAGCGTCAAATCGTTGAGCGCGACGTGCGCACCGTAATAGCCATACTGTTGCAGATCGTCCAAACGCTGACCCGGCGATTGCCACAACGGCAATTCGAAGAGGCCGCCGGTATACAACGTCTGCGTGTGTGCATTGTAGTTCGTGAGAAACCCGAGATAGAGACCCGCGGGGCCACCTTGCGCGCCGAGATTGTAGTGCACGAACGCACTGACAGCGCCGATATCACAGTTCGTCAACAGGATGCCGCCGGGCGTGTAGCGCCGGCTGTTGACAGGATCGACCTGATACTCGAGCTGGTAACGAAGCGCGATGCCGGTCGTCCCGTGTTTCGGCAGCGGGAGTTGCAACCCGGCCGCCAAGAATGCCTTGCCGAAGTTGTTGAGTTCCGGGATCACCGTGTGACACTGCTCGCACGCGAAATGGTAGCGCTGCGCAAAAAGCGGAATCGCGAGGAGCAGGAAGAGCTTAGCGAGCAATGATTACTCCGCGCATTCCGCCGCTGTAGTGAAAGAAGCAGCCGTAGAGATACGTGCCGGCCGTATTGGCGACAAAAACACCTGACGCACCGCCGGGCTGCAACGCGCCGGCACCCCACGCACCCGAGAGATCGCTCGTAGCACCGGGTTGTAGCGCTGAGGCCGTGAACGGTGATACCGAAGGAAACGTTGTTGCCCCCGGAATTGCGGTGACGGTGTGCGTGGTGTTGTCCACGTTGACGAAACGCACGCCCGAGCCGACCGGAATCGTAATCGACGCCGGTGAGTAGCCGAGCGCCGGTCCGACGGGCGTCGACTGCGCACCGAAGGCTGCGATGCTCACGTCGACGGTGGTAATGCTGCTAACGGCGCTCGACCCGGTTGTGCTTGCATCGACGCCGCCTGCCGTGCAACCGGCAAGCGACATTACGAGCGCAAGTGCGGCGGCGCGCTCGTTCACGTGCGCCCCGCCGGCGGCAGCATCGTGCCTGCCACGCGTCCGTCGCTTCCAAGCACGGTGATGAACGTTGTGTGCGCGTCGGCGTAGCCGTCGCGCCCGCGCGAAACGTCGACGCCGAAATCTGCCATTAATTGGTGCACGGATGTTGGATCGCCGCCGGCGATCAGCCAGTAGGCGGGATCGGCGTCGAAGGTGCGCGCGATACGAACGAGATCGGCGTGCGTATCGCGCTCGGGGTCAAGGGTAATCGTGAGAAAGCGCAGATGTCCATGTTCTTCGCGTTGGCGCTGCGCCGCGGTCGCGATCTGCGATTCGATGAGTGGACACACACCATCGCAGTGCGCGGAGACGAACGTCACCAGCAGCGGACGGCCACGAAGATCGGCGAGCGTAAAGCGCCGCCCGAGTTGATCGATCAATGTAACGGCTCGTCCAGGTTGCTGCTGGCCGCGTGCCGCCGCGACTGCTACGATGAGCGCCGCGGCGGCTGCGAAAAGACTGCGCATGTTACGGCCGAGATGTGTGGTATGGCGTTGGCGTGGGCGCCGGAGCCGACGTCGCAAGCGCACCTGCGTCCGGCTCGCCAGTTATAGTGGCCGATCCCGGCGCCGGCGGAGCTGGAGCGTTCCATGTGCCGCCGAAGCTGACGATGCCTACACCTGTCGCCACGCCGGTCTTTGAGTCTCCCGCATACGTGTAGAGCGGACGGGCAACGCCGCTAACGGTGATGGCCCATTGCAGCGCGCTATTATCGGAGCGCGCGAAGACCGAGATCCCGCTGGACAAACCCATTGCGGTCTCGTCGGCAACGGTTGCTCCTGCAGAGTAGGGAATCCACAGGCCGGTGCATCCGCTCGCAACGGTGCAAGCGAGCGCGCTCGTCGTGTCATCGCTTAAAGTATAGAGTGTGAAACCCGCGCTCTGGCTACCGCTAGCGAGCGTGGTAACCAGCACCTCGTTCGAAGTCGAAGTTGGTGCGGCAGTCGGCGCCGAGGTCGGCGCGGTGGTCGGATTGCCCGTCGGCGCGGTTGTTGGTAGCGTGCCAGAGCTCGGTGTTCCGCCGCCTCCACCACCGCCGCACGCCGCAAGCAGTAATGTTGCGACGAAAACGGAGCCCGCAAATAGAGGTGCACGTTGCATAAGGGGAGAGCCTCCAATGAAGAGTTGAGGCTCGCAGCGTATCGGTAAGTTCTGAAGAAAGTGTAAAGCGCGAGTTTAGGGTGCGGTTATTGCGTTGCGCATTTCGATCGCGAGCCCGCGCAATGCGGGATCATCGCTTGCATCGGTAGCTGCTCGATCAAACGACGAGCGAGCGCCCGTGCGGTCGCCCGCATGCAATAGCACCGTGCCAAGCGCAAATCGCGCACGCGCATAGGCGGGCGCGAGTTGCAACGCAGCCACAAATTCGCGCTGCGCATCGTCGTAGCGACCCGCGCGCACCTCGGTAATACCCAGGTCGTAGTGCGCAACGGCATATTCCGGATCGTTGCGCAAAAGCTTGGAAAAATCGTCATGCGCCGTGCCGAGATCACCGCTCTGCAACGCGACCAAACCGCGCGCATACAACGCCCGCGCCGACTCGGGTGCCGCGGCGACAAAGCGGTTTGCGACGTCGCGCGCGCCGCTGAGGTCGCCGCGACTGACATCGACGGCGATCAAATTGGCCATCGCGGCGAGGAACCCGGGGTCCAGCGCGATCGCGCGCGTGAACGAATTTGCCGCGTTGTTGAACTCGCCGAGTTGCGCCTGCGCGATGCCGAGGTCATACGCCGCAGTCGAGCCTTGCGGTTCGCGCGGTTGCAACGCGAGGATGCGCGTGAACTCCGCTTCTGCGTCATTCCAGCGATGCGCATTGAGTGCTGCGAGTCCCAAGTGAAAGCGTTCCACGATCTCGCGCTGCACGGCTTGCGCGTGCATCGTCGCTGAGGACGTGCTGCGCGGCTGCGGCGTCGCGTTATACGTTTGCGCGCTCGCAGCGTCCGCTGCGAACGCAAATGCGAGCGCGAGCGCGAACCACGGACGGAGCATCGTACTTAGAGCCGCGGCCCCGACGGAAGTTCTGCGTTCTTTGCGCTCTTCGCGCCCGCGGCGATCTCGGGATGACAAAGCCAACCCGTGCGCCCGTCTTCGTTGATTGCACCAAGCAGCGTAGGTTGCGACGACGGCGCGAGCATATCCGAACTCGCCGTAAGAACGCCCGCATCGACATACGCGTAGCGCAGGCTTACTGCGGCTAGGAGCAGTAGACCGGCGAGGGCAAGACGCGCGACGAGGCGGGTGAACATCAGCACCAGTATAAGCCAAAATCTGAGGAATGCATGAACCGCCCTCTTCTACTGGTGCTTGCGCTTGCCGTCCTCGGCGCGGCGCCGGCGCCTTTGGTCGTCGGAAGCGTGCGCGACCAGGAGGGGGCGCCGATCGCCGGCGCGCGTGTCCGCTTGGCGGACGGAGGACCCTCGACGAGCGTGCAGACCGCAAGGGACGGGACCTTCGCGATCGAGGGGTCGGCCACGGCTGTTGAGATTCGCTGCGACTACTGCCGCCCAACGCAAGCGCCGGTCGCCGCCGATGGAACCGTGACGGCGATCGTGCAGCGCTACGATGCAGTGCGGCTCGAGGGTCCATCGCACGCCGATCTTGCGAATCTTCCCTACACGCACGCGGAGTCCGATGTCTCGCTCACACCGTGGGTCGTGCTGGAACAAAACGCCAATCCACTCTTCGCATCGTCGCTGCACGATCGCAGCGTCTCGACGGTGGGCGGGTTGCTCGTGCTCGACGGCGTTCCCGATTACAATAGTGCCGACGGCTGGACGACATATGTCCCAATTGCCTACGACAGTACCGCCGATGTCGACGTCGATCGCGTGCCGCAGGCTTACGAATACGGCAACGTCGCCGGCGCGGGAACGTTCTCGGTCACGACCACCGGCGGCACGCCGCTGGTCGCCGCAGGATCGAGCGCGATCGGCGCACTTGCCGTGAACGGCACGAGTGCGGCAGCGTTCGGCTACTCGTCGGATGGAACCGGGACGCGCAGCCGTGGCAGCGCACAGCTCGAGCTGCCGCTCCCGGATGCGACGCTGCAAGTTGGGCTCGCGAGCGGTGCCGGCGAGATGGCGAGCGGCAATGCAGCGACGCTCGCCAGCGCCTTCTCGTCGTATCGACTCGCTTACGAACGCACGTCAGGTGCTGATCTCTACGCCTCGGTTACCGGCGATCGCGGCACGGACGGTTACACGTCATCGCTCGTTGACCCAGACGATATGTGGTCGGATTTTGACGCACGCGTGGGCGTGCGGTCGCATGCCGTCGTTGCACCCTTTGCCGAGATCTCGACGCACAACAGTACCGGCTGGTTTTGGTCGCCCGAGTATTCACCGTACGTCGCCGGCTCGATCGATCAATCCCGTGGCTATGCGGGTATCAACACGACGCTGCCCTGGCTTACGGTCAACGCCGCCTACGGCGTCGATGGAATTCGCTTCGTCAACGCCTACCCGGACCTCACCATGACCTCGACGACCGGCCAGGACGCATCGGCCACGGTCGACCTGCACCCGACGCCCGCGTGGGATCTGCAGGCGAGCACGAGTTCCGGCTACCTTTTGCAGACGATCTTCGGCGCATATAACGATAGCGAACTTGCAATCTCGCCGGTGAATCTCATGAGCAGTGATGAGCTCGATCTCACCTACGCGGACCTGCAGCGGGTACGCGTCGGCCTCACATCGTTCGGAACGCGCAGCGCGTCGGGCATTGACGACAACAGCGCCGGCGCGCTCGTGGCCTGGCAGATCGCGCCGTCGGTGAGTCTGCGTACGTGGTGGCTCGAAGTGCATCCGCACACCGGCTCCGCGCAAAGCGTTGGTTCGGCGTGGCTGACGGCGAACGCGGGCGCAATTCGCTTCGACATAATTTGGCGACGCGATCTCTACGATCTCGCCGGCAATGCGCACCTCGACGGAGCGATTAGCGGCCCAATCAACGTCCATGCGCGCTGGTTTGCACAAACCGAACAATTCGCACACACCCGCATGACAAACATCGGTATTCGCTTTTAGACATTCTTCATGCTTTCTGCGGATCGTGGAAAACATGAAACAGCTTGCAGTTACTCTCATGCTTCTCGCGGCATTCGCCGTCCCGGCCGCGAGCCAAGAACCCAACTCGATAACGATTCCGATGAAGGCGCTCAACGGCAGCGGTGAAGACGGGATGGCCACGATCACGCAAGGCACGGGCGGCATCGACGTCGTCGTCTCGCTGCAAAATGGCGGCGATGTCTCGCAACCCACGCACATCCACATCGGCACGTGCGGCGCGATCAACAAAGCCCCCGAGTACGCGTTGCGCGACACCGTCAACGGTAAAGGCGATTCGCTGGTTGCCGGCGTGAACTTGAGCGATCTGCTCAAAGGGCACTACGCGATCAACGTGCACAAGAGCGCCGCGGATCTCCCGACCTACGTCTCCTGCGGTAACATCCGCTAGAGCGGCGAAGCCGACGGAGGCCACACGGTACCGCCGTCGTACTCGACGCGTGTAACTCGGTAACTCGCCGTGCGCGCTTGTAAGAGCGGCACGGCGGCGGTTGGAAGGGTTCGTTGAATGCAGTTGTCGTCACGTCCGCGAGGACCGATCGCACTGTTCTGCCAATCCGCGAACCCGTCGTAGGTCATGATCGCAACATTACTCGAGAACTCGCCATTGCGATCGAGCGTCAACGTTCCGAGCGGATTGCCTTGCGCGTCGAGCAGCGGAAATTCGAAGACGACACGGCGTGCGGTCATCGGACTCACGTTCTTGAACGAGACACATGCGACCGCCGCGGTTCCGTCGCGCTTGACGCCCGCAAAACCGCCCAGAATTTGAATCTGCCCCTGCACCCCGCCTTCCAGCGTCGCGGACGCGAGCGGAATCTCACGCCACGGACCGGGCGTTGGCGAAGGCGTCGGCGCAGCCGAATCGACGGGCGATCGGCGCGGACCGATTTGATAATCGCTCGCTCCGCGCGCATAGAGCGCGGAACGCCCGTTGCCCTGCAGCCACAGGAGCACCGCCTGACGATCCTTATCACCGAGGTTGAGAATGTCGGCCTTCGCATGATCGACTGCGAAGACCGTCGAGAACGGTGGCGGCGCGCCATTGCTCGCCCACGACGCGAGCGCGGTGAAATCATTATTCGAGAGTTGTTGTATCTCCGAGAGCACCGACACGAGCGCGCTCGATTGCGCGCGCACTCGCGCCGGTCCGCTTAAGAGCAGGCCGGCAACGAGCGTGGCAATCGCGAGCGCGAAAAACGCGCCGCGCCGGATCACGGAGTCTTGTTCTCGAGTTTAGCGAGCGCCGCAAGCGTATTCGCGACGTGTTGATCCGGATTGAGATCAGTGTAGCTGTAAACGATCGTCCCATCTTGTGCAATCACGTACGAGGTACGATTTGCATATTGCGGTTTCACTGCGAGAATCGCGTCGTATTCCTTCGCGACGACTTGATCGACGTCGGCGGCAACCGCGAACTTGCTGCGGCAGTCGCTCACTGAAAACTTCTGCAACGTATCGAGTTGATCGTGGGAAACGCCGATCACCGTTGCGTTCATCGCTTTGTACTTGTCGATCGCATCGGCGAAGTCGTGCGCCTCGATCGTGCAGCCCTTGGTGAAGGCCGCAGGATAGAAGTACAACACGACCGGGCCTTTCTTCAGGGCGTCGGTCAGGTTGAAGGTAAAAACATTTCCGCCCTGTGTTGCCTGAAGCGTAAAATCGGGAGCTTTCGTACCGTCATCGAGCGCTGCGTACGCAGGCGCACAAATAAAGGCTGCGATAAGTGCGGTCGTTGCGAGGGAACGTCGAAGCATCGGATAACCTCCCCTTATGGCTGATTGGATTCCGTACGAAACGAGCGACACCCCATCGCTCGAAGTCTCTGTCGACGTTGATTTCGCGGAGGATGATACCTTTCGCAAGGGCCATCCGAATCTCCTGACGATCACCGCCTCAGCATTTGCGACCGATTCAGACGGCCAGCCGACCGACGCCAGCGCGCAAGCGCTCTTTAGCCTTGAGCAACAGCTTGAGGCGGTTTGTGACGAGCACGACGCTGCGGCGGTGTGCACCATAAGTGGCGCTGGAAGCTACAAGATCTACGTGTACGCCGCGGGCACCGAAGCGGCCGAAGCACTACGCGAGCGCGTGGCAGGTCTACAGATCGCAGTCGACATTCAATCGCAACGCGACGACGCGTGGGCGACCTACGAACGCTACGCGCTGCGCGGTGAGCGGCTCGAAGAAGCGCGCGACAACGATCAGATCGCGCAGATGGATGAAGCGGGCGAGGATCTCACGCAGGAATTCGACGTGGTCTTCGACTGCGAGATTCCCGAAGGCAAGGAAGCAGCAGCATTGCAAGCGTTGCGCAACGCGGGCTTCGACACCGAGGAAGAATCCTACGACGGTGTCATCGAGGCGAGCCGCTCAATGCGGGTGACGCCGGAGAATCTCAAGGCGGCACGGACGCAAATCGTAAACGCGATCAAGCAGCTCGACGGAACCTACGAAGGTTGGGGTATCGATCCCGACGCCGACGAAGCCGCATACGAAGACGACGAAGACTAGTCCTAGTACCGCGTTACTTGTGGGGCGCGCCGGTTAGCCCGGCTTGCGTTTCAGGGCTGATCGATGCTGGAGCATCGGTGCCTTCGGGATGGGAGTAAAATGCCCGGCGCTTCCCTTTCCTAAAGTACGCGGCAGCGCCGATTGCGAGCGGCAGGCCGAAGAAGATGAGAGCGAATCCAATCAAAAACAGCATCTACGACATCCCGTTGTGCAGTGGATTAA
>JBAUEZ010000128.1:0-27028 GCA_049678885.1 Candidatus Aquilonibacter sp. | reverse complement strand
GTTTACCACGCGACATGAAATAAACGGCCCGGAGGACCGTTCTTAGCTACAAGACTGTACCATAGGGGCCTCGCGTCCGCAAGGGCGGCTGTCGCGGGGCCCCGGCAAGCTTGCGCTCGGGCGGAATTGAACCGCCAACCTCGGCCTTAGGAGTGCCTTGCTCTATCCAATTGAGCTACGAGCGCGCGCGCTACCCCAGTTAGGCCAGGGGAGGGGGATTGCCCTCTTCGCGCCACGCGACAAACCGCGCGACCAGCGCGGGGTCGAACTGGGTCCCGGCGCAGCGCTGCAGTTCGGCCAGTGCCGCGTCCTCCGTGATCCCGCGGTGATAGGGTCGGTCGGCGACCATCGCCGAGAAGGCGTCGAGAATCGCGACCGCCCGCGCGAGGGGATGGATCGCGTCGCCGGCGAGGCGGCCGGGGTAGCCGTCCCCGTCCCAGCGCTCGTGGTGCTGGCCGACGATCTCCGCCACCTCGGCGTAGCCCGGCTGCTGCAGCAGTACGTGACGCCCGTACTCTGCATGACGCATCACCGCGTCGTACTCGGCGTTGCTCAGACGGCCGGGCTTGCTCAACATCCGATCCGAGACCATGAGCTTGCCGACGTCATGCAACAGACTCGCTTGCAGTAGCTTGGTCAGCGATCCATGCTCGAGTTCGAGATTGTGTTCTGACCACAGCTTCGCCATCGTATTGACTTGCAAGAGATGCACGCGCGTGAAGGGGTCGCGATCGAGCAGGCTTTCGACGATCGTTTCGAGTCCGTCGAAGGGTCCGTGCGTCGTGTTCGCTGCGACCTCATCGGTCCCAACCGGCACACCGCCCAGCTTGCGACTGAGCAGCGTACGATGTTCGCACAGCGCAACGACCTCGCTACGCGTTCCCGCGTCGAGTGGAGCAATCACATACCCGCACGCGATCGTAATCGGCAGAGTCTGGTCACGTGCAACGTATGCGAGTTCGCAGAGCTTCGCGACGACGCGTTTAACGCTATGCTCGGCAAGATCCGCCGCGCCGTCGCGCATCATCACCATGAAGATGTCGCCACCAAAGCGCCCGACGACGATCGTGTCGTCCGCGTCCTCGAAGTCGCGCAGCACGCCGGCGATGCGCCGTAACACATCGTCACCCTCGGCGTAGCCGTAGAGCTCATTGAATTGCGCGAAGTTGACGACGTCGAGCATGATCGTAATCACCGGTTGCGTCGATGTCGCGTCAGCGAGCGTGCGATCGAGCTCGCGCGAAATGCGCGAGTGACTAGCCAGGCCGGTGAGCGGATCGTATTCTGCGGTACGTTGCAGCGCTTGATACATGCGTTGATTCTGCACCGCAACACCGAGGAAGTGGCCAATCGCGGCAACCGCCTCGAGATCTTGCTGCGTGTAGGCGTCCTCATGCACGCTCTGCACGGAGAGTGCGCCTACCATCGTGCCGCCTGCGCGCATGGGTACAAACATCGCGGAATTGGTGTCGTCGGTCCAAGGACGATCCGGATTGATCGGATAGGTGCCCTGCGGCGCCCAGACATCGCGCCGATTGCCCCAAATCACCTCTCCGGTATCGATCACGGCGCGCGCGCGGGAACGTTCGGTAAGCGCGATATGCGGATACCGCCGGATTTCGCCGTGATCGTAGATGTATTCGATTGCGTGATTGCCTTCCGGATTCGCAAGCGCGATGAATACGACGGAGCAATCGATGGATTGGGGAAGCATCGTGGTGAGCCGCTCGAACAGCTCGCCGAGCGAGAGGTCTGTGGACAGCAATGAGGCCGCCTGCCGTATCAGCAGACGATCGTTCCCGCCCTCCGGGCGTTTGCCAACCAGATGATCCTTCACACTGGATTCCCCTGCGGAATGGGGCTTTCGGCCCACGCAGGCGAAAGCCTCGAAGGTGGACTACGATCTTTTGGTTGCGCAGGTAACGGCGCTACTTTGCGGCCTTCATATATAACGAAGTTCCGGAGTTGAATTGGGTGGGCTTCTACTTTGCGGCGCCGAGCGGCGAGCTCGCCCTCTGCGACAGCGCCTCGGCATCTGAGATCGTTGTCCCGCTGCGCAGCGGTAATCAAATCACGGGTGTCTTCGACGTCGACAGCCCGCGCGCCGCGCGCTTTAACGCCGAAGACCGCGCGGGCATCGAACGACTGGTTCAGGTCTTCTTGAATGCGAGTGAGAGCGAGTTGATACAGTAGCGCGTGCCTTCCGGACCCGGTCCGTCGTCGAAGACGTGACCGAGGTGCGAATCGCAACGCGCGCATCGCACTTCGGTGCGATGCATGCCGTGGCTGAAATCCTCGATGAGACGCACGTTCTTCTGTTGCTCCGGACGCGTGAACGACGGCCAGCCGCAGTGCGAATCGAATTTTTCGGTTGAGGTAAACAGCTCGCTCCCGCACGCGCCACACAGGTACGTGCCATCCTCGCGGACGTTGAGCAACTCGCCCGTAAACGGGCGTTCAGTGCCGGCTTCGCGCAAGATCGCGTAGCGCTGTGGGCCCAGCTCTTCGAGCCACTTTTCCTCGCTCTTGGCGATGGGTGGGGTAATGTCGTGTTTCATGGCACTTATAGAACGTCGCCGACCCGGGCCACGGATGCGTCCAAAGGCATAAGGAGCGCCCCCTTGGTTGTGCGAACCTGAAGCGCCTCGGAGGAACTGCGATGCGCCTAATCACCCGTGCCGACCTCGATGGCCTGACGTCAGCCATCCTGCTCCAAGAAGTCGAACCGATCGACGAAGTCGACTTCGCCCATCCCAAAGACGTGCAAGACGGCAAGTTCGCCCTCTCCGCCAACGATATTCTGGCAAATCTCCCGTACGATGAACGCGCTGCGTTGTGGTTCGACCACCACGTGAGCCAGTCGGACGCGGCGTGGAATCCTCAGATGCGCGGAGAGTTTGGAGTAGCCCCAAGTGCGGCGCGAGTAATCGCCGATCACTACAAGTCGGATAAGTTCGGCCGTTTTTCGGAGTTAATGGAGGCGACGGATCGACTCGACGCGGCGCTGCTAACGCACAGCGACATCGTCGACCCGCAAGGCTGGATTCTTGTCGGCTACACGCTCGATCCGCGCAGCGGCCTCGGCGCGTTCAAAGACTACTTCCGCCACTTAATGCAGTTGGCAAAGCAACAAACGGTCGAGCAGATTCTGCAGGATCCCGAAGTGAGCAAGCACGTCGATCGTCTCAAGGCCGAAGAGCCGGCATTCCGCGAACATCTGCAAGCTACGTCGCGGCAAGACGGCAACGTCGTGATTACCGACGTGCGCGGGCTCAAGAACCTTCCGAGCGGCAATCGCTTCTTGATCTACGACCTGTTCCCAGGCGCAAACGTGTCGGTGCGTCTGGCTGATGGACGCAACAACGAGTTCGTCTCAATTCAGGTCGGACACAACATTCTCAAACGCGATTGCAAGACGTCGATCGGCGACATGCTCGCCGAACACGGTGGCGGCGGCCACGTGGGAGCCGGCACATGTCAGCCGGCGCCGGCCGACGCCGATCGCGTGCTCGGCGAGATCGTCGAGACGCTTAAACGCAACGGTTAGCGCTACTCGCTAATATTCGAGGTAGAAACTCACATTGGGTAAGGTCGTCGGATACGTCGGCCCTACTTCTATGTAGATCACTTCGTGCGAATACAGTGGAATCGTGTTCGCGTTCGAGCCCCAGTAGGTGAGATCCGTCGAGGGGACGAGCTGGTTGTTCTGATCGCCGCGGTAGACTTGACCTGAGGTGAAGACTTCGACCGGCCCGGTGAACGGTCCAAAGTGCTTGGCATCGGTCGTAACACCCCAGACGTCGAGGACGTTTTGCAGCGTGAAAATCGTGCCGGTCATCGGGACGTTGTTCGGATTGGGATCCTCGATGTGTACGATGCCGCTCGAGTCGTGCGTGTGAATGTAATAGAAACACGTCGCGGTGTTGATGAATCCGGCGCTTGGCGCTCCCGGATTCTCCATGCCGATCGCAATCGGCAACGCCATCTCTTGCCCGTTCACGTAGACGCCAAGAAAGATGTGAACGTGGTAGTTGTTGGACATCGTCGGAGCGCAGCTGATGCCGTCGACGGGCGATGGTCCCTGCCCGCCGCTCGGCGTATCGCCTTCTGTCGGCGTAAACATGTTGGGCTCACCGTCTACGACGCCTTGTCCGGTCGTAATCGTTTGCGTGGATGCTCCGGGGGACGTCGGTGTTGCCGTCGGCGCCGCTGACGCGCTGCTCGTCGGTGCGCCCGACGGAGCACTCGTAGGAGCGCCCGACGGGGCGTTGGTTGGTATCGGCGACGAACCGCCGCCACCACCACCACCGCATGCGGTAAAGACGCCGAGAACGATGACGGCACCCAGCGCGCCACCGAGGACGTGCGATCTGTTCATGTTCATGTCCCCTGCATAGTAGTCCAGGGCGGAGGTGGTACTCGAAAGGCGGGCGGCCTCGACTGCATGGGGCTTGTGGCCCAAAACGTAGGCCCCGCGCTTTAGCGTGAGGCCTAGTCGAGCTGGAGCCGTCGGCGGGGATTGAACCCGCGGCCTTCTGCTTACCATGCAGATGCTCTACCACTGAGCTACGACGGCATCAGGCCCCCAACCGTACTACGTGTTCGGCGCTGGTCCCTACTCGAAGCTCGGTTGCTCGAAGATCGAGTCGGTAACTATCCGCCCACCGGATGCCCTTCGTCTGACCGTTGCGCGGGGGATCGATGCGCAGGCAACCATGGGTATTCACCTCGGACGCGGGCACCAAATAGCAAGAATTGACCTGCGGACAATAGACGCCGAAAAAATCAATCTCTCCGCGATACACGCGCGTAGATACACCGCCACGATGCGAGTGCGAACTGTAACCGTTGAATTCGATCATGCCGTGCTCGAGTCGTCCGGTCTTGACTTGAACGCGCGAGAAACCACCGTCGAATCCTTCAATCACGACATCGTACCTCGCGTTGTCGCCATAGGGGAGCAGCAAACGGTACCCGTTACTGACGAGCGCAGCCGTCACCATGAGCTCTGAAACTGTGCCGATCTTCTTCGTGTCGCGCTTCATCCATGAAAGCATCGCACGTACGTTGACCACCAGGCTGGCACTGTTTGGAGCGGGCGGCGAGAATCGAACTCGCGCTATCTGCTTGGAAGGCAGAGGCACTACCACTATGCAACGCCCGCGCACCGACCGGTACGAGTTAGATGGTGGGCCGGGCTGGATTTGAACCAGCGTATCGCTTTCGCGAGCCGAATTTACAGTCCGGTGCCATTAACCACTCGACCACCGACCCACAGCAGCCCCTTCCGGAACGGCTAACCACGGTACGATACCATGGGCGCTGGGTCCTCGCAACCACGGCAAAAGTCGCGCCTTCCTTACAAGGGGGCGTTGAACTTCACGAAGGTCTGCTCACGCTCCCAGCCCGAGCGCTCGTAAACCGCCTGAGCGCGCTCGTTGTTCACCGCAGTCTCGAGAAACATTCCGCCGGCGCCGGCTTCACGGGCGTACGCGATTGCCGCGTCGATCAGCGCGCGCGCGATCCCGCGGCCGCGGACCGCCGGCTCGACGAAAAGATCTTCGAGAATCAGCATTGGCGCGAGCCGCACCGTGCTCCACGATTCGAAGATTTGCACGAATCCCAGCACCGAGCGACCATCGCTGGCCAGAAACACGGTGCTCGTTACTTCGCGCAGGTGCTTGCCGATGAAGCGACGCTCACCCGCTTCATCCGGCATTTGTCCGTAGAAGACGCGATATGCGCGCACGAGCGGCAAAAGCACGTCGATGTCCGCTGGGGTCGCGCGGCGCACGGTGATATCCATGGGCGCAAGACTACCCTTCACAGGGTCGCCTCTCCCTCCGACCAAAGACCGGCGGTATGCCCAAGAAATACGACGCAATCATCATCGGTGGGGGTCACAACGGCCTGGTAACGGCGTGCTATTTGGCACGCGCAAAGCGCAGCGTGCTCGTACTCGAACGTCGCCCGATCGTCGGCGGCGCGTGCGTGAGCGAGGAGACGTGGCCCGGTTACAAAGTCTCAACCGCGGCCTACGTCAACAGCCTCTTTCGCCCCGAGATCGTGCGCGAACTCGAGCTTGAGCACTACGGCTTTGAAGCGATCGAGCGCGATCCCGCGTCGTTTTCGCCATTCCTCGATGGTCGCTACCTCATGCTCGGACGCGGAACGGCGCGCGACGTCGAGGAGATTGCGAAATTCAGCGTGCGTGATGCGCGGGCGTATCCGCAATATGAAGCGATGCTGCAGCGCGTCGCCGCCGTAATCGAGCCAACGCTCACGCAGATTCCGCCCGACGTGCTGCATCCGAACGTCGGCGATCTCATCAACGCGGGCACGTTGGGTCGCGCATTGCAAAAGATGGGCCCCGCTATGAACGAGGCGATCGAAATGCTCAGCGGCGCGGCACGGCCGATTCTCGATCGCTGGTTCGAGAGTGAAGAGCTCAAGGGTACGCTTGCCACCGACGCGATCATCGGCGCGTTCATGGCGCCTTCGATGCCGGGCACCGCCTACGTGCTCTTTCATCACGTCATAGGCGAGACCAACGGCAAGCGTGGCGTTTGGGCGTATATGCGCGGCGGCATGGGCGGCCTGACCCAGGCGCTTGCAGGCGCAGCCGCCGATCTCGGGGTTGAGATTCGCACCGATGCCGAAGTTGTGAAGATCCTTACCAACAGCAACGCCGCTGTCGGCGTTGCGTTAAAAAATGGTGACGAGTATTACGCCAAGCAAATTGCGAGCGGCGTCGACATGCACCATACATTCGAGCGCTTTGTCGATCCCGACACGCTGCCGCCGGAGTTTCGTGAGGCCGTCGCGCGCATCGCGTACGACAGTGCGTCGGTGAAAATCAACGTCGCACTCGAACGGCTTCCGAGTTTCACCGCGCTGCCCGGTCACGAACCAGGTCCGCAACACCACGGCACCGTCCACTTCTGCCCCGATCAGGACTTCATCGAACGTGCCTACGACGACGCGAAGTACGGCGCACCGTCGCGCGAACCGGTCGTCGAGTGCTGTCTGCCCTCCTCGCTCGATTCAACGATCGCCCCGCCGGGGAAACATCTGATGTCGATGTTCGTGCAATACGCGCCGTATAAGCTGAAGGGCGGCCCCTGGACACAGACGGTCAAAGACGATTTCGCCGACCGCTGCTTCGCCGTCGTCGAACGCTACGCGCCGGGGTTCACGGCCTCCGCGATCGACCGGCAAATTCTCAGTCCGGTTGATATCGAAGCGACCTTCGGGCTCACCGGCGGGAATATTTTCCAGGGTACGATGCCGCTACACAACCTCTACGCGTTTCGGCCGGTTCCGGGGTATGCGAATTACAAGACGCCGATCAAGCACCTGTACATGTGCGGTTCCGCCGCGCACCCGGGGGGCGGCGTGATGGGCGCGCCGGGTTGGAATGCAGCACGCGTGATGCTGCGCGGATAGGGAGACCGTTCATGCAATCGACACTCGAAACGATCTTGCTCGACGACGGCGCCGCGACAACGCTCGAACGCTGGGGCACGAGCGGACCGGTGATGCTGTGCGTACACGGGATGACGAGCTCGCGCAAATCGTGGTATCGGCTCGCACAACACTTCGGCGATCGCTATCAAGTGATCGCTTACGACCAACGCGGCCACGGAGACAGCGCCGAGATCGAAGGCCCGATGTCGCTCGAACGCGGCGTGGCCGATCTACGCGATGTCGCTGCCGTCGCCGCTCCCGACATCTTGGTCGGCCACTCGTGGGGCGGCTCCGTGGTGATTCGCGGCGGCTTGCTGCTCGACGTCGACGCGGTCATCGCAATCGATCCGATGATCGTGCAAGTCGCGGACGACTGGTACGCCGAGTTCATCGACGAATTGGAAGAGACGTTCACCACCACTGGTGACGCCCGCGATGCGCAAATTCGCGCCGAATACGCCGAGTGGCATCCCGACGACGTCGAGGGCAAAGTGCACGCGGTGCACGACATGACGGCCGCGCCGATTGCCGGACTGCGCGATCAGAATCGCGGCGTGTGGGATCTACGCGGCGACATGGCGACGTACCTCAAGCCGTTGCTCCTCGTCATGGCCGGTCCCGACGCGACGATCGTGCCCAAGCCGGTGATGGATGAGATCACGGCGCATCACGGCGCGCCGGTGCGAATCGTTACACTCCAAGATCAGGGGCACAATCTGCATCGCACCGACTTCGATCGCTTCGCGAGGGCAATGCAACAATTTTCTCCAGCTGAAATAGCCGCGCTGTTCGGCGTGTTCGTCGCCGCGCTCGCCGCGTCGGCGCCAAATGCATCGCCGCTCGACGTGCAGATGACGCTGTCGTCGGACACGATTCTGCTCGGCGAACCGCTGTGGGTCGACGTGCGCGTGACGAATCGCTCGTCGGCGACGCTGGTCGTCGACATGGGGAATACGTGCATGGGCGGGAAGCCGCTCGAAGTCGAGGTTCCACAGGCCGAGCGGCGAGTCGATAAGCAAGAACGGTGCGGGGTTGGGCCAGATGGTGGTGGTTGCCTGTCTCCCGTCCCGCGGAATCTAGCTCCGGGCGAAGCGCTGAGCAAGCGCTACGTTTTCGATGGTGATTTCCGAATAACGCACGGAGGCGACTATCGCGTTCACCTCTCCAAACTCGTGCAATACGGACCGGCTGCTACGCCGCCAGCGAACTTGTTGAATGCAACGTCACAAACGACCGTCGTTGAAACGATGCTCAACGTATTGCCGGCTGATCCCGAGAAGCTTCTCGCTCTCGAGCGCGGATTGCAGGCACGGGTAATGGCGACAGTGCCACCGTTGCAGTTCCCGCCCCATCCCGATGTTGAGACAATGCGCCGTATCGTTAGCGAAAATCGCGTTCTGTATAGAGCGGCGTTCGATGCGCGCACTGCAATCGTCGACGGGCTCGTTGCATATCCGGCACCTGGCATGGAGCCGTTCTTCGCCTCTCGGATCGGCCGAGTGGCAGATTACGACTCGTACCAAGCCGCCACGGCGCTCTACAACCTCAACACGACCGCTGCACGCGCCGACCTCGCGCAGGTTATTGAAGGCTCGCCGAATTCAATTGCGCCTTTCGCCGTTCACTATCTGGGCTTGATGGGTGATCCGTCGTATCTTCCGCTGTTGGAGCGTCTCGCAACCGGTCCCGATCCCGCGACGCGGCAACAGGCGGTCTTGGCGTTAGGATACCTTGGAGGCGAGGGTGAGGTCTCGCGGCTTGAATCGCTCGCGCAAAAAGGCGCGACCGAAGCAGATCGCAACAACGCGATCATAGCGATCGGGAACACCGGAACGCTGAAAGGCATTCCATTCCTCATGACGCTTCTCGATCAGCCGGATGCGTGGTCGGCTTCCGAATTCTCGCTGCGGCTGCTGACGCACCACTGGCTCTCGTCGACTGAGGATCGCACGCCTCACGATGCGGAGGCCGCGTGGAAAGCTTGGTGGGCACAGAACCAGGCGACCGCGCGCGCGTACCGCCCGTGGGAGTGCGACGACGAGGACCGGCGCCCAGTCCGTTGAACGAAGGAGCGCGCTACCGATGCCGACGTGGCTGAGTGGTTGAAAGCTCGCGTTTTGTAAGCGCGCCTCGAAAGAGCTCGCCGGTTCGAATCCGGCCGTCGGCTCCACTCTTCTCCTGAATAGACAACATGCAACCCGTCAATCCCAAATGGCTTCAAAGCGGACTCGTCCTCGTCTGCGAGCGCTGCTTCAAAGAACGCATCCCCGAAGAGACGCCCGACATCGCGGAGCGAATCGGCGATTTCAATTTGCGCGACTGGCTCAAGGCCGAACTCAAAGAGCATGGCGAGTGGGGACCCATTCGTGTCATTTCCACTACCTGTATGGATGTGTGTGGGATCGGCAAAGTAACCGTTTGCCTCGATCCAAAGAATGGCGACCCGGCACGCATTTTCACCGTTGATCCGATTGAAGAACGGACCAATCTTTACGACATCATCGTTGAATCGATGGGTCAAAAGCCCCGTTCTCAGTAAATCATCAGGCCTACACTACCGAAAACAACTCTAGAGCGCTCTATGTGGAGCGCGCTGTTAGACTGTGGGTGAGTCGAGCAACTTCCGCCTTATGGGTAGAGGGCTATTGTCGTGGGCTTTCTCGCACGTTTTACGTCACTCGTCGCGATTTTGGCGCTGTGCGCGCCGTTGGCGCCGGCGATTGCCGATACCAACATTCGCATGGGCGGCTCAACCAACATCACGCCACCGCTCTCAAAGATGGCTCCCGCGTATCAGGCAGCACATCCGGGGACGACACTCTCCATTGTCGGGAGCAGTTCCGGCCAAGGCATTGCGGCGCTCAAAGCAGGCACGCTGGATATCGCCTGCTCCGATGTCGCCGTCGACGATTCTTCATTTGACGATACGATCGTCGGCGTGATCGGTATCGCCTTCGTTGTCGGGAGCGGCGCCGGCGTCAAGAACCTTACGCGCGACCAAGTCGCGGGCATCTATTCCGGCAAGATCACCAACTGGAAGCAGATCGGCGGCAACGATCTCGCGATCGTACCATTCAGCCGGCCGATCGGCGCCGGCACGCGCTTCGTCTTCGAGATGAGCGTCGCTAAAACGCTCATCGACATGAAGGAACAGAAAGACGCGACGGCCGTGGTCAATGCGGTCGCGACGACGCCCGGCGGCGTCGGCTACGCCTCCGTCAACTACATCGGCGACCACCAGAACCTCGTTGTGAACTACGAAGGCGTCGCACCGACTGACCAAACTATCGCAACGCACACATATAAGTTTTCAGCCGACGAGCACATCTACACACTGAAGAGTGCCTCTCCCGAGGTCAAGGCCTTTGTCGCCTACGCGGTAACGCAGCAAGCGATCTTTAAAGCCGGCGGCATCGTCGCCGCCGCATCTTCGGACGCAGAGACCGTGCGTGTGCAAGGCACGCTCAATGCGATCCCGGCGCTGCAAAAGATTGCGGTGGCATATCAGGCGGCGCATCCCGGCGTCACCATCAACGTGACGCCCACCAACTCCGGCCAAGGCATTGCGGCGCTGCGTGCGGGTTCAACCGACGTCGCGGCGTCGGACGTGGGTGTCGACTATTCGAATTTCGTCGATACGACTATCGGCGTGCTCGGGGTTGCGATCGTCGCCGGTCCGCATGGCGGCGTAACGAACGTGACGCGAGACCAGCTGATCGCCGCTTACGGCGGAAAAACCACAAACTGGAAAGATCTCGGCGGCGCGGATGAGCCGATGGTTCTGTTCGCACGCGCGATCGGTACCGGAACACGGTTCGTCTTCGAAGACATTGTCGCGAAGATCACCGTGCCGACCCAAGATCCGGTTAGCCCGACGGAGACGGTCAAGGACATCGCGACGACCGCCGACGCGCTCGGCTATATCGCGACCCAGTTCGTCGCCGATCACCCCGAGCTGGTGTTGACGTATAACGGCGTCGCGCCGACGCCCAAGAACATTCACAATCACACGTACGGCATCTCGACCGACGAGCATCTCTACGTCCATACAGATGCCCCGGCGGCTGCACGCGACTTTGTGACCTTTGCCACCACGCAACGTGCAATGCTCGCGGCGGCCGGAATTTACTGATCCCCGATGGCCAAGCTTAACCTTCTTAACCACTTAACCGATCTATTACAAAGCGGAAATACCGCTCCAAGGAGCCTCCATATGAGATCGAACGCTCACCGTATCCTTACCTCACTCGGCACGCTGCTTGTGGCGGCCACGCTGACCCTACCCGTCGGCGCAGCGCAGACCGTCACGGTACGAGGCACGACCAACCTCGCGCCGCTCGTGTCCTCGGCCGGCGCGGTTTACCAAAAGGCAAATCCCGGCGTTACGATCGACGTCAAAGGCAACAGCTCGGGCGCCGGCATTGCAGCGCTCAAAGATAAAACCGCGGACGTCGCGATGTCGGACGTGGCCGTCAACGACGCCGACTTCAACGATACGATCCTGGGTGTCGTCGGCTTCGCTTTCGCAGTCAATCCGGACGTGGGCGTCAAGAACCTCACGCGCGGCGAGCTCCAGGATATCTTCTCGGGCAAGATCACGAACTGGAAAGCCATCGGCGGAAACGACCGCAAGATCGTCTTGATCGGGCGCGAGATCGGCACGGGCACGCGCTTCGTGTTCGAGGACAAGGTCGCCAAAACGCAGATTCCAATCACCATTGAAAAGAACGCAAAGGCCGTCGTCGATGCGGTTGCGCAAACGTCCGGATCGCTCGGCTATCTGGCTAGCGGCTTCATCGACGGCCATGACAACCTCATTGTCAGCTACGAAGGCGTGATGCCGACGCCCGAAAACATCCGCAATCACACCTACTCGTTCTCGACCGACGAGCATCTTTACATGCTCAAGAGCGGCCCGGCTGCAGCGGCAGCCTTCATCCAATACGTCAAGAACGATTCAGCGGTGCTCAAAGACAACGGCGTCTTCTAAAGCCAACGCGCCGTGGCAAAATAAAGAAGCTCCTGCAGCAGCGGGAGCTTCTTTATTATCGAGACCTATCCGCACGACGCGGACGTCTATTGAAACTCGAACTCCGCGAGATTCTTCTCAATCTTGCGCTTTACGCGTTGCAGCGCGTTGTCGATCGATTTGACGTGGCGCCCGAGGTCACGCGCCATCTCCTGGTAGCTCTTGCCTTCGAGGTACGATTCAAGTACCTGCGATTCGAGTTCAGAGAGATTCTGACGAATGCGCTGACGGATGTCGTCGGAAACTTCCTGGGTGACCACGAGTTCCTCGGGGTCAGAGGTCTTTTGCGACGCCATGACGTCGAGCAGCGTTCGTTCGCTGTCCTCGTCGTAGATCGGTTTGTTGAGCGAGATGTATTGATTAAGCGGGATATGCTTCTGTCGAGTCGCGGTTTTAATCGCCGTAATAATTTGCCGGGTGATGCAGAGTTCGGCGAACGCGCGGAAGCTCGAGAGCTTATCGGCCTTGAAATCGCGCACGGCTTTATAGAGGCCGATCATACCTTCTTGGATGATGTCCTCGCGGTCCGCACCGATTAAGAAGTAACTCTTGGCCTTAATCCTGACGAAGTTCTTGTATTTGTTGAGCAGATACTCCATCGCCAGGTTGTCACCCGATTTTGCGATGGCAACGAGATCTTCGTCCACTCTCTCGTTGTATTCCAAACCATCCGTCGCGGGATGGGTCATAGCCATAGTCTTTTGCCTTCGTTGGTCGACGTGCCGCAAAACGGGGGCCGGAGCCTCATCGGGCGCGGCACATCCACGTGATTATAGGAGGGGCTCCTGCCGCCGTCAATGGCTTCTCTGGCGGACAGCCTCAAAAAGTAGCACGGCGGCTGCTACCGAGGCGTTGAGCGATTCGGTCCGCCCCCGCATCGGTATACTGACCAGGTAGTCGCACTCCCGGCGAACCAGCGGCGCAAGCCCGGACCCCTCGGCCCCGATCACCAGCGCGAGGTCGCGATCGAAGTCCGCCTGACCCATTGGGACCGAGCCCTCGCCGGCTGCGGCCCCGGCGACCCAGATTCCGGCCTTTTTTAAGGTCCGAATCGCGTCGTTAACGTTCGCCACGCGAACGACCGGTAGATAGGCGGCTGCTCCAGCAGCCGCTTTTCGCACCGTTGCGTTGACGCCGGCCGAGCGGCGCTCGGGCAAAATCACCGCATCTGCGCCCACGACTTCAGCGGTGCGAATGATCGCGCCGACGTTATGCGGATCGGTCAAGTGGTCGAGGATCACGAACAGCGCATGGCCGGTCTTGTGCGAGCCGATGACTTCGTTGAGGCTTGCGTAGTCAAACGGCGGCGCCATCGCAACCACGCCCTGATGCGTCTTGAACGGCAGCTGCGCGAAGAATTGCCTGCTCTCGAAGCGCACCGGAATGTTGCGCTCTTTTGCGTCGGCTACGATCTTGCGCAACAGCGGATCACGCTTGCGCTCGTCGGCGACGTGGATTGCGCGTAGCGGCTCACCGGCGGTAAGTGCCTCTTCCACCACGTGAATGCCGTACATCACGTCATCGAAGTCGAGGCGTGGTTGACGCGGTGCGCGCCCGCGAGGGTTTACTCGGCGACGGTCCACGTTGTGCCGTCTTTCGAATCTTTCACAACGACACCGACGGCCGCGAGAGCATCGCGCAGACGGTCCGATGCGGCCCAATCCTTCGCGGCGCGTGCACGCGACCGGGCGTCGACTACTTTCGCAATCGCTTCTTCCGCAGTCGAACCGTTCAGCGAGACTTCGTTGCCGACATGCGCGCGCAGGCGTTCGAGGAAATCCGGCGGCAGCGCGCGCTGCCGTTCGGACAGCCAGTCTTCGTTCGGCGCAATGCCGAGCAACCACAGCCCGCGTTCCAACTCCTCGCGCCCTCCTTTGCCCGGATCCCATTGCAAGACTTCGGCTAGCGCAACCGAGGTGTTCATATCTTCGTCGAGTGCGGCTTCCATACGTTCGAGTAATCCCGTCGTTTGCGACCCGGGTGACGACGCGCGATACATCTTCTTCAACCGGTCGAGCGTCGCATACGACGCGCCAAGCGACTCTTCGGTGAAGTTCATTACCTTGCTGTAGCCCGTCGAGAGAAACGTCAAGCGAATCGCTTGCGGGTCGTGCCGCGCGAGCAAGTCCACCAGCGGTTCGAAGTTGCCAAGCGACTTTGACATCTTGCGATTCTCGAAGTTCAGCAAGCCGCCGTGTACCCAAAAGTTCGCCATGGGCGGCTGCGGCATCAACGGCTCGCTCTGCGCGATCTCGTTTTCGTGATGCGGGAAGATCAGATCCGCACCGCCGCCGTGGATGTCGAATCCGTGACCGCCCGGATCGAGCAACGCGTGCGACATCGCCGAGCACTCGATGTGCCAGCCCGGTCGACCGTCGCCGTAGCCTTCGAATGGCCACTTCGGTTCGCCCGGCTTGGCGAACTTCCACAGCGCGAAGTCTAGCGGACCTTCCTTGAACTCGCCGATCTCGATGCGCGCGCCGGCTTCAAGCTCGTCGATCTTACGATTGCTGAGCTGCCCATAGCGCGGAAAACTGCTTACGCGGTAGTAAATACCGTCTTCGACAACGTACGCGTGTCCGCTTGCGATCAGCTGGAGGATCATCGTTTGAATCTGCGGGATGTATGCGGTCGCGTAAGGTTCTTCATCGGGCTCGAGCGCACCGAGCTTGCGCATCGAGTACTTAAACTCTTGGTAGTAACCGGAAACGATATCGTACCACTGTTCGCCGGTCTCGCGCGCGCGGTTGATGCTGCGATCGTCGATGTCGGTCACGTTCTGCACGTAGGTGAGTTTATAGCCCTTGTGCATGAGATAGCGGCGCAACAGATCGAAGAACAGAAACGAGCGCGCGTGTCCGAGATGCGCCTGGGCCGACGGCGTTAAGCCGCAAACGTAAATTCGCACCTCGTTGTCGCGCAACGGTGCAAAGGTCCCAAGCGAACGGGTGCGCGTGTTGTAGAGCTTCAGATGACCCACGACCAGGTCTCTTCGCCGTCTTCGCGTTCGACCTGTGCTACACGCGCTTCGAGTTGCTCGAGCCGGCGCTGCAGGTGGTTCAGCGCGTCGGCGTTCGGATCGGGCATCTCGACTTGCGGCCGATCGGGCACGACGCGCACCGGCTTCCCGTCTTGCGCGACGACGTGCGCCGGAATACCAACGACCGTCGCATTAGCCGGCACGTCACGAACCACGACGGAGCCGCTGCCGACGCGCGCATTATTCCCGACGACGATAGCGCCGATGACCACGGCGCTTGCACCGACGGTGACGTTTTTCCCCAGCGTCGGATGGCGCTTCGTGTGCACCAGGCTCGTGCCGCCCAGCGTCACGCCCTGGTAGATCAAACAGCCGTCGCCGACCTCGGCGGTCTCACCGATCACCACGCCCATGCCGTGGTCGATAAAAACGCCTTGCCCGATTGTTGCGGCCGGATGGATCTCAATGCCGGTCAGAAAGCGCGCGACGTGCGCGAGCCAGCGCGAAAGATGCGGCATACCCATGCGCCAAAGCCGATGATTCACGCGATGGAACGTGAGCGCGTGGAAACCCGGATACGAGAAGAGCACGTCCACCCAGCCGCGTGCGGCGGGGTCGCGCGCGAGCGGCGCCCGAAGGTCCCCAAGAAATGTCTCAAGCGGTCCGGCCATTGCAGATAGTCTAACCTACGGGTCAACCGGCTTGGATTCAATCGTCTCGAAAGGCTTGCCGTCGGGCCCGTACTTGATCGGTTCCAGGCCGCGGCCGTGCAGCAAGCGCGAGCTGACCGCACCGATGCGAATCAGGATGCGGTCGTGGCCGAGCAACGGAAACAGGAGTTCGAGCGGTGGTCCGTGCTTCTCGCCGGTCAGCGTCATGCGGACGGCTGCAAACGCATCTTCCTTAGATATGCCAAATTCGTTCGCAATCGCCGGAATATCGTGCCCCAGCGGTAAGCCGCGGAGTTCGGGTTGATGATCGATGTACTGCCCAACCGAGTCGAGGAAGAACAGCACCGCACGCGTGCGCAGACGCTCGAGTTCGAGCGCTGGAATGACGCACGACTCGGCACGCAGCGCTGCGACGTACGCGAACGCGTCGTCCAGGCTCCCGAGTTTGTCGCCATACGCCTCGATAAACGTATCGATCCAGCGCAGCGCCGCATCCGGCGCCGGGTCTTCGAGAAAACCCCAACGCTGCATTGCAGTCGAGAGCTGCGCGCGAGTGATCGTGCTCATCGTTCGATCGAAGCCACCGCAAAGGCGGCGATACCGCTGCCATCGCCCGTGTAGCCCATACCCTCGCTCGTTTTCGCCTTGACGCTCACGCACTCGAGCGGCAGGCCCAAACGCGTGGCCAGATGTTCGCGCATAGCTCCAATATACGGCGCGAGCTTCGGGCGTTCGACGATGATCGTCGCATCGACGTTGACGATTTGGTAGCCGGCCTCGCGGACGCGCGCCGCGCACGCTTCGAGCAGCACGATCGAATCAGCATCCTTCCACTGCGGATCGCTGTCGGGAAAGTGACCGCCAAGATCGCCAAGCGCCGCTGCACCGAGCAGCGCGTCCGAAAGCGCGTGCGCGAGCACGTCGGCATCGGAATGCCCGAGCGCGCCGCGATCGTGCGGCACCGCGATGCCGCCGAGAATCAGGCGCCGCCCTTCGACTAAACGATGCGCGTCAAAACCGTGGCCAACCCGCGTCATGGCAAGAATCCTTGCACGCGCGCCACGTCGCCCGGATGCGTCACCTTGAAATTCTCTCCACTGGCCTGCACGACGCCGACGTCGATGCCGATCGCTTCGAGCAACGCCACGTCGTCGGTGGCTTGAAGTCCCTCCGCCGCGGCCGCGTCGTGCGCGCGGGCCAGTTCGTTTCGCATCGCAAACTGCGGCGTTTGCGCCGCCCACAGTTCGCTGCGCTCGAGGGTGTGTTGCACGAGCATCGTTTCGGGATCCACAACCTTGATCGTGTCGATGACCGGGGCGGCGAGCACCGCTGCGCGTCCCGGTCGCACCTCGCGCATCCCAGCGCGCACGTCGTCAGCCCGCACGAGCGGACGCGCGCCGTCGTGAATCAACACCGCATCGCACTCAGGCGGTAACGCATCCAAACCACATCGCACGCTGGCCTGACGCGTCGCGCCACCGACAACGACGCGCACGTTGCGCTCAGGGGCGAGGCGCACGCAAAGCGCTCGCACGTCTTCGATCCAGTCGCGCTCGGTCACCACAACGATTGCCGCGATCTCCGGGAGCGCCGCAAAGGTCTGCAAAGACCACGCGAGCATCGGACGGCCGCCGATTTCGATCAACTGCTTAGGACGGCCGAAGCGCGTACCGCGCCCAGCCGCTACGATCACCGCGCCCCAGTTCATCGCGCCGCTGCGCTCGCAGCCTTCGGCCGCGCGAAGATCATGCGGCCGGCAACCGTCTGCAACACGCTCGTTACGACGACGTCGGTGCTCGAGCCAACTAACCGCCGTCCCTGTTCGATCACAATCATGGTGCCGTCGTCGAGGTACGCAACGCCTTGGTGCTGCTCTTTGCCTTCGCGAATGACATGTACGTGCAATTCTTCACCCGGCAACACCACAGGCTTCACGGCGTTGGCCAACTCGTTGATGTTCAACACTTCGACGCCTTCGACTTGGGCCACGCGATTGAGGTTGTAATCGTTGGTGAGCAGCCGGCCCTGCAGTTCGCGCGCGAGCCGAACGAGCTTGGTGTCGACACTGCCCGGCGGCAGATCGTCGTACTCGCGTTCGTTGATCTCGATTGCGCGCATCTCTTGCAGTTTCGTGAGCGCTTCCAGTCCACGCCGGCCGCGCGTGCGGCGCTGTGGATCTTCGGAATCGGCGATCGCCTGCAGCTCGTGCAACACGAAACGCGGGACGATCAGCGGGCCTTCGATAAAACCGCTCTGCACGATCTCGACGATGCGACCGTCGACGATTACCGACGTATCGACGACCTTCGGAGCGCTGCCGCGGACGCCCATGCCTTTGGGAAGCGGCACCAGACGCGTCTTGGCACCTACGCGTGCGCCCAAATACGCAAAGAAGATCGTGACGATAAGATAGAGCAGAATCGCGAAGTAGCTTCCCGCGCGGCCCGTGATCGAGATGAACTCGAACAAGATGCTCTTGACGAGCAAAGCGGTTCCGAGACCGACCAACAACCCCACCGCGCCGCCGGCGATTTCCGCCGGTGCGAGACGCTCGATCGCACGCTCGACGAGGTTGAGTTCGTCTTCGAAGAACGACTGCGCGAGCGGCGCAACGACGACGCCAAGCAACGCGCCGACGACCGGCGTACCCCATTCCATGGCCCACTGCAACCAATCGCTTGCAAAATGCAACGAGAGGACGTTGATGTAGACCTCGCGCCCAAGCAAAAAGCCCGTAACGCCGAAAACGATGGCGAACGCCGTGCGCAATACCGTCGTGGAAAAGCTGCTATTACTCACGAGTGACCCGCGATGTCAGGATGTGTAGCGCCGTTACAAGCACCACGGGTGCGATTGGCAACGCGCGAGGAGGGAGCATAGCCGTAGCTCTGTGACCGACAAGCAACGCAGCCAGCGCGTCCGTGCTGCCTGTGACCCGTAGGGCAGCTGGTTTTCGAACGAGGAACATCGTCGCTCTTCGCTCGCAAAGCCCAACTTTTGTCGCTCATCGCTCCTCGTTCTTCATTTCGAAAACCAAGCAGCGGCACTATACATCCTGGCATCACGGGTCACTAAAAGTCACAAACGCTCCACAGACGTCGTTGGCGAAAAACCGCCCGCGTTTGGTCAACACGAGGCGGTCGTCCCTACGCTCCAGCAAGCCGTCGGTCTCGTAGCGCCTGACGACGGGCGCGTAGCGTTCCGCAACGTCGACGCCGTAGCGCTCTTTGAACTCCCTGATGGCAACCCCTTGCGCCGTGCGTAGCGCGATCATGATCGCCTCGCCGACGACCTTGATTCCTGTGAGCCGTTCCGCCTCGCCTGGAATCGGCTGCCCGGTGCTCGCAGCACCAATATACGCCGCAAGGTCACGTGTGTGCACGCTACGCGTCCCGGCGCGATACGACGCGGCGCCGACCCCAAATCCGGCGTACTCGCCGTTGCGCCAGTAGTTCTCGTTGTGCGCGCAGCGATGTCC
This sequence comes from Candidatus Aquilonibacter sp., assembly GCA_049678885.1. Classification (GTDB taxonomy): domain Bacteria; phylum Vulcanimicrobiota; class Vulcanimicrobiia; order Vulcanimicrobiales; family Vulcanimicrobiaceae; genus Aquilonibacter. The sequence goes on along the minus strand of JBAUEZ010000128.1, from coordinate 7,403 downwards.
CGGACGCGCAAAGTTGCTGATCTCGTATTGCTCGTAGCCCGCTGCTTCGAGCGTATCGATGGCGACTGCGTAGAGTTCCGCCTCAGCTGCGTTATCCGGAAATGCACGCGGTTCGCGCTCGTGCCAGCGCTCGTATGGCGTCCCGGGTTCGATCGTCAAACCGTACGTCGAGATGTGATCGACGCCAAGCTCGATTGCAGACGCCAGCGAGTGCTGCCAACTCAGCACCGTTTGACCAGGAACCGCAAACATCAAATCGAGCGAGACCGAGCCCACACCTGCGTCACGCGCCAGCGCGACCGCGCGGGCCACGTCTTCGGGCGCGTGCTTGCGCCCAAGCGTTGCGATCTCTTCGGCCACAAAGGATTGTACGCCGATCGAGACGCGATTTATGCCGGCCGCGACGTATGCTCCGAAGTCTCGGTCTTGCACGAGCTCGGGGTTGAGTTCGATCGAGGTTTCTCGCTGCATTCCGAGCGGCGGAAAGCGTTCGTTGAGAAATTGCGTAAGCGACGCGAGCTCATCGGCAGCGTACGCATTGGGCGTGCCACCACCGTAGAAGATCGTCGCCGCCGGTTCGCTTGGTGCCGCAGCGATTTCGGCGCGCAACGCCTGCAGGTAACTCGACGCGCGCGAGCGCTGCATCGGCCACTTCGCAAAATCGCAATACGGACAAATATACGGGCAGAACGGCAGATGGACGTAGATGCCGAGCACGATCTACAGCACGACCTACGGCACGATGGCGAAGATTCCGATAGCGCCCGGGCCCATGTGGGCGGCGATCGTGAGTGTGCCTTCGTGCACGATCTCCTGTGCGGGCGGATGTCCGAGCTTCGCTTCGAGCTGCTTGCGCAGCTTCTCCGCCGTCTGCGCCGCTTGAACATGTCCAAACGCAATCCGCGCGCTCGGCGAGCGCTCGATGGCGCGCACGACCGCATCGACCATGATCTCGCACGTCTTATCGAACGAGAAACTCTGTCCGGCTGGACCGATCGCGCCGTCTTCATTCATTTTAAGCACGAGGCTGACATTGAGCATCGATCCCAACGCTGCCACCGCCTTGGGCAGCCTCCCGCTGCGCGCGAGCATGCTCACATCCGGAACCGCAAAGTAGACCGCATGTTTCATCCCGCGCGGATCGATCTTCTTCGCAACCTCGGCGGCGGATGCGCCGGTCTTCGCGAGTTCGAGCGCGTACATCGCGAGCAGCGTCTCTAGCCCCGAGGCGCCGATAGAGTCGACGACCACCACCTTGCCGGCGAATTCCTTTGCAACCTCGCTTGCGATGTCGAAGCTCTTGGAGATCTGCGACGCGAGCGTGATCAGCACCGCCTCGTTTCCGCCGCCGACGATCCTCGCAAATGTCTCCCGGAATTGCTCCGGCGTGGCCGGCTCAGTGCGCGGATTCTCGCCTTTAGCCATGCGCGCGAAGAACGTTGCGCGGTCGATATCGATGCCGTCGCGGAAGCGCTCTTCGCCGAAGATGATCCATACCGGAACAAGCTCGATGCCCAGACGCTGCGCTTCATCCTGCGTGAGATCGCTTCCACTGTCGGTAACGACTACCGTCGACATCCTTCCCCCTTACGTATCCTGCGCCACGCTGATACCGACGGCACCTGGGCCGGCATGCGTCGCGATCACCGGACCTGCCTCGAGAATGTCGAGCAGGCGCGGCTGCGTGCCGCCAAACTTGGCGCGCAACTGCGTAAGCGCATTCTCTGCGAGTTGCGGCGCATCGGTGTGCATGACTAAGAACCGCGCTTTGGATTCGTCGGTTACAGCCGCCAAAGCAAGATCGATCATCGTCGATTGCGCGCGTGCGAACGTGCGCACCTGCGCCTCGGCTGAAACTTGCCCGTCTTTCAGTGCAATCACCGGCACGATTTTCATAAGCGTACCAATCACCTGTTGCGCTTTGCCAATCCGTCCGGTGCGTTGCAGATGCGAAAGATCCGAGATGCACGCGTACAGACGTTGCACGGCACGTTCACGATCGAGCGCTGCAAGGAGTTCCTCCCACCCGCTTCCCGCTGCGATCAGCTCCTGCGCGTGCATCGCCATGATCCCAAGTCCGCCGGCCGCACTTTCCGAGTCGTAAACCACGATCTTTGCATCGGGGAACTGCTGCGCGGCAGCGCGCGCGGCGTTGATCGTCCCGGAAAGATGTGACGAGATCGTAAGACAGAGAATCTCATGAGCCGCTGCGACCAGCGGGCGAAACGCCTCTTCGAACATCTGCGGCGTCGGCTGCGATGTGGTGGGAAGCACCTTTTCGCTGGCCAACATCTTGTAAAAGTCACGGCGACTCAGGTCAAGATAATCGCGATAGCTCCGGTCGCCGAACACGACGAAGAGCGGAACGATCGTTATTCCTAGGGCTGCCGCGCGCTGCGGCTCAATATCCGAGGTGCTGTCGGTAACGACGACGATGGACAATTAGGCGCTTTCTACAGTAGTCTCGCGAGTCAGATGCGGCGTTACCATCTCGCCGATGCGACCAACAACGTCGTGGTCGACTTCGGTGATTGCGGTGAGGATCGCGTGTTTGATGCCACGGCGCGAAACGCGGCCGTGCGTAACGATGCAGTTACCGCGTAAGCCGAGGAACGGCGCCCCGCCGTACGTCGTCCAATCGAACTTGTGCCGCAGCCCGCGCAGCGCAGGCGCAAGGAGCAGCGTGCCGAGTCGCGTGATGATGTTGCCGCCAAGCAGCGCGTCTTTGATTACTTCGCCCATCGCGGAGACCATGCCCTCGCCCGTCTTGAGCACGACATTGCCCACGAAGCCGTCCGCAACCACGACATCGGCCTTGTTGTGGAACATATCTTTGCCTTCAATGTTGCCGACGAAATTCACGGGCGCGCGTTCGAGCAATGCGGACGCTTCGAGCACGAGGGAATTGCCTTTGGTCCGTTCCTCACCGACTGACAGCAACGCAACTTTGGGGTTCTCGATGCCAAGCACCGCCGAAGCATACGCGGAACCCATGATACCGAACTGCTCGAGCCACTCTGCGCGGCAATCGACGTTCGCGCCGGAGTCGAGCAACACGGTTGGACCGTTGATCGCGGGCCAGACCGTCGCGATTGCCGGACGCGCAACACCTTCAATCGTGCGCAGCTTGATCAGTGCAATCGCCAAAAAAGCGCCGCTGTTGCCGGCGGAGACGACGGCATCAGCCTCGCCGGCTTTAACCGCGTTGACCGCCATACCGAGCGAGGTGCGATCGGCGGAGCGCAGCGCCTGCGATGCGTGCTGATCCATCGGCACTGCTTCGGGTGAGTGCACGACGGCGATGCGATCGGCACCGGGCCCACGCAACAATGCGCGCACGCGCGGTTCGTCACCGAACAGCGTGAGCGACGCGCTCGGATACTCGTTTGCCGCAAGTAGCGCGCCCGCTACGATCTCTTCGGGTGCGTGGTCGCCGCCCATGGCGTCGATCGCTATCCGTGGACTATTCATCGAGCGAAATCCAGTACTCCGCGTTCTTCATGCCGCCGTAGTAGTATTCGACGTCAGTATTCGCGTAGAGGGCACTCAGCTCTTCGCTCAAGCGCTGCGCATCCTTCTCGTGCTGCGCGCCGCCGTAGTAGAGCGTTACCAGTCCCCCGCGCTCGGCGCCCATCTCGCGCACGACCGACGCGGCAACCTCCCCAACGGTAGGCGCGGTAAGCAGCCGTCCTCTCAGAAGCGCAGCTGGGGCGCCCCGTTCGACGCGGACCCCGCCCAGGTCCGTGTCCTTCCCCGCAAAGAACACCTGCGCACTCTGCGCGTTGCGGGCAGCCTCCATGACCGCCTCGTCGCTCGGCGCACCATCGCCGCTCGAGCGCATCGCAAAGAGTCCGGCGATGCCTTCGACGACGTCGCTCGTCGGCAGCACGTGCATGCGCTTGTCCGTCAGAGCGTCAAGCTCTTTGGCTGCGAGCGCAACATTCTTATCGTTGACGAAAAGGTAGACGTCGTCACTCAGCGTCTTATTGACCGCAAGTAAGAGATCGCGCACGCTCGGATTGCGCTCGCCGCTAACCGTCACTTCGGCGCCGAGCTCGCGCACGATGCGCTCGAATCCGGGACCCGGCACGACGGCGACGATCGAGCGTTCGACCGGCGGCGGCTCGACAACCAGCAGTTCATGCTGGCGCTCCATGTTATCGACTTTGACGCGCGTCAAACGCCCATGCTTGCCGGCAAGATCCTGCACGCGGTCGGGATCGTCAGTATGAATGTGCACTTTGATCGTCGGCGGCGCGCCAATGACGAGCAGCGATTCACCGCGTGGTTCGAGCAATGCGCGCAGATCGTAGGAGCTGCAGGTTGCATCTTGCAGCAGAAACTCGGTGCAAAACTTGTTCTCGCCTACGACCTGCGTTGGGATAAACACGCTCTTGCGCATCGGACGGCGCGGAAAGGCCGTCGTGCGCGTGCGCGACTCGGGCAAAAAACGCAGAATGCCTTCGACGAAGTAGACGAATCCTGCGCCACCCGAATCCACCACGCCGGCTTCCTTCAATACCGGCAACTGCTCGGGCGTCCGGTCGAGCGCCTCATTTGCGGCGCGCACAATTCCGGTACCGAGGCGATAAAAGTCGCGTTCGTGCAGCGCGAGCTTGTACGCGGCTTCGGCGGCAGCGTCGGCAACCGAGAGAATCGTGCCCTCGACCGGACGCAGCAACGCGGCCCGCGCGGCGGCAACCGACTCGCGCATCGCGGTCGCGAGGACGAAGGTGTCGATCTCATTGCGGTGGCGGACGTGATGGGCAAAGCCGCGGAGCATCTGCGAGATGATCACGCCGGAGTTGCCCCGAGCCCCCATCAGGCTGCCCTGCGCGGCCGCGGCAGCGACCTCGGCCAGGTTGCGGGTCTGGAGCTTTCCGGCCTCGAGCATGGCCGAACGGACTGTCAGGTACATGTTCGTGCCGGTGTCCCCATCGGGGACCGGGAACACGTTGAGGTCGTTGAGGACCGTGCGATACTTCCTGAGGAAGTAGGTCCCGGCCGCGAGGAACCTGGCGTAGCCGCGGCCATCGAGGCTGGTGACGTCCACGGTGGAGCGGTCTGCGTGCCCCCGCCACCGGAATCCTTGTCAAGCCTCACCCCCCGTGGTATCATCCCAAAGTTCGTCCCCCAGGTAGATTTTTGAAAGGACCCAACCCCGATGGCGAAGCGCTGCGAAGTGTGCTCCAAGGGCCCGATGACGGGCAACAATGTGAGCCACGCGATGAACAAGACCAGGCGTCGCTGGCTGCCCAACTTGCAGTCGGTGAAGGTTGATATTCGCGGCACGCATCGCACGGTGCGGGTTTGTGCGAAGTGCCTACGCTCGAAGAAGGTCACGCGCGCCGTCTAAACAGGCGCATGTATCGAGTTGAAAGCCGCCCGTCGGGCGGCTTTTTTTTCATTCTTTGCGAGGCTTTCCGCGGTTCGTGAACATCCAAAGTACTACCGCCGCAATCACCGACAGGTTGGCCCCGATGTTACAAAAAATCGCGCTATGGTTATTCGTTGTAGGGCGTAAGACCAAAAGCGTCGCCGATGCAACCAGCAATACGACAGCGATCGTCATCAGCGAAATATAAACAGCGCGGAGGTTTAGGTATTTCACAACTATTCCGCCATGGCGCGGTCGAGCGCGGCAAGGTCCCCAAGGAGTCTGGTTATTTCCCGAGGTTCAAGTGTCACCAAATATTCGAGGCGGACATGCGAGGCTTCAATACTCTTCAGACCGACGGCGCAGAGCACGGGGCCGCGGCGGCTTGGAGCAAACGAAAGATCGAAAAGGCCGCCCGAAATTGAAAAGCTGCCGGCGGGGCCGTTGCCACTGTTGATCTCGGCCAGATAACTGCTCAGCGCGCGCAGTTCGTCGACGCGAATCGAAACCGGGAACGTCGCTTTGACCGGCGGGGCGCACGCGTGAACGAAACAATCGAGCAGATCCATGCCTTCCGGCTCGGCAACTTCAGGGTGCACGTAGCCGGCAATTTCAATGGCAACGTATGGTTCGTTCTCGCCGATGCGAACGGTGTGTGACTGCATCCGCTGCGTTTTACCCGTACATGATCTTGTGCTTCGGCGGCGCGAATTTCAGGCGCGGTCCATCAGCGGCGGTCGGCTTGAGTGCTTCACTGTCGACGTTCGTGCGTTCGCAAAAGCGCATCGTGCGATCGTCATCAACTTGATAGCCCATCGGATTCCACTTGGCGAGCGCTGCGATCGGATCGACGCTCGCGCCCGCGTAGTTTGTAGTATTGGCAACGGCGCGCGAAGTGAGCGCGGTTGCGAGCAAGGCCGCGGCAAATGGCGAACCGCCCAGCGCCATGAACGCCGCAAGCGATGCGGCAAATACGTCGCCCGCGCCGTAGGCCGGATAGCGTGGAAAGAACGGCCCGTGAATCAGGTAGTATGAGTAGCCGTTCGTGAACAGGCTCGTGGAGCGATGCTTCTCGGGATCTCGCGCGAACGAGGTGATGATCACCGCCTGCGGACCCAAATCGAAGATGCCGTTGAGATAGGCGTGCTCGGTCAACGAGCGATCGCCGGTTCCGAGCAAGACGTCTGCCTCAAAGCGGTTGGGTGTGAGGACCTGGGCGTGCGGGACGAGCTGCTCGCGAATCGCGCGCGCGGTCTCTTCGGAGACGACGAGGCCCTTCTTGAAGTCGCCGATCACCGGATCAACCAGCACGACGCCCTTATATTCGTGCAACGCCGATGCCACGACGTCAACGTGCATCGGTTTGGGCAAGTAGCCGATGTGCAAGATCGCCGGACGCGCGCGTATCACGAAGTCGACGTCGCGACGAAATTGATTGATCTCGGTGATGGTGCTGGTGCGACCGCTGACGCCGCCGTGTGCGCTCGCGAACTGCGATTGCGCATGCACGATCCGCGCACCGAGCGCGTTCGCGACCGCGAATGCGGCCTGGTTGCCGAGAAAGCCCATCCCGACGCTGTTCTGAATGCTGCCGATCAGCGGAAACGATTGAACGTCGTCTTCGAACAAATCGTACTTTCTATTGCGTAAAGTGGTCCCAGCCGGTGCGTGGGATCGGCTCTTCCCGACCCTGGTTCACCGTCACCACGCGCTCGTCCGCCCAGGCCTCGCCCAGCCGCTCGAGCGATCGGCCGAAACGCGCGTGGAAACGGTAAGCGAGATGGGCGAAGGCGCGCGCCTCGATAGCGATCAGTAGTTCGAAATCCTCGCCCCCGGCGAGCGCATAGCCGACCGGATCGACGCCAAGCACGAGTGCCGCAGCGGCCGCAGCGTCAGCCACGGGGACCCGTTCGATGCGCGCACCGACACCGCTCGCGCGCGCCATCCGCGCAAGATCGGTGGAAAGCCCATCGGAGCAATCCATCATCGCGTGCACATGCGCGCTCGCGCCAAGCCAGCGCCCCAT
>JBAUEZ010000127.1:0-6462 GCA_049678885.1 Candidatus Aquilonibacter sp. | reverse complement strand
TCCAAATACGGGATAAAGGGAACCGGCACGATTGCAAATGCGTCGGGGACATTGTGCAAGCGCACGCCGATGTCCTCAGCCGCCTTATATATGAAGGGTCGAATGTAGATGTCGGTCTCAAAACGGTTGAGCGCGCACAACTCTGTCGTGATCTCGATCAACTGCTCGACCGTGTGCGGAACAGTCATCATCAAAATCTTCGCGGAGGTTCTCAGGCGCTCGTAGTGCTCGCGCAAGAGCACCAAATAGAGTTCGCGTTCGGGCTGATTCCAATAGCCACGGATGCCTTCAAAGCAGCCCGTACCATATTGCAAGCCGTGGGTGAGCAACCCGACTTTGGCTTCGTCGTACCTGCAGAACTTGCCGCTGGCGTAGACGGTAATCGACGAGAGATCCACGGCCTTTAAACACTCCTTAAAAGATCGAAGGTTGCCGTTTGTAGGGCGGCGCACCTCTACCGCGCATGCGCAAGGTCCTCGACGTGTTTCTGACGTTCCTTCGTTTGGGCTGTACGTCGTTCGGCGGTCCGGTCGCACACTTGGCGTATTTTCAGCGCGAATTCGTCGAGAGGCGACGCTGGCTCGACGATGCAGCCTTCGGCGAGTGCGTCGCGCTCACACAGCTTTTGCCCGGTCCAGGAAGTTCGCAAACCGGCATGCTGCTTGGGTGGCTGCGGGCTGGCCCGGCCGGCGCGATCGGCGCATGGATCGGGTTCACGCTGCCGTCGGCGATTCTGATGACGGTCTTTGCACGTGCGCTCCCACACGCAAGTGTCAACGCCGGATGGCTCCACGGCCTGCTGCTTATCGCCGTCGCCGTCGTCGCCGCGGCGCTCGTCTCGATGCGCAACACACTCGCACCGGATCTCGCGCGATCGCTCCTTGCAAGTGCGGTGCTGGTGGTGATCTTGCTTGCACCACCGCACCCGATCGTGACGCCGCTCGTCATCGCCGCCGCGGCAATCGTCGGGCTCTTTCTTCGCGGCGCGCGAACTGCGGAACCACGGCTCGATCTGCACCTCTCGCGCAATGCCGGGATCGCTGCACTCGCAATGCTCGCCGTCGCGTTCGTTGCGCTTGGCATCTGGGCTACAACCGGCGCGCATTTTGCGATCCTTTCGAACACACTCTTTCGGATCGGCAGTTTGGTTTTCGGTGGCGGCCACGTCGTGCTGCCCTTGCTGCAAACGCAAGCGGTCGCTGCGGGTATCGTCGACAGCCGCACGATTCTCGCCGGCTACGCGACGGCGCAAGCGATGCCCGGGCCCCTCTTTAGCATCGCATCGTACGTCGGCGCGAGCGCTTGGAACGGATCGCTCGGCATCGCGGGCGCGATCGTGGGAACGATCGCCATCTTTGCACCGTCGTTCTTCTTGCTCGCCGGCATCGCGCCGTTTTATCGCCAGCTCGCTTCGAACGAACGCTTTCGCTCAGCACTTGCCGGCGCAAATGCCGGCGTTGTCGGCTTGCTCGCCGCCGCGTTCGTGACACCAATCTTCGTGACGAGCGTGCGAACGCCACTGGATGGCGCGGCCGCGCTTGTGGCATTCGCCGCCATCCAGTATGCAAAGGTCCCGACCTGGGTTATGGTGATACTTGGCGCACTCTTCGGCTATGTTGTGGAGCGATGATGAATCGACGTTGGATCGTTCTTTCTTTGTTGTGCGCACTCGGTGCGCTAGGTGCGGTCGCGACGCGCACGATTTGGCTCCCGACGGATTGGACCCTCACGGCGCCAAGCGGCGCGGTGAGGACGACCGGTACGATGCCGCAGGGGCTCGCACTTTCACCCGATGGTTCGAAGATCGCGGTTATCGAAAGCGGTGTCAATCCGCCGGCGCTACGGATTCTAAGCGCGCCCGATTTGCGTGAAATAAAATTGATTCCCCTCAAAGATGCATTCGGTACACCGGTGTGGGGTGACGCCACGCACGTGCTCGTTCCCGGCGGCACAACCAATGCAGTACTGCGCGTGGAGATCACCTCCGCAAACGTCGAGACGTTGCCCGCCGGTGACTATGTTAGCGCGGTAGCCCTCGCGGGCGCCGGCCAGATCTTTGCCACCGCAGATCTCGACAATACGTTCACGCGAATCCCGCAAGGTCGCCCACTGCCGACGGGATCGCACCCCGCCGCAATCGCCGACGATGATGGCTTCTTTTATGTCGCCAATCGTGGTGAATCCACGCTCACCCACGGCCTCCCCGACGGTTCAACAAAGACGGTCGCCGTCGACCTGCACCCCGCTGCGCTCGCGCTGTCGCGTGATGCGTCGATGCTCTACGTCGCATGCAGCGATGCAGACGTTATCGACGTCGTCGACACCAAGTCCGATAAGATCGTCGCGCGCATCGACGTCGGCCTGCCGCAAGGACGCGGCGCGTCGCCGAATGCGCTTGCAGTTGCCGCCGACGGAACGCTCTACGCGTCGCTCGGCGCGGAAAACGCGGTCGCGCAGATTCGCAAGAATGCGGTTGTCGCGCGCGCGCCGGCCGGCTGGTATCCTACCGGCGTTGCAGTCGACGCGCAAAACGTCTACGTTTCGAATGGGCGCGGCGAAGGCTCGCGCGCGAATCCCGACTTTCGGCCCGAGCATCGCCACGATCCCCAATATGTCGGTTCAGCAATGACCGGCTCGGTGCGCGCGATCGCGATGAGCAGCTTCGATGCAACCAGCACCGCAGACGTGAGCGCGAACATGCCCGTCCCGTTAGCAACGCCGGCTCAGACCGTGCTGCGCGCGGGCGGCCCGATCCAGCACGTCATCTACATCATCAAGGAAAACCGCACGTACGATCAAGTGCTGGGCGATCTGCCGATCGGCGACGGTGACGCCAAACTCGCGTGGTTCGGCAAAGATGTGACGCCCAACGACCATGCAATTGCAATGCGCTTCGGCGTATTCGATCGCACCTTCACCGACGCGCAGGTCAGCGCCAACGGTCATAACTGGTCGACCGCGGCGTTTGCCAACGACTACCTCGAGCGCTTCTGGCCGCCGAACTACGGTGGTCGCCGCAAACAATACGACTTCGAGGACGGCTCGACGGCAAGCGCGCCCGGCACGGGCTACATCTGGGACGATGCGGACAAGCACGGCGTTTCGCTGCGCGATTACGGCGAGTTCGTCACCGATCCCGCGAATCCGGGCGGCCCGTATACCACGCACATGGCGGGGCTGATCGGCAAGATCGATCCACGTTCCCCTGGTTTCGATCTCAAGATCAGCGATGAGGTGCGCGTCGACGAGTGGCAGCGCGAGTTCGCCGAGTTCGTCAAGAATGGGAATCTGCCCGCGTTCGTGATCTTGCGCTTGCCTAACGACCACACTTCCGGCACGTACCCGGGCGCGCTCACGCCGCAAGCGTACGTCGCGCAGAACGATCACGCGCTCGGGCGTGTCGTGGACGTGGTATCGCACTCACGCTATTGGGGCAGTACCGTGGTTCTGGCGATCGAGGACGACTCGCAGAACGGCCCCGATCACGTCGACGATCAGCGCACGACGTTCTATCTCGCGTCACCGTACGCTGCACCGGGCGTGCACCACGCGCAGTACACCACGTCGAGCGTCGTGCGCACGATCGAGCTGTTGCTCGGCTTGCCGCCGATGACGATCTACGACGCGCTTGCGCCGCCGATGTACGATGCGTTTAGCCTGCAGCCCGATATGCGCCCATATGACGTCATCGCTCCGCAGATCGATGATGCGGTGAAGAATTCACCGCATGCATACGGTGCGGCGCTGAGCAAGCGCATGAATTTCCACGAGGCCGACGCCGCGGATCCGCGGGTACTGAACGACATCCTCGCGCACGTGGCGGGAGCGCGCACAAAACCATGAGCCCACTCACGCTCGCCGGCACGACCTTTGCCGCGTCGGCAGTGGAGTGCGTGGAGGCGGCGACGATCGTTTTTGCGGTCGGCGTTACGAGCGGCTGGCGCGCAGCGCTCGGCGGCACGATCGCCGCGCTGGTCGTGCTCATCGCGATTGTCGGAATTGGATCGCCGCTACTCGCTAGCGCCGCATCGGTGCGCATCATCGAAGCGATCGCCGGCGTCTTCATGATCTTCTTGGGCGCGCGCTGGATGCGCAAAGTCGTGCTTCGCTACGCCGGACGGATACCGATGCACGACGAGGACGCCATCTACGCGCATCAAGTCGCGCGCTTACAAGGCGAAAACGTGCAAGGCTTTGCTGTCGCATTTCAAGGCGTGTTCGTCGAGGGACTCGAGGTAGCGATCATCGTTGTCACGTTTGCGGCCACGTCACCGGGTCTCATACCGTGGTCGTGGGGCGGGGCACTCGCCGCATTCGTCGTTGTCACACTCGCTGCAATTGCCTTGCGTGCGCCGTTCTCGCGCGTACCTGAAAATTTGCTCAAGGCAATCGTAAGCGTCATGTTGCTTACGCTCGGCACCTTTTGGACCGGCGAAGGTCTGGGTATGCATTGGCTGTGGGGCGACGCCACACTGCCGGCGTTAGCCGCCCTGGTGACGCTGGTAGGCTTCATGCTGGTGCTCATCCTTCGCAAGTCCACGCCCGTGAAAACGACACCGCGCTGAGCGGGTATTCAATCTCAGCGACCGAAAAAGTCCGTGCGGAGGTGCGGCGTCATGGGCTCAACGATCTCCCGGCAAGACTTCCTCAAGGTGGCAGGCATCGGGGTCGGCGCAGTCGGCCTCTCAGAGCTCGGGTTTGACCTCGCGCACGCGACGACGATCACCCAGCAGCTCCACATCGCCGGCGCCACCGTCGGCCATTCGGTCTGTCCCTACTGCGCGGTCGGTTGCTCGATGATCGCTTATACGCGCACCGCAAGCGACGGCACCGTGAACCTGCTGCAGATCGAGGGCGATCCCGACAGCCCGATCAACGAAGGGCGTCTCTGTCCCAAGGGCGCGACCGCGATGCAGCTCGCGGTCTCCAAACGGCGCGTCGACAAACCGATGTATCGCCCAGCCGGGGCGACCGCGTGGCAAGAGATTTCATGGGACGACGTGCTCAATCGCATCGCGGGACACATCAAGTCCTCGCGCGACCGCACGTTCGTTACGACCGACGCGAAGGGCAATCACGTGAACCGCACCGATGGCATCGCGTTTGCCGGCGGCGCCACGTTCTCCAACGAGGAGGGCTATCTCGCCGCAAAGGTGATGCGCTCCCTCGGCCTGGTCTATCTCGAACAACAAGCCAGGGTTTGACACGGCCCGACGGTCGCCAGTCTGGCGGCCACGTTCGGACGCGGAGCGATGACCAACCACTGGCGCGACATCAAAAACGCCGACGTCATCCTTATAACAGGAGCCAATCCCGCCGAAGCGCATCCGGTCGGCTTCCAGTGGTTCATGCAGGCCAAGCTCGATCCAACCAAGGGCCTCGGAAAAGGCGGCGGCGCGAAGATCATCCACATCGATCCGCGCTTTTCGCGCACCTCGGCGGTGAGCGACCTCTACGTGCGTACGCGCACCGGCACCGATATCGCCTTCTACGGCGGCCTGATGAAGTACGTTCTCGATGGGAATCACTATCACGCCGAGTACGTCACGAACTACACCAACGCGTCCTTCATCGTCAAAGACAGTTACGGATTTAACGACGGGCTGTTCAGCGGGTACGACCCCGCGCACCGCTCATACGACGTCAAGACGTGGGCGTACGAAGCGGATGCCGACGGCTTCGCGCACCGCGACATGACGCTGCAGCATCCGCGCTGCGTCTTTCAACTGCTCAAGGCACACTACTCGCGGTATACGCCGCAAGTCGTGTCGGCGATCACCGGCATCCCACAAGAAGATTTCCTCAAGGTCGCCGAGATCATCGGTCAGATGGGCGCACCGGACAAGGTGATGACGATCGTCTATGCCGTCGGCCTGACCCAGCACACGACCGGATCGCAGATCATTAAGTCGGGCTCGATGTTGCAGTTGCTGCTCGGCAACATGGGGCGTCCTGGCGGCGGCATGAACGCCGAACGCGGGCACGCCAACATCCAAGGCAACACCGATAACGCAATATCGTGGGAGTATCTGCCCGGCTACATCTCGGTTCCCATGGCCGGCGACGAAACGGTCGACGGCTACGTTAAAACGCACGCGCCCAAGAAATCGGATCCGCGTTCCTGGAATTACCTCGGCACGAATTATAAGAAGTTCATCGTCAGTACGCTCAAAGCGTGGTATGGCGACAAAGCAACGGCCAGCAACGACTTTGCTTTCGCCTATTTGCCGAAGGCCGGCGGCAACTCGTCGTGGCTTTCGATTTACAACGAAGCGCTGCTGGGCAAAATGGAAGGCTTGATGCTCTCCGGCATGACGGCGGCGAGCATCGGTCCCGACAGCAATCAAGTGATCCAAGCGCTCTCGAATCTCAAGTGGCTCGTCGTGATGGATCCCTTCCCAACGACCAGCTCGGAGTTTTGGCACTCGCCGGGTGTCGATTCGACCAAGGTCGCGACAGAAG
>JBAUEZ010000126.1:0-57565 GCA_049678885.1 Candidatus Aquilonibacter sp. | reverse complement strand
GCCCAGCGCGAACGTGACACGTTTTGGTTGGCAAACATCGCTTGCGCGTATCTACGCGCAAACGACCGTGCTCGTGCGCTTTACGACGCACGACGGGCTGTCCCTGATGACGCTGGAGGCGCTAGGGCATGGACGTCACGTGCTGTGGACGCAGAGCTTCCCGTTCGTCACACGCGTGCAGAATTACGAGCAACTGGAATCCGCGCTTCGCACGCTGCTCGACGCGCATGAACGCGGCGAACTCGACGTGCAAGGCGAAGCGGCGCGCTATATCGAGCGCGCCTACTCGCGCGAGCGCTGCATTGAAACGATCACCGCCGCGTGGGAGCAGGCGGCCTCATGAACCTCGAGCAGCTCTCTCTCGAGCGTTGGAGCGCGTTCGATGATTCCCACAAAGCGCCGACGTTCTTCGCACGTCCGGCGTGGGCAAGCGCCCTTGCGCAAACGATCCCGTCGCTTTGCGCCGCGCCACTACGCGTGCGCGTCAACGATCGGACCTACATTCTACCGACGGTGCACGCGATTCGGCGGCGCATTCCATTTCGCGAGTATTTAGCTTTTCCGCTCGGCGGCTACACGTGCGTACTCGATGAGGCAGCCGGCCTTGCCACGCAATCGCAGGCGGATGCCGTGATTGCTGCGGTCGCCGACCACGTCGACCGGCTTTCGGTGATCCCCTGGCCGCTCGGCCCCGCGCCCGTCGCGGCATGGAGCACGAACAAGACGCATGAAACCGCCGTCATCGATTGTGCCGGCGGCTTCGATGCGGTCATGAAGCGCATGCGCGGCGTGACGCGGCGCATGGCGGATCAGGCGCTGCGTCGCGGCGTCGTCTGCACGCGCGTTTCGGCACGCGAACTACCGGTGTACTATGCCATGCTCGAGGCGGCGAGTGCACGCTGGCCGTCAAAGCGTCCGACAATCTCGTACGCGCTGCTCGTACGCGTACTACAGTACGGAGGGGATGACGCGCAGTTGTGGTTTGCACGCGTCGACGGTCGTCCGGTCGGCGGCGGCGTCGTGCTCTTCGGCTCGCAGGAGCTCTTCTTCTGGTCGGCGGCCATGGACCGCGATGCCGCGCGCTTTCGTCCAAGCAACGCGCTCAACGTCGCACTTCTTCGCGCAGCCTGCGAGCGCGGCGTGCGCTGGTACAATCTCGGCGCGAGCGAAGGATTGGAGGGAGTCGAGCGCTTCAAGACCGACCTTGGCGCCGCGTCGGTGTCGTATCGCGAATGCGATCTTCGTAGCCCGGCTTTTGCGTGGTACGAGCGCGCGCGCCGTTTTGTGTTCGCGGGGCGCGCGTGCTAGGCGCACTGCCCGAACGGCTCGAGCATGCCGGCACCGCAATGATGGCGGGCGATGTCGCCGTCGCGGTCGCGAGCATTTTGCTGCTCGCTCCATTCGGCGGCGCCGCCTCGGCGTTTCTCGCCCTTGCGACGACGTTCGTTGTAGCGGTTGCGGCTGGACGTTATCGCGTAAGTTTTGCACTGCGCACTCGTGATGAATGGTACCAGGCTGGCGCGGTCGCTTCGCTCGGCGCGTTGCTGGGCTTGTTGCTCGCACTGGCTTTTGGTTTAGCGTGGTGGGGCGCGCTTGCCGGCGCGGTACTCTGGACAATCGGCGCGGGCGCGTGGGGCGCGGCACTGCAGCGGATGCGACGCGGCGAACGCTCCTTCGACCCGGCGATTGAGCGTTTGCGCCACCCGCGGCGCCGTCGCTCGGCCGCGATCGAGCTGAGCATCATCCGTTTGTTCGACGTCGCCTTGGCTTCTATCGCGCTGCTGGTCTTCGCGCCGTTCTTCGCGCTCGTCGCGCTCACGATTCGCCTCGGTGACGGCGCGCCGGTCGTCTTCCAACAACGACGCGTCGGACGTGACGACCAGGATTTTATGCTCGGCAAGTTTCGAACCCTGCGCAACGATGCCGGCGCTGCATGGGTTCGTCCAGGTGACACGCGTATTACGCCGCGCGGCGCGTTCTTGCGGCGCATGAGTCTAGACGAACTTCCACAGCTTGTTAACGTCGCGCTGGGAGATATGTCGCTGGTTGGCCCGCGTCCCGAGATGCGTGAGTACGCCGATCGATTCAACCGCGAGATTCCGCTTTACGCGCTGCGTCATCTTATCCGGCCGGGCTTAACCGGATGGGCACAGCTCCATCTGCCTCGTAACCTGCAGCCCGGCGACGCACCCCGTGTGCTCTCGTACGATCTGTTCTACGTGGAGAACGTCGGCGTCTACCTCTACCTGTACTGTCTGATCAAGACGGCGTGCGAATTCACCTCGCAACGCGCGGTCTGAACGCGCGGTCTGAAGGAAATGTCACTCCGCTATCGCCTCTTTACCGATGGCATCTACACTTTCGCGATGCGTATCCTGGCAATGCTGTTCGCGGCAGCGCTTGGTGTGCTCACCGCGCGCGTTCTTGGAACGCACGCGCGTGGACTCTACGTCACGCCGATGGTCGACGCGGGCATCGTGACCGCAGCGTTCACCGGGCTGAGCTCAGCAACTTCATATTTTCTCTTACGTCATGCCGCTGGGCGGGCGATTGTGCGTTCCGCGCTCGTATGCGCATCACTATTCGTGCTCATCGGAGCGTGCGCCGCCGCTGCGCTAGCGTTTCTCAGTCACACGATGTGGGCTGCGCCGGCGGCGGTTATTTCGCTTCCCGGTCCGGCCGCGCTAATGATCGTTACCGGCTACGTCATAGGAACGCATCGCGTGCGGCGCAGCGCAACCTTTGCTACCATCAGCATTGCGTTGATGCTAGCCGTGACGTTACTCGTCTTCTTTGCCGCCGGCCAACGCAACGTGAGCGGAGCTATAGCGGGTTGGCTCATCGCGACGAACCTCATGGCGGTCGCTGCGATCGTTTGGGTCGCGCTCGACGCACGGCGTCTCCCTGCGGGAACCGTATCACCGTGGGCTTTTACGCAATACGCCTTACGCTCGGGGCTCGTCGGGCTCGTGACGTTGCTCAATTACCGGTCCGACGTATATCTTGTGGCCGTGTTGGGGACGCCGTCGATGCTCGGCATGTACACCCTTGCGGTCAGCGCGGCCGAGGCGCTGCTCGCCGCAACGCAAATCACCGCAGTGGTCACCGCTCCGCACGTTGCGAGTCTCGAGGAAACCGAAGCGGCAGCGCTGGCGGCGCGCGCCGTACGCCACAACGTCCTCGTGGCCGGTGTTTCCTGTGTGGGCCTTGCAGTGCTCGCACCGATCGCCGTGGATCTACTCTATGGATCGGCGTTCATGCCCGTCGTGCCCGCGATACGCATCCTGCTTGTCGGGGTCTTCGCTCTTTCGCTCGGTAGCCCGATGTCCACATATTTCACGATTCGACTGGGACGCCCTGAAGTGCCGCTCGTTCTCGCGTCGTCGTCGGCAGCGATCTGCATCGTGGCCAGCATCCTACTAATCCCGCGCCTCGGCCTAATCGGCGCAGCGCTGGCATCGACGGTGGCATACATTGCGGGCCAAAGCGCGGCCATCTTGTGGTTTGCGTCAGCGACGCGCATCGACGTGCGCGCGATGCTCGTGCCGCGACTAAGCGACCTCGCGACCTATGTGAACATTGCCGGCGCATTGCTCGGGCGTAGGCGCACGCGCACGGTTGAGAGGAGCGCCTGACGGATGATTCGTTCGCTCGTGCGCCCACCGCTACTAGTCACCACCGGAATGCTTGTACTTGGTGCATTTGCCGCGCTAGGTATTACGGCGCTGGCCGGAACGAAGACGGGCGTGGCGCTGGCTCTCGCTGCCGTGCTGGGTCCGCTGGCTGTCTACGGCGCAATCTGCGAACCCCTGGTGTTTCCGTTCACGTTCTATGTCATGCTGGCGCCTTTTGACAACCTGATGGGCGCACCGGCGTTCGGAACGCTTGCGCGGTTGCTTGCAATTGTCTGTGGCGCTAGCATCGTGCTTTGGCTGATTCGCACGCGTCGCGCGGTTGCTCCGGACCGCGCCATCCTGCTCTGGGGGCTGCTTTGGGTTTGGTCTGCAGCGTCGCTGACGTGGGCTGCCGACCCAGTAGTTGGCTATTCGCAGCTCTTTACACTCGGTCAACTGCTAGCGCTCTACGTGGTGGTCTCGCTGGTTCCACTTGACAAGCGGACGCTGCACATCGTGCTCGCGAGCGTAGTGTTAAGTGGCACTGTCGCAGCCGGCTATGGCGCGTATCTCTTCAGCCGCGGCATGGACTTGAGAGGCGGACGCCTCTTCTTATCGATCGACAACAACCCCATGGATCCAAATCAGTTCGCCGCTGCGTTGCTCCTGCCCATAGCTCTCGCGCTGATCGGACTCTTACAAGCGCGCTCGCTCGCGCTTCGCGCGGCCTACACCGGCGCGTTGCTGGTAATGTGGACGGGAATCGCCGTATCAGGATCGCGCGGCGCCGTGGTTGCCGCAGCCGTTGTCCTGATTTACATCATGCTGCGTGCTCGTACCAGCCTCCTAGCCTCCGGCGTCGCCCTTGCCGTGATCAGTTCCGCCCTTGCGCTCAACGGGAACATCGCTTCGCGCTTTAGTATCGCCGCATCAACCGGCGGTGCCGGTCGTCTCGATATCTGGCGCGTCGGTTTGATAGCGTTTCGCAATCACTTTTGGTTTGGAGCCGGTTACGCCAATTTTCCCATCGCATTCGATCAGGCGTTTTTAGAAATTAGCGAACATCAGTACACATTTTGGCATCGAGCCCCGCACAATATTCTTCTTTCCGCAGGCGTGGAGCTTGGCGTTGTAGGGCTGGTGATTCTCGTTGCGGCGTGGATTGTGCAGTTCCGGGCGCTGCGGGCGATTTCCCGGCACGACGCGCTCTACGGTGTGCGAATCGCGGCCGAAGCCGCGGTCATCGGCCTGTTTATGGCGGGCATGTTCTTAGATATCCTGACGTTCAAATACCTGTGGCTGGCGTTCATGGTCGTAATGCTGATACGCAACGCTGCGCTCGCTCCCAAAAGGACCCCACTATGGCCGATCAATTCCTACCCTACTACCGTCCCGCACTCTCCGATGACGAGCTGAAGAGCGCGCTGCACGCGCTACGTGAAGGGTGGCTTACGACGGGGCCGCACGTTCACAGATTTGAGTACGAGTTCGCTGCTGCTTGCGGTATTCGCAACGCGGTCGCCATGAACAGCTGCACCGCAGCTCTCCACATCGCTCTGCGCGCCTTCGACACAGGCCCGGGTGACGAAGTCGTTATGCCCTCGCTTACCTTCGTAGCCGGAGCGCAATGTACGCTTGAATTGGGAGCTACGCCTGTCTTTGCGGATGTCGATCCGGAGTCGCTGAGCATCACACCCGAATCTGTTGCCCGCGTTCTCTCACCCAAAACGAAGGTCATTATTGCGATGCCGTATGCCGGTCGTCCGCTCGACGTTGCCGCCATCGTAGCGCTCGCCCATGCGCGCGGGATCCGTGTGCTCGAAGACGCGGCTCATGCCGCCGGAATGCTCGATCGGGGCCGATGGGCCGGGGCGTGTAGCGACGCCGCGGCGTACAGCTTCTATGCTACGAAAAATCTCACGACGTGTGAGGGCGGAATGCTTGTCACCAATGACGACGCCCTCGCCGAGCGCGCTCGAGTGCTAGCGCTGCACGGCATGGATCGCGACGCTTGGAAACGGTACAGCGGCGGCGGTTCGTGGCAATACGACGTTTCCGAGCCCGGCTATAAGTACAATATGCCTGATCCCTTAGCTGCGATCGGCCTTGGGCAGTTACGCCGGCTTCCGGAGTTGCAAGCGCGGCGCGACGAACTCGCCGCTCTCTACACCGAGCTCCTCTCGAACGTACCCGGAATCCGGGTCCCCCTCCCTTCGTGCAATTCGGGAGATCGTGCGAGCTGGTGCATGTACGTTATCGCCGTCGACGAAGCGCGAACGGGGATCGGACGCGGCAATTTGATCGACGCGTTGCGTGACGCGAACATCGGCACGTCCGTGCATTACATTCCAACCCATCTGTTGCGCGCCTATCGCTTTCTCGAAACGCGCACGTGCCCGCAGACCGAGCGCGTCTGGACGCAACTGATCTCGCTTCCGCTTTATCCGTCCATGCGCGATCGTGACGTGCGGGTCGTTACCAAGGCCATCGAGTCGATCGTGATCAGATCGCTAGAGCAAGCCCAAACGGATCGCGTGCACCGCGGCTTGCGTGCGCGCGTAGATGTTCAGCTTTGAGAAGATTCGACTGATGTGATTCTTGATCGTCTTCTCCGAAAGATTTAACCGGACGCTGATCTCTTTGTTAGAAAGGCCTTCGGCGATCAGCCGGATTATCTCCGTTTCCCGTACCGAAAGCTCATTAAGGTCGGCGCCGCGAGCACCGGAGGAGCGACGCCTCAGCCAGCCGCCCGCTACCCGGGGATCTACGTACGTGTCGCCCCCCGCAACCATCTTCACGGCACGGATGAACTCGCCCGGCATAATATCCTTAATGATGTACGCGTCTGCTCCCGCAGCCAGACAGCGGTGCATCACCTCCGGGGCCGGGCGCATCGTAAGTGCGCAAATGCGCGCCGATGGTGCGCTGCTGTGACATCGTTCGATGCTTTCAACGAGACCGTTCGTTGCACCATCGAGATCGAGTATTACCACGTCGGGCTTCGCACGCGCGACCGCGCGTTCGTCCACGCTTTGTGCATCGCCGACAACTTCGATGCTTTTCTCCGAAACGAAAACCTGGCAAAGCGCTTTTGCAAACAGCACCTGCCCCTCGATTACGTAAAGTCGAATCGTATCGGACGCGCTGGTAGTTCTGTCCGCTGCGATCACAAAAGCCAGTCCTTTCCAGACATACAATTGGGACCCCACAGATTGAGTCCTAAGGTTCAGTCTAGTGGGGTACCCCGTACATGTGCCCACATGTTTGCGGGATCAAGCGGGCCGATGTGCCTAATTCGTTGTGAGACAGTTGGAACGTTGGCTGGTTAAACGAAGAGCATATGCATGCTTGACTAACCTACGTGTGAGAAGCAGCACGTTTGCTAAGGGTTTCTTCTAAACGACGATAGGTAATTCAAAATATCGGCGCGATACTAGGGGTGTAATATGCAGCAGCGCGCAATTGTCGTCACGCTCTTCTTCGCATTGCTTTTAACGGGCTGCGGTGGAGGCGGAGCCTCGCATGGGCTTGCGGGCGCGGCGCCAATCGTGCCCACGGCGGCCTCTAGCAATTCGCCCACGCCTTCTACAGTGCAGACCACTGGCGAGATCACTGCGGTTGCCGCCAATGAGTTCGCGCTTGAAACTAGTGGGGGCGGCTCCGTCAATGTCTATACGAATTCCTCAACGGTGTTTTCGGGTGCGAACCCGTATGTCGGCGAACAGGTCTCCGTCACTGGAAGCGGTTCACTGAACACCTCCATTACCGCGATGAGCGTGACGCAGCAAACGTCGGCTTCGACTCCGGCGCCGATCGCGACGCCCGATCTATCGACGGTTGCAGGCCCGGTCGTCGCGTTGCGAACGAACGGCTTCCAGATTCACACTTCCGAGGACGGATACTTGTGGATCGTTACGAACTCGAGCACGACGTTCATCGGCGGCGCGCCGGCGGTCGGCGAGTACGAAACAGTAGGCGGTACCGGCTCAATTTCGGCTACGTACACAGCGACGGTGGCAACACAAACGAGCAGCGCACCCGGTTCGACAAGCGCCAGCGGGAGGATCGTCGCTGGGGCGGCGTATGGCTTCACGCTAGAGGTAAGCTCTTCGTATCCAGCGGTTCCGATCGTGCTGACTTCGAACAGCGTCGTCGCGGGAGGGGCGCTCGAAGCAGGCGCTACGGCAACGGTCACGGGGACCGGCGAGACCTCGGGATCAATACTTGCCGTACAAGTCATTGTCGTCGATCCGACACCCGATGTCCACGCAACGCCCACACCAGTGCCGATAGCGCAAACGCACGTTCTTACTGCCGACTACCTCGGCACTCCCTGGGGGACGACATCGGTGAGCGCCTCGAGCGCTGCACCATATCTAACCTGGGCGCAAACGGGACCGACCAACGCCAGTGCAATCGCAAGTGCGGGCATCAAAACGCAACTGTACTTGGATCCGAATCGCGTGCTAACGACGGACGCGCTCTATTCGACCGCGCCCGCAGCCGCGTTCGCAACGACCTGTAGCGGCGTGCGCGTGACGGACGTCTGGGACGACGTCACCCAATACGTGATGAATCCTTCGTCAGCCGCATTACAGTCAGCGTACGCAACCCTCGCCAAAGACACGATCGGTAGCGCACACTACGACGCAATCTACCAAGACGACAGCGGCCCACTCAGCGAATTTACCTACACATTCTCGCCGTCACTGCCCTGCGACTACACCGACAGCGCGTGGATCAGCGGCAGTATCGCGCTAGCGAACGCTGCGCCCGTTCCGGTAATCTTCAACGGCTTGGGAATTGTCGACGGAAATAGTCCTTCGCTATCGCTCGGTTTGATTCCATCGACGAATACGATCGGCGGAAACTTCGAGGGCTGTTATACGACCAACACCATCACCATACACACCGGTTGGCTTTGGACCGCCGAAGAGAACACTGAGCTAGAGACGAACGCGCAAAATAAAATGTTCTCGTGTCAGGAGCGCAACACGAATGCCGGCTCCTCGAGCACGGCGGCGCGCATCTACGCGTATGCCTCATTTCTTCTGACGTATAATCCCTCGCTCGACGTGCTGTGGGAGGATTTCGAGACGGCATCCGGGCTGCACGTCTTCCCGGAGGAGGAACTCGTGGTACTGGATCCCACGGTGGCGACGCCGGCCAGCGTGGCGAGTCTGGAGCAACCCGGGGGCGCATACGGGCGACAGTTCAACGAGTGTTTTGTCGCCGGAGCGTTTGTCGGAGCGTGTGCGGTTGCGTTGAATCCGACGACGGGAGTAGTCGCACCGTTTCCGTTCCCGCAGTTCGGGCACACGTTAACGCTTAGCGGATCGGGCGTTCTCGACGGAGGAACGATGTCGACGCAAGGGCCGGCGCCGCCGGAATACCTCGATGCGGGTCAGGCGGTTATCGCGTTCCCGTAAAAAAGCGTTAACGGCGAGCGACACGCGCTTGGATCCGGTACAGAAACTCCCCGGGCGCTTCGTCGTCCGTTGCGCCGGGACGGCGCTTGCGCACCGCTGCGCGGAACGCTAAGAGCGCCTCACTGCCCGGAGGAGCCAGTGCTGCCGCGGTGAGCGCGTATTGCGGTTCCCTAGCGAATGCCGCGAGGGTTCGCGCTGAAGGCGCGAGCAGAAACGTTCGGCGTGCTATTGGCAACGGGAACGGCGGCGTACCCTTGAAAAGCAGTAGGCGAGCGTCCGGCGAGAGATAATGGCTCATCACGAGCACTTCCGCCCAATGACCTTCGCTTACGACGAGCGGCCGCGGACCGGATGCATCAATCTCCGCTGCCATTGCCGTCGACGGATAGTCGTCGTCGTTGTCCCACCATACGACCGCCGTGGAGTTGCGCGCGGATGAAAACGTTGCCACGGCAAGCACCGCACAGAGCGCGGCGAACGGCAGCGCAGCGACGCCGGTTCGCGAGCGGCTGAGCGCACGTCCGAAGAGGAGCGCGACTGCTACGAGGAGCGAGAGCCAGAGGGGAATCATGTAACGCGATTCAGTCGAAGAATGGCCGCGCGTCGCAAGATCGAGCAGGATCTGCGGAAGCACAATCGCGGCGCTTAAGAGCACGAGCAGCCGCCACGTGCGGAAGCTTTCGTCTCGAATCAGGCGAAATGCACTGTATAGTATGACGAAGAGCATTACGGCCGCGATAGGCAACAGCCGCATATCGGCGTACTCAGCATCGAAGAGCACCGTGTCTGTATTAAACGCCCATTTCGAAATGAATGCGGTGAGTTGATAGGGTATTCGCGTCCACTGCTGCTCGGCCCAGATCGCGTGCGTGCCATGCACACATACGAGGAGCCATGGAACGAAGGACGCGAACGCTACGACGGCAGCGATTGCAAAGGCAGCGATGCTCCTATGGTCTTGTCTCTTTTCCACAATGACGTAGAGTGCATGTGCAGCAAGAACGGAGATCATAAAGAGCGCGGAGTACAAGCTCACCGCCATGGCCAGCGCATACCAGACCCAGCTCAGGGCGGTACGGCGGCGAAGTGCGCGCAGCAGAAGTGCCGATGTAACGCAAACGGCCATCGTCCAGAGACTATATTCGCGCGCTTGACCCCCGTAATTGACGAAGAATGGAGAGACGGCCATGATCGCGGCAGCTGCACCCGCCGCGATCGCGCTTCCGGAGAGTTCGGCGACGAACCAGTACGCCCCGGCAATCGCGGCGATACTGAAGAGCAGCGCCGGAGATCGGAGTGCGGGTATCGCACTTCCGAACATGAGGGCCCAGACGTGGTCGAGGACGTAGAAAACGGGAGGATGTTGCGGCTCTTCGGCAGCGAGTCCTGAAACGGTAGCTGAAAGGTTGCGATACGGATCGGCCTGTTGGAAGCGTGTCACGTCGACGTTCGTGTGGACTCGTCCGTCGAAAAGATGCCTCACCTCGACGTACGTGTGACCGGAGACGCGAAGTGCCGTCCAGCTCTCGTCGGTCCAGAATAGCCGGCGTTCGATATGCTCGACGCGAAAGAACGTTCCGAGCACAACGGCGAGGCCCACCACGAGCCAAAACCACCGGGACGAAATCACGCGGTCGCGATCTCCGCGTATAATTTCGTCAGTCGAGTGCCTTCGCTCTCCCATAGATACCGTTCGAGCACGAGACGTCTTCCGCGTGCACCCATGGCTTGAGCCAAACTGGGGTTGCTCACCAAATCGCTGATCGCCCGTGCAACCGCTGCTTCGTCGTCGGGATCAACGACAACTCCGCATCCGGCGTCAACTACAAGCGAGCTGCAGCGAAGCGTGGACGAGACGACTACCGGCAGACCGGCAGCCATATATTCGAAGAGTTTCGTCGGGAGCGCATCATCGATATTCGGCCCCGTACGAAAGAGAATAACGCCGGCACGCACCCTTCCGACGATGCTTTGAACGTCCTTGCGAGAGCGCCAACCCAGATAGTCTACACGATTCCAACCCGGCATTGCCGATATGCGCTGCTCGAGGCGAGCGTCTTCAAAGCGGCCGATCAGCGTCAAGCGGATTCCGTCACTCATTTCAGGATGCGCGAGCGCGCCGACAAGCCGGTCAATACATCGAATGAGCGTAATGCTTCCCAGGTACAATACCGATGCGGGACGATCTGAAAAATCATCATCAACTACAGCCGCAAATTCGTCGGCGCGGGGATAATTGTTCACCACTGCGAGCCGATCGTGTTGAAGTCCGCTCGCGATCGTGGGTGTTGCAGCGATGACCGCGCTGAAGAATCGGTTGAATACGCGCAGGGCGGCAGCAGAGGCTGCCGCGACCGGACGCCGCAACGAAGGCGCGATCCACGGCTTGTCGACGATATCGGCCGGAATGTTTTCGTGCACATCGAAGATCACGCGCGCGCCGATCAGCCGCAGCGCGAGTCCGACGAAGATCAGCTCGGGATCGTGGAAGTGATAGACGTCGGCCTTCTCTTTTAGGGCCGCGCGATAGACGTTCCACACCGTGCGCGTCAGACGCTCGAAGCGATTTTTCGGCAGCGGTAGCGAACGGAATGTGAGCCCCAAAGGAGCATTGCGCAGCGCTCCTGGTGCGACTAGCACGACGTTATATCCAGATTCGAGCAACGTTGCACATTCCTTTACGGTGATGCGGGAGTCGCCCGGATCGTGCACTGAGGTGAGATGTGCAACCTTCTTCGGTACATCGTGTCGCGGCGGCCGACGCGCGCGCAGCCCTTCGAGTAGCCCGATTCCGTATCCTAAATGGAGCGCCGTGAAGGCGAACGCGGTGGCCGGAGCGCGCCGAATATCCTTTCGAGCTGCCGCGCAGGCTGCCCCAGCTGCAGCGGCTCCATAGGCGAGCGCGACGACGCCGAGCAGCGTGCGAGCGCGACGAGAGAACGGCGCCGCGGCGATGAGCGCAGCGCCGCCGAGCAGCACTGCAGTGGGGACGAGATGACGCGGACGCATAAAACCCGGATGTTTGGCCACGACGCGAGCTCGAGCGCGACCGTAGTTACGATACTGTGCAAAGGCTCCGCGCCACGTGGAACGCGCAACATAGCGAAATCGTACGTTGGTGTCGCGAACTATTCGATATCCCGCTTTGCGCAGGCGCCAATTCAGTTCCTCGTCCTCACCGAACTGCAACGCACCGTCGAATCCTCCGACCTCGAGTAATGCGCTGCGCCGGTATACGCCACACTGAACCGTGTCGACGTCGGCGTACGGTCGCGTGTCGGCGTATCCGCTACCGCCGACGCCGAATGGAGACATCCGGGCATACGCGACGCTCTGTCCAAAATTCGTCTGGCCGTATTGCTCAGGGCGGCCTCCGACGCAAGCGACGCAGGGACCTTCGCGTTCGAAAATCTGCAGAGCCCGTTCGATAAAATCGGGCGCGATAAACGTTCGCGCGTCGACTTTCACCACGAACGACTCTTCGATCTCGGCGAGCCCGACGTTCAGCGCTTCGGGCAGCGAGCGGCGCACGCCATCGGCATGGACACGCAGACGGGGATTTCGTGCCGCACGCCGGTGGAGGCGATCGACAGTCGTGTCGTTCGAGCCGCCGTCGATGACGAGGATCCGCACACCGGCGGTTTGGGATTCGATCGCGTCGAGCGCAGAATCGATGCTGGACTCCTCGTTCAACGTCGACATGACGATAGCGACAGACTCTTCCATCCTCTGGATCGTCGCAAAAATCGGCACTCCGAACAACGGAAACATGGGGCCTCGTGAATGGGGCATAAAGGGCCCTGTTGCTATGGTCCTTGCAGCATGCAGCGGTGGGCTCGTAAGCTTCGGCGATCTCTAGCGTTTTCCGGAAAGGGCCAACGAGTCCCGATCGAGGGAGCCAATTGGGGGGCGACACGAGCGTTCGTCTTTGCGTTAATACGAACAATGGTGCGGCGAATGTTCGTACGGTCGCTCGTGATGATATCGTTGATTGCGGCGCTGACTGCTCAGGTTCCGAGTCACGTTCAAACAGCGGATTATTGGGGAGGCTACGCCGGAACGAAGGTCGTGCCCGCGAACCAAGCCGCCCAGTGGCTCAGCTGGGTCGAGACGAATGCATCCTCGTCCCTAAAGATCCTCCCGTTCGGCGTCAAGACGGTCGCGTACAGCGATCCGAACCGACTGCAGCCGTCGGACGCGATGTACAGCCAGGACGAAAGTCAATACTTGCACACGTGCTCGGGGACGAGAGTCCGTGCGTCGGCAAGCTACCCGGGTCAGGTGCTCACCAATCCGCGGTCGCGAGCGCTTGCATCGGCTTGGAGAACTATGGTCCTGCGGGGGGGCGGCAACTTCACCGCCGTGTTCGCGGACGACGCCGTCGGCGCCGCATACGCGCAAGACACACCCTGCAACTACAGCTTCGATCAATGGATTCAAGACGAGCTCTACCTGATGCAAAACGTCGGCCTGCCCGTAATTTACAACGGACTCGGCATTTTCGACGGTCATGCCGTCTCGAAGGTGATTGCCCTCAACGCCGCCGCGATCGGCGGAATGCAGGAGTCGTGCTATGCCCAACTGGGCAGCGTGCACAGCGTCGGCGGATGGCAATGGGAAGCAACAGAAAACACTGAGATTCGCATGGCAGATGCGGGCAAGTACTTCTTTTGTTATGGGCGTGACTTGACGCTCGCCACACAAGCGTACGCATCTCGCACGTATAGTTATGCGTCGTTTCTGTTGACGTACGATCCAAGAACGAGCGTGCTCTGGGAATATTATAAAACGCCGACGGGTGCGCACGTGATGCCCGAGAGCCAGCTGGTTGCTTTGAATCCCGTGACCGGCGACGTGCACGACATCGCGCAGTTGCGCCAAGCCAAAGGATCGTACGTCCGCGAATACCGCACGTGTTATCTGGCGGCCCGCTCGGTCGGGCCGTGTGCCGCGGCAGTCAACTCGGACGCCGTCAGCGCGCATCCGGTCTCGCTGCCCGGCTACAGCCGAACGCTGGTCCTATCGGGCTCGGGCGTCTTCGACGGCGGCGCGGTTCGTATAACAAATCAACCGCCGCCCGCGCAGCTAGCACCTTTACAGGCAACAATTGCATTCAAGTAGCGCAATGCGTGTATTGGTACTGCCGCTGGTCTTCCCGTCGGCGCGACAGCCGAATCCGGGAATCTTCGTGCTTCATCAGATGCAAGCGTTGCGTGAGCTCGGCCACGAATGCGAGGTCCTGCGTGTCGTTCCGTACGCGCCGCCGATCGGTGCCAAATGGCGAGCGTATTGCGAGATTCCGCCGAGGGAGGAGATCGACGGCTTCAGCGTGCGAACGATTCGCGCCGTGGTTCCTCCGCGCAACATCGGCATGGAGTATTTGCCGTTCGAGGTGCACGTGGCGGTGCGACGCGAGATCGAGCGCTTTCGCCCCGACATCGTACATGCGCATTTTTTGATCTCCTCGGGACATATTGCCGTCCGCCATCCCGTTCCAACCGTCGTAACGGCGCATGGCGGGGATGCCTATCGATGGCCCTTCGAACGTCCAGGTTTGCTTCGCGCGGCGCGCGAGACGATCTTCAAGGCGACGCGCCTAACCGCGGTCAGTGCATTTATCGATCGGTCGATTCAGCGAATAGCCCAGCGGCCTGCAGAGGTTATTTGGAACGGTGGCGACGAGTTCACGTTCTTCCCGCGCGATAGCGCAGAATGCCGGGCTCGTCTGCAGTTGCCTCAAGATCGCTCGATTGTCGCTTTTGCGGGAACCGTTTGCCGCGCGAAGGGTTTGTTCGATTTGGTCGCGGCGCTCGCGCGAATCGACAAGCCTTTGCGTCCCATTCTACTCGTAGTGGGCAGCGGGCCCGATGCGGCAGCGCTGCTAGCACAGTCAAAGGATGCCGGAGTCGAGCTGCGACTGGTTGGACAGCGAGATTCTGCCGGCGTCGCAGAACATTTTGGTGCAGCCGACGCGGTGGTTCTCCCGAGTCACGACGAGGGCTTACCCGTCGTCGTCTGCGAAGCGATGCTTTCGCAACGCGCGGTTGTGGCTACAACTGTAGGCGGAATCCCGGAAATCATCCGCGACGGGACGACCGGGCTGTTGGTGGCCCCACGGGCAAGCGCCGAATTGGCATCTGCGCTTACGCGCGTTCTCGGTGACGATACTCTGCGTGCTCGCCTTGGAGATGCAGCACGGAGATTCGCGGCCAAACGCCTAACCTGGCGTGTAAATGCGCAGCGCTACCGCGACATTTATCGCGATGCGCTTGCCGCGTTCGATACTTCCTCGACGACGCGCGCATAGCGCGCACCGAACTGCGTAAGTTCGAACGGTGCGACGGCCTCCTCGGTGAGCGTCGCCGTTTCACCACGACGCCACTCCTCGAGCGCTCGAATGATTGCGACCTGCAATCCGCCGGCGTCGCGATGGCGCTCCCCAGCGCCGCTGAGAGTAAGCGCCTCGTCCATCACGGTCCGTTCCGCCGGCCCTCCGACGGCGATGATCGGTCTGCGCGCGCCAAGATATTCGAAGAGCTTGCCCGTATACGTTCCGCGCTCTTCGGCACCGTCTGCGGCGATTACGACTAAGCGCGACGCCGCGCGTTCGCGCGCAAGGATCTCTGCGCGAGGCCGGCGCCCGCAGAGCGCCACGATTCCACCCAATCCGTACCGTTCGATCTCACACTCGAGCCAATTCTCGCGCTCCCCATAGAATTCGACGGAGACCTCGCGCTCGCTGATCTCGCCTTCACGGCGCAGTTGCGCGAGGGCCTCAAAGAACGGGCGCGGGTTGCGCGCGCCGCGATAGAGCGAGCCGGCGTGCAAGAACGTCGCCTTTGGTGGGTGGACGAATGGGATCCCGTCCCATTCTCGTTTCCAAAATGCATTAGCGATGGCGTAGACACGCTTATGTGGATAGCGATTACGCAGGCTCTGCGCGATCGGCTCCGAGACGGTAACAAGCGCGCCTGCTGCCCGAAACGCGTAGCCCTCGAGCAACTCGTCGATAGCGCGAAAAACCGGACCGCCCGAGAGATCGTCGCTGCGCAGCCATGGGTCGCGCAAGTCGGCGATCCACGGAACGTCCCCTCGCGCCCCCGCAGCAACGAGATGCGTCGCAACTGGCGGCGACGTCGATATAATTGCGTCGACGCGTTCTTTACGCAGGATCTCTCTCACGGCGCGCACGCCGGGGCCGAGCCAGCCAAGCCGGCCGTCGGCGAAACTGAGCACGCGATGCCCGGTTTCGAGGGCCTGTTGCTTCCAACTCGGACGCTCGAGTACGCCACGCTCGTCCACATGGAAGTGCGCGTGCGCTGTTTCACCCTCCCGAACGCCGAGAAACCGCCGCACCGGCGCTTTGAACTCGACCACACCAGTGGTGCAGACGGATCGGTCGTAACACACGTCGCCGAAGTCGGGGACGACCGGGACCACCTCCCACCCATGCGCGCTTAACGACGCAACGAGGTGCTCCGCTCGAACCGACGCTATTGCTGGACGAGGAGGCCAGTAGTACGTGAGCAGCAGCGCGCGTCTCAAGAGACGCACGATTGCTCGCGCTCCGTCACGGTCGCACCAGTCAGGACGTCTACGATCTTGGCTGCGCTGTCTCCCACGCCAAACGGCGCGATACGCTGGGCGGGCGGTTCGCGCGCAGCCGCAGAGGCTATCGCTTCGGGGTCGGAGCCGGTCAACACGTTCCAACCGTCTTCGAGCGTTTCGTTCCATTCCGTGCGGTCGCGCAGAGTCACGCAGGGAGTACCGAGCGTTACGGCTTCTTTTTGCATACCGCCCGAATCGGTGATCACGACACGGGCGTACATCTGCAACGCCAGCATATCCAAGTACGAGAGCGGCTCGCATATAGTGATGTTGTCCGAGTCGCCGACCCGAAGCAGATCGACAAGCGGTTGTGTGCGCGGATGGACCGGAAAGATTATGCGCACATCGCTTCGACGCAGTCCGGCTACGAGACGCGCAAAAACCGCGACGTCGTCAGTGTTCGCGGCACGATGGATCGTCGCGACCGCATATCCCCGGCGGCGAACGCCGAAGCGCTCAAGCACGTGAGGCGAGGTATCGATGGTTTTCGCCATGTCGAGCGCCAAATCGACCATCAGGTCACCGACGACCGCTACACCTTCTTCGATCCCTTCGCGCCGAAGTTGATTCGCTGCGCCCCGTGTCGGTGCGAACAACAGCGTACTCAGTCGATCGGCCACGACGCGATTGATCTCCTCGGGCATCGTACGGTCGAACGAGCGCAACCCCGCCTCGACGTGGGCAACCGGCACGTTCAACTTGCTTGCAACGAGCGCCCCCGCGAGCGTGCTGTTGGTGTCACCGTACACAACGACAAGCTCGGCTTGTTCGAAGAGCATTATCGGTTCGAGTTTGCTCATGATCTGCGCGGTCTGGGTGGCGTGCGAGGAGGACCCCACGCCAAGGTTGTGCTTCGGCGGCGCCATACGCAACTCGCTGAAGAATACTTCGCTCATGTTGAAATCGTAGTGCTGCCCCGTATGGACGACCGTCTCGTCGACGCGGCGTGCGCGCAATTCGCGCGAAAGCAGCGCAGCCTTCACGAACTGCGGGCGCGCGCCGACGACCGTGAGGATCTTCACCGTGACGGAACCGCGCCGCGACGCAGGCTGCGTAGCGCGTCGATGACGGCCTCGCACTCGTCAGTGCGCAGCTCGGGAAAGATCGGCAGCGAGAGCACTTCTTCCGCCGCCCGCTCGGTGTGTTCGAACTCGCCGCGCCGATACCCGAGAGGTTCGTAGACTGCCTGCAGATGCAGAGGGACGGGATAGTACACCATCGTCCCGATGCCGCGCGCGGCAAGGTCGCTCTGCGCAGTATCGCGTTCGGGTAAGCGTAGCGTGTACTGGTGGTAGACATGCCTCGCGCCCGGCGTCTCCTGCGGCACGACGACGTCCTCGGCCAACGCATCCGAATATGCGCCTGCGATCTCACGCCGGCGCGCGATCCACGCATCGAGGTGCGGGAGCTTCACACGCAGGATTGCGGCTTGCAATTCGTCCAGCCGGCTGTTGACGCCAAGCTCCTCGTGATGATACTTCACGCGCCCGCCGTGCGACCGTAGGGAGCGCACGCGATCCGCGACGTCTTTGCGCGAAGTGACGAGCATGCCGCCGTCGCCATATGCACCTAAGTTCTTGGACGGGAAAAAGCTGAACGCCGCGGCATCGCCGAAGCTCCCCACCGGCACGCCATCGATCGACGCGCCGATCGCTTGCGCGCAATCCTCGACGACCGCGAGCCCCGCCTGCGCGGCGATTGCGAGAAGCTCTTGCATCGGTGCCGGGTTACCGTAGAGATGCACCGGCACGATGGCCTGGGTGCGCGATGTGATCGCTGCCTGGGTTGCTTGCGGATCGATGTTGAACGTCCGCGGATCGATATCGGCGAAGACCGGCGTCGCGCCGACCATTGAGATCGCCTCGGAGGTCGCGATGAAGGTAAACGGGGAGGTGATCACCTCGTCGCCGGGACCGATATCGAGTGCACGGAGCGCCAGATGGAGCGCATCGGTCCCCGAGTTGACAGCGACACCGAAGGTTGTGCCGGCATATGCGGCGAGCTCGGTCTCGAGCAGTTCGACGTTGGGACCGTTGATAAAATGCCCGCTCTCGAGGACGGCTCGCACTGCGCGCGCGATGTCAGCCTCTAAAGCATGGTACTGGCGCCGCAGATCCAGGATTGGAATCAACCGACTCGCCATACCGACACCCCGGATTTCGAGAACCGACGATCGCACTGCCGGCAGCCGGCGCCTTCGGCTTCAAAATCGAGTCGCAAGCCGCATTCGCACGCATAACCGTGGATACGCGCCGGATTTCCATACACAATCGCGTAGGGCGGCACGTCTGTGGTTACCACCGACCCCGCACCGACGAACGCAAATTCGCCAAGCGTGTGGCCGCACACGATGGTTGCGTTCGCACCGATCGTCGCGCCGCGGCGCACGATGGTCGCCGCGTAGTCGGTGCTCGTATTGCGCGGCGTGCCGGAACGCGGCGTATTCACGTTCGTAAACACCATGCTCGGCCCGCAGAACACGTCGTCCTCGAGCACGACGCCCTCGTAGACGGAGACGTTGTTCTGAATCTTGACGTTGTTTCCGATAACGACGTTGGCAGCGATGAAGACGTTTTGCCCGATCGAGCAGTGCATGCCGATACGAGCATTGGACGTGACGTGGCTGAAGTGCCAAATCTTCGTGCCCTCCCCGATTTCCGCGGGTTCATCGACGTACGAGGATTCGTGTACGAAGTAGTCATGTGCGCGCGTAACGACGCTCATGCGATCTCCTCCGCGAGTTTCTCCGACGCGCCGCGCCGGCCTCGTGCGCCGAGCATGCTCAGCACCTTCACGACCGCAAGGCCGCTCTCACCGTCGGTCGGCGGCCGCAGCCCGTGGCGGGCGGCATCGATGAATGCGCGCAGCTCCGCTTCGAGCGGTTCAGCCGGCGTGAAATCGACACATCGCGCATCCCTGCGCCACAGCTCGGGGTGACCGACGTCGTCGTACGTCGTCCCGCACGGCGTCAGCGTGAGCTGCGCCCCTAATGGAGCATCAACCAGACAGAGCACGCCGTTTGACCCAAAGACATCCAAGCGCGAACTCTTATCCGGATCGATCCAGCTCGTCTCGATATGCGCGCTGCGAGCACCCGTAAACGTGAGGTCGGCGTACGCGAAATCGGCGATCTGCGGGCGGATGAAGCCGGAAAGCGCACCGCTCGCGTCGAGCGGCATCTCGTCAAAGATCTCGAGGACGAGTGCCACGTCGTGCGGCGCAAAACTCCACCAAACGTTCTCGTTTGCGCGTAGCGTGCCCCACGACAGCCGTCGCGAGCGCGCGTGCCGCACCTCGCCGATCGCTCCCTCGCGAATGAGCTCGAGCATCCGCTGCACCGCCGGATGATAGAGCAGCAGGTGCCCAACGAAGAGCGTGGCACGGTGCGCACGGGCTGCGCGTACCACCATCGCTGCATCTTCCACGGTCATCGCCAGCGGCTTCTCGACGAACACGTGCTTGTCCGCATCGAGCGCAGCAAGCGCGAGTTCCGCGTGGACCATCGGCGGTGCCGCGATTGCAACCGCGTCGATATCACGCTCGAGCAACGAACCGATCTCGAATTCGAGATTCGCTCGGGGGTACTCGATGCCGGCTGCAGCCAGTGCAGCCTCGTTCGCATCGCAGATGCTGTCCAGTACGCCGAGTTGCGAGCAGACACGCAGGATGTTGCGACCCCAACGGCCTGCACCGATAACGCCGATCTTCATTACAGCATCACCACGTTCTTTCGACCCTCGCGCACCGCTTTCGTGGCGTTGCGCGTGTCAATCACGAGGCGCGAACAATCCACCACGCGCCTGTAGTCGATCATCGTGTGATCGGTGAGTATCAAGACGGCGTTCGCGCGCTCCATGACCTCGCGCGAGAGCGGAATGGAATGCCACATCGCGCCGTGCTCGTCGGTAACGCTCGGAACGTGTGGGTCGTGATAGTCGATCCGTACGCCGTCGTTGCGCAGCAGATGCATCACCTTGAGCGCCGGTGATTCACGCCAGTCCTCGATATCGCGCTTGTACGCGACGCCCAGCACAAAGATCTCGGAGCCCTTGAGCGCGACGCCTTGCTGGTTGAGAGCACGTATGACTTTCTCGCGAACAAAATACGGCATCGTCCAGTTTATCTCACCGGCGAGTTCGATAAAGCGCACGTTCATGTCGTACTCACGCGCCTTCCAGGCGAGATAGAACGGATCGAGCGGAATACAGTGACCGCCAACACCCGGTCCGGGATCGAAGCGCATGATGCCGAACGGCTTGGTCGCCGCTGCGTCGAGCACGTCCCAGATGCTGATGCCCAAACGGTCGCAGAGCAGGGTCATCTCGTTGACGAGCGCGATATTGACGGCGCGAAACGTGTTTTCGAAGACCTTCGTCATCTCGGCGATCTTGGGAGAAGACACAGGCACGACGTTTGCAATTGTCTGCTCGTAAAAACAGGTAGCGACGTCGAGACACGCAGCGGTGACGCCCCCGACGACCTTGCTGGTGTTCTTGGTCGTATAGCGCGCGTTGCCGGGATCGACGCGCTCGGGAGAAAACGCGAGAAAAAAATCCTCGCCGACGCGCAAGCCCGACTCTGCCAGTATGGTAAGGAGCACTTCCTCCGTCGTGCCGGGGTACGTCGTGCTCTCGAGACTTACCAGTTGCCCGGGGCGCAATAATCGCTTGATCTCCTGCGCGACGCCGCGGATGTACGTGATATCCGGCTCCTTGTTCGCCGTGAGCGGCGTCGGCACGCAGATCACGATGCAATCGCACGATCCGAGGGTTCCGAAGTCGCTCGTTGCGCTGAGCTTGCCGCCTTCAACGACCTCCGTCAGCTCTTGGTCGTGCACGTCGCGGATGTAGTTGAGGCCTTGGTTGACCTGATCGACGCGAATTGGATTGCGATCGTAGCCGATCACGTTGAAACCGACCTTGGCCTTCTCGACTGCCAGCGGCAGCCCGACGTAGCCGACACCGACAACGCCAACGACCGCGCTCCGATCGACGATCTTCTTCTTGAGCGCGCTTGCGCGCAGGGACGATGCTTCCAGTACTTTCACGTTGAGCTAGCCTCGAGGGGGATAGTGCGATTGGGTGCGACCAGGCCACGCTCAACGTGCACAACGCGCGGAAGGTCGTGACGGGGAGCGTACTCAGGGACGAATTCGCGCAGCACGCCGAGTGCAGTTTGCGCATCTTGCCGTCGAACGGCGGCACGAAGCCGATCCACGCCGTCGTTGAGCTGCGCGTAGTCTAGGCGATCTTGTTTGGCAATAAAGAGCCGCTCGTGCGAGGTTCTGGTGAATCCCTCGCCGCTGGTGAGCATCTCTTCGAAGAGCTTTTCACCCGGACGAATGCCGCTCTCGACGATCGCGATATCGCGGTACGGCTCGAAACCGGAGAGCCGAATTACTTGTTCGGCCAAATCCAGGATGCGCACCGGCGAGCCCATGTCGAGCACGAAGACCTCGCCGTCCATACCCATCGACATCGCCTGCAACACCAGCGAAACAGCCTCCGGGATGGTCATGAAGTAACGCACCATATCGCGATGCGTGATCGTCACCGGGCCGCCCGCCTTGACTTGGCTCTTGAAGATCGGCACCACGCTACCGCGGCTACCGAGCACGTTGCCAAAACGTACCGAGACGAACTCGGTCGCCGAACCGCCGGCAAACGACTGGCAGATGAGCTCGGCAAGCCGCTTCGTTGCGCCCATGACGCTCGAAGGATTAACCGCCTTGTCGGTTGAGAGCAGGATGAACTTCGCGGCACCCGAAGCTGCGGCGGCGAGCGCTACGACCTTTGTCCCGAAAACATTATTGCGGATTGCTTCGCAGATGTTCTCTTCGACGATCGGCACGTGTTTGTGGGCCGCGGCGTGCATGATGACGCGCGGCTTATACGTGCTAAATACGTGACGCACGGCCCCCACGTCGGCAACATCGGCGAGCACCATTTTCGTGCGCGTGAAGTGATACGTTTCGTGCAGCTCGCGCTCGATCGAGAACAGGCTGTTTTCGCCGTGACCCAAGAGCACCAGGAGTTCCGGTTCGAAAGCCGCGACCTGCCGGCAGGTCTCACCACCGATCGAACCGCCGGCGCCGGTAACGAGCACGACCTGCCCTTCCAAGTGTGGACGAATGCCCACGGTGTCGATCACGACCGGCTCGCGATCCAACACGTCCTCCAAACGAATGTCCCGAATGCGGGAGATTGTCACTCGCTCCGAGAGCACGTCTACTGCGTCGGGCACGACGTTCACGTTGGGGCGAATCTCGACCGGAAGGCGCCTGCAGAGTTCGTTGACCTCGTTGATCAACCAGAGCGGAGCGCCGACGATCGCAACGATCACCGTATCTACGGCTTCTTTGCGCACCAGCTCCGGAAGTTGGCGAAGTTTGCCCAGTACGCGCACGCCGTCGATGCGCCGCTCGGAGATCCCGTCATCAACGCAGCCTACGACGCGCATAGGGACTCGCTCATCTTCGAAGATCGCTTTTGCGATTTGGTGTGCAGCGATGCCGTGCCCGACGATGAGCACACGCTTGGCTTGTGGGCGTCGGCGGCGCCACCAGCTGCGAAGTAACACCAGTGCGATGCGGGCGAACATCCGCAATACGAAGGAGAGCGTCGCCGCAATAACCACCAGCCGTCCAGAGGCAGCGGTGAGCGGCGATGGGATCTCTTCGAAGAGCAGCGCGAGGAGCGCACCGCTTGCCGCCCCGACCAGTAACCGAACGACGTCGTGAAAATCGAACGTGCGCGCACTCTCGTAGCGGAACTGCACGTAGCAGCCGGTGACGAGCAGAATCGCGCCGATCAGCACGAGCTGCGACCACGAGGCGCTGTGGATGTCGCCGACCATCGGCGCGAGGAGCGTAGCAAAGGTGACGAGGATGCAATCCACCACGAAGAGCGCGGCCCGCAGCAGCGGCCGGATCGCGCGTCGACCGTTGGCAATGGATATCACGGCTCCATCCTACGGGCAGCTCTCGGAGCGGGTGAGATGCAGGGCGCTCAAGTGCCTTGGGGCGGACGGCCCCCTTCGCCGGGCCCTTCTGCCGTAGTCATTCAAGCGGCGCCCTTGGGACCATGGTTTGGTGAACCTGTTTCGCGCACTGATTCAACTCGCACGCTTGGCGCAAGCCGAAGCGACCGACGCAGAGCAGCGCGCCCGCTTGCGCGGCGCCCGCTTCGCCTCGCGCGTGATCATCCGCGGTGCGGATCGGATCAGCGTTGGTCGTAACGTATTCTTCGACCATGGCGCGTACCTGAATCCAAGTACGGTCAACCAGCGCCGCGGCTTCATCGCGATCGGCGATGACGTCGAGGTCGGTCCGTACAGCGTGCTTTGGGGCGGCGGCGGCTTAACGATCGGCAACAACGTACATCTTGGCGCCCACGTGCATATCACGACACAGGCCGGGCACCCGATCGAGCGCGCCGGTGCTGGTCCTCTGGCAATCGACGTCGCGCCGGTTGTGATCGGCGACGACGTGTTGATCTATTCGGGTGCGATCATCGTGCCGGGCGTGCGCATCGGTAGGGGCGCGGTTATCGCAGCGGGGGCGGTGGTCACCGAGGACGTCGATGCAGGCGCGTTGGTCGGAGGAGTACCCGCTGCGCATCTCCGATAACGACGCGATCGTCTGGGATGTTGCAAATTGGTCGCGTGCGCTGCGCTATTGGGAGCGTGAGGCCGCGTTGTCGGAGCGACCGTTGCAATGTCTCGAGGTCGGCGCAAAGGGCGGCGGACTCTCGGTGTGGCTTGCCCTTCGCGGTCACGCTGTGGTGTGCTCCGATTTTCAAAAACTGCCGATTGAAGCGGAAGCGCTCGCGGAACGCCACCACGTGAAGCACCGCATCCGCTTCGAGAACATCGATGCGACGCGCATCCCTTACGAGTCTACCTTCGATATTATCGCGTTCAAGTCGGTTCTCGGCGGAATTGGTCACGACGGCGCAATCGAACGGCAGCGGGCGGCGGTTGCATCGATGTACCAAGCGTTGCGTCCCGGCGGCCGGCTGCTCTTCGCGGAGAACCTAACCGCAAGTCCGCTGCACACGCTGCTGCGGCGACGCTACATTAGATGGGGTACGCATTGGCGCTACGTGACGATTGACGAGATGCAGTCCTTCCTCGCGCCGTTTTCCCGCGTACGCCTAGCCACGACCGGGTTCTTCAGTGCACTTGGTCGCTCCGAGCGCCAACGGCGCATGCTCTCGCTGCTCGACCGCGTTGTCATCGTTCCGCCGGCATGGCGCTATATCGTCTATGGCGTCGCTACGAAATAGTGTCGGCGCCGAGGAGGCTCAACAGGACGCTGCGCTTCTCGGCTTCGGTCGGCGCAGCATGATAGCGTTCGTACGCATCACCGAGCATCTCGGCGAGTCCTTCGTAGATCAACGCTTGCGACTCGGCCGAAGCCGGCGCGCGCGTCGGATTGGTCGAGCGCAGATGTCCATCGATGCGGCCACGCTCGATAAGACGGATCAGCGTGCTCTCGCATGACGGGCGCCGATACAGGTTGCGCCGCGCCCGCGTACCGGGGAACGCCGCACGGATGCGCGTGATAAATCCCAAGTCATCGAGCGCCGCCAACGCCTCGAACACCATCGACGAACTGTAAAGGCCGAGATCCTCGCGGATCTGGTCGATCGTCGGGCTGCACTCGCCCCGCGGATCGCTGAGCATGGTCAGATACAAATACATGGTCGTCTGACGCGGGTTGAGAACGTGAAAAAGGAAGCCGCTCCACCACGCGGGGATGAGCGCACTCGGTGCGCACACGTGTTCCGGGTCGCATTCAGGCGGTTCTTTTTCCATTGGCTCGCTCGTTTGAATCACCCGCTTTCTTAGCCTGGGTAGTTTCGGGTCCAGAAATCTGGAGGTTCATCTTCCCCGGAAGGCGGGGTAGCTACGCAAAAAAAATCGAACTCTCGATGAGAGTTCGATTGTCAACATAGGAGCGCTTGAACGCTGCTAGGCCGGCATGTCCTTTTTCTGCTCTTGATAGATCAACGTCGGCGATTCTTTCTTGTCGATCACGTCTTTGTTGATGATGCACTTCTTGACGCCTTGCAGCGACGGCAGATCGTACATCACATCGAGCATCGTCTCTTCCAGGATCGACCGCAGCCCGCGCGCGCCGGTCTTGCGGGTCTGCGCCTTGGCCGCGATCGCAACGAGCGCGTCCTTGGTGAACTGCAGATCGACGCCGTCCATATTGAGAATCTTCTGGAACTGGCGGACGAGCGCGTTGCGCGGTTCGGTGAGGATACGGCGCAGCGCCAGGTCGTCGAGCGCATCCAGCGTTACGACGATCGGCAAACGGCCGATGAACTCCGGGATCAGGCCGAACTTGAGCAGATCCTCTGGCATCAACTGTTGGAGCAGCTTGCCCGTTCGCGAATCCTTCTTGCCCTCGGGCGTCGCGCGGAAGCCCATGTTGTTCGCGCTGACGCGTGCCTCGATGATCCGCTCGAGTCCGTCGAAAGCACCACCGCAAATGAACAGCACGTTGGTCGTGTCGATCTGAATGAACTCTTGATGCGGATGCTTGCGCCCGCCCTGGGGCGGCACGTTCGCCGTCGTGCCTTCCAAAATCTTGAGCAGTGCTTGTTGCACGCCCTCGCCCGACACGTCGCGCGTGATCGACGGGTTCTCGCTCTTGCGCGCGATCTTGTCGATCTCGTCGATGTAGACGATGCCTTTTTCCGCGCGCTTGACATCGTAATCCGCGGCTTGAATCAGCTTGAGCAGAATGTTCTCGACGTCCTCGCCGACGTAGCCCGCTTCGGTGAGCGAGGTTGCATCGGCCATGGCGAGCGGCACGTCGAGAATCTTCGCAAGCGTCTGGGCGAGATACGTCTTGCCCGAGCCGGTCGGCCCAACGAGTAAGATGTTCGACTTCTGCAACTCGACGTCGTCGGCTGCGCCGCCGGCGTTGATGCGCTTATAGTGGTTGTACACCGCAACCGCCAGCGACTTCTTGGCCCGTTCCTGACCGATCACGTACTGGTTGAGGATATGATTGATCTCTTTGGGCTTGGGAATGTTGCGCAGCCGCAGGTTCTCATCGACGTTCTTGTAGAGCTCTTCTTCAATGATCTCATTGCAAAGCTCGATACATTCGTCGCAAATGTAAACGCCGGGGCCGGCGATCAATTTACGCACCTGCTCCTGCGACTTGCCGCAGAAGCTACACTTGAGCTGACCCTTCTCGTCTCCGAATCGGAACATATCGGGGGCGGCGTCCTCCTGGGCGTTAAGCCGGCGTCGACAAGGCTCCACGGTCTTCGATAACGTGATCGATAATCCCGTAGTCCTTGGCTTCGTCGCTGGTCAGGTAGTAGTCGCGATCGATGTCCTTAAGGATTTGCTCGATCGGCTTATGCGTCGCGTGATGGTAGATGTGGGCAATCGTCTGGCGGGTCGCGATGAGGTCGCGGGCCGCGATCTCCACGTCCGTAGCCTGGCCCCCGATCTGCGAGACCCAGGGCTGATGGATCAGGATCTTGGCATGCGGGAGAGCAAAGCGCTTCCCGGCTGCACCCCCGGTCAGGAGGACCGAGCCCATCGATGCGGCCATGCCCATACAAATCGTAGCCACGTCGGGCTTGATGAAGCGCATCGCATCGTAGATCGCCAGACCCGCGGTGACGCTGCCGCCCGGCGAGTTGACGTACATGTCGATGTCTTTGTCGGGGTCTTCCTTTTCAAGGAAGAGCAATTGCGCGATCACCAAGTTCGCCAAGTGATCGTCGATCGGTCCGCCGACGAAAACGATGCGATCCTTGAGCAAACGTGAGTAGATGTCGTATGCGCGTTCTCCGCGCGCGCTCTGCTCGACGACCATCGGTACCAAATGACCCATAGCTTTTAAATTTCTCTCCGACTCGGTAGTAGTACGCGGCTAGTAACCGCGCGGTTTCCCTAAGGGTTGCCCGTCTTCTCGATGACCTTGGCGTTATCGACGAGGAATTCGAGCGTCTTGTTGCGGACGATGCCTTCCATCAGCGAGATCACGTTATTGCCCAGTGCCTTGCGGATCCGGTCGATCGGCTGTCCGTATTGACGGGAAAGCGCCGCGAGTTCTTCAGCGATGTCCGCCGGCGTGGCGTTGATGCCCTCGGTGCGTGCAATCTCCTCGATCACGAGCGTCGCCTTCACGCGCTGCTCTGCGTCGTTGCGGAAGCTTTCTCGCAACTCGTCTGCGGTCTTACCCTGCTCTTTGAGGTAATCGTCGAAACTCAAACCGCTCTGCGCAATCTGGGCGGTGAGATCGTTGACCATGTTGTCGATCTCGCGCTCGACCAATACCTGCGGAAGCGGAAACTCGTGCGCGTCAACCAGC
Organism: Candidatus Aquilonibacter sp.; assembly: GCA_049678885.1. GTDB lineage: Bacteria > Vulcanimicrobiota > Vulcanimicrobiia > Vulcanimicrobiales > Vulcanimicrobiaceae > Aquilonibacter. Next base: position 29,567 of record JBAUEZ010000126.1, on the reverse strand, counting down.
TTCTCCATCAGCGCATTGCCGATAGCGCGCCGGGCGCGCGATTGTGCGATCGCCTCGAGGCGCTTACGCACGTCCGTGCGCAGCGCATCGACCGTTTCGTTCTCGGAGATCGTCTTCGCGAATTCATCGTCGATGGCGGGGAGTTCGAGAGCCTTCACGTCGTGCACCGTCACGGTAAACATCGCGGTCTTCCCGGCAAGATCTTCCTTTGGATAATCGCTTGGAAAAACGGCTTCGATCTCTTTGGTCTCACCCGCGTTCATGCCGGCGATGCCGGATGCAAAACCTGGAATGAACCGGTTCTCATCGAGCTCGGTCATTTGGCCCTTCGCGCTACCGCCTTCGAAGGCCACACCGTCGATCTTACCTTCGTAATCGAGCGTGACGACATCACCCAGTTGCGCGGCGCGTTCGACCGGCACGAGCGTTGCGCGCTCTTTTGCAAGTGCGGTGAGGCTGCGCTCGACATCGTCGTCCTCGATCGCGGGTAGATCGCGCTCGACTTCAATGCCTTTATAGTCGCGTAATTCGATCGCGGGCCGCACGTCGACGGTGGCCTTCAACCGCGAGGGCTTGCCCTCTTCCGCCGGAAGAAGCTCCATCTTCGGACGGTCGACCGGAACCAGTTCATGCTCGCGCACCGCGCGCGCGTAGACCTCAGGGACAACGTCTTCGAGGGCTTCGCTGGCGATGGACTCGGCCCCATACGTCTGCTCGAATACCTTGCGAGGCACTTTGCCGGCGCGAAAACCCGGCAATTTCACGTTCTTTGCGAGCCGGCGAAACGCGCGCTCCTGCGCCGCGGCAAGTTCTTCCGCGGTGATGGGGATCTCCAGCTCCACTTGTGTCGGGGCGAGCCGGGTCAGCGTCGAGGTGCTCACGGGTGGAAACATTACCTTTCGGGCAATTAGGAAGGGGCGCTTCGGCGCTTGCGCGCCCGCGCCCCTTAAACGTATGGAGCGGAAGACGAGATTCGAACTCGCGACCCTCGCCTTGGCAAGGCGATGCTCTACCACTGAGCTACTTCCGCACTCGTTCGCGGTCCCGATTCGGCACGGGACCTTTCTTTTTTACGGTCCCGGCCGAACCGGAACCACTCACTTTAATCCGAGGTACTTGGGCGAGCAGAGACTCGAACTCTGACGGGTTGCCCCACTGGAACCTAAATCCAGCGCGTCTGCCAGTTCCGCCACTCGCCCGAACACCGTCCCCGCCCACTACGGCGACCGCTTAGTATAGAACGCGGTGGGGCTATTTCCTTCCGGCTTAGGGCGCCGGAGGCGGCTCCTCTAGCGGGTTCCCGACGCCGTCAATGAGTTCGCCATGCAAGGCCGACGCGTTAGCGGCGAGCACATTCTCGAACGACACGCTCGCTTTGGTGTAGATCTCGCCGCCGGCTTTCATCGGCCCCAACGCGTCTTCTTCTCGCACATATTGCGCGCCGTTGATCTGCGCAAAATGAATCGTCCAGCTTACGCTTGTAGTTGGCCCGCTGGTGAAATTGAGCGCGTCTTGCAATTGCCACGTCGCAAACGTCTGTTGGTCAATCCACGCCTGGCGAATGCGGAAGTGTCCCGGATCGCGCGTCGGCGTTAAGCCGAGATGATAGCAGGCGTGGCCGTCGACGGTTTCCATGCCGAGCAACGTGATCGTATAGTCGCGATTGTGCGCATACACCGTGGCGATCTCTTGCAGTCCGGGATCCGGCGAAGGTGATGAACTCGGCGTCGCACGCGGATTGGGATCGTGGAACTCCTTGCGAATCTCATCGACCAACGCCGCGGAGTTGAATGGTGTCGGCGTCGGCGCCGGTATGAACGGCGCCATGCCAAACGAATACGTCGGCGCGAGGTACGGTACGCCGAGAAAATCGGGCGACGGCATCGGCTTGTTCAGCGATATCGCGCCCATGATGTTCAAGTTTATGCCCTTCGGGTGCACCGGGTGCGCGCGCTCGTAGTCGCTGACCGGATCGACCTGCAGGACGTTCGTCACCGCGTTGTACTCGGAGGCGTAGTGCTCGACTCGCTCGTTGCCGCCTTCAATGATATCGACCGCAACGCTATAATCGAGCAGCGCGGGATAGCGCTGCTGATGCCAATACGCCCGCGCGTTGCCGAAGATCTGGTACGGGTCGGGTGCCGCGACGGCGCGTGGCGCTGCAACCGCGACCAGCGCCAGAAGGGTCAGGAGAGCACCCACAGCCCTTTTCACTCTTTCAGTCTATACCACCAACGCCGCGCGGGGTTCCTGAGAATGGACCAAACGGCCCTCGACGATGCCTACAGCAACACCAAGGCCGACCCGGACTGGGAGGCCACCTACACGCGACTGCAAGCGGAGAGCGCGCGGCTCTATCACGAGTTTGGTTGCATTCGCGACATCGCGTACGGACCAGAGCCGCGCGAGCGCTTCGATTACGTCCTGTGCGGAGCGACGAACGCACCGCTCTTCATCTTTATTCACGGCGGCTATTGGCAGAAGTGCACCAAAGCGGACTTTGCGCTTTGCGCTCGCGGCGCGCTGGAGCGGGGCTTCGACGCGGTGCTCGCCGAGTACACGTTAGCGCCGCAGGCGACGATGACGCAGATTGTCGGCGAAATCGGGATGTTGCTGGATTTTCTCGCGGCGAGCAACGAGCGCTACACCATGAAAGACCGTCCGGTCTGTCTAAGCGGACATTCGGCCGGCGGTCATCTCACCGCGATGCATCGCAATCATCCGTCGATCGCCTACGCGTTCCCGATCAGCGGTCTGTTCGATCTCAATCCGATTGCGTTTACGTATCTCAACGACAAGTTGCAACTGACGCCGCATGAGCTCGATGTCGATAGCCCGCAACTCCACGTCACGCCCGGGACGCCGATGACCGTGACCGTCGGCGGCGCGGAGCTTCCCGAACTCGTACGCCAATCGCGCGACTACGCGCAAGCCTGCGCCGCCGTCGACAGTGGTGTTGCCTACCTCGAGGTTCCCGGACTGACGCACTTTGCGATGTGCGATGACCTGGCGGATCCATCAGGCGTGCAGATGAGCGCGCTTACGCGCGTGATGCCACTTTGAAATACGCTCCGTGATCGAGATCGGCGAGTAATCCGGGTTGCACCGGTTTCCATCCGAGTTCCGCGCGTGTCTTCGCGCTCAAGGCCGGAGCGTCGATTGCCGCAAAACGCACAAACCAACCGAAGTGCTCCGCTGCTTCTTCCGGCGTCATGCTGACGACGGGAACACCCAAGCGGCGACCGATTGCCTCCGCGATCTCGCGGAACGGAATGCCTTCTTCCGCAACCGCGTGAAAGTTCGCGCCGGCTGCGCCCTTTTCCAACGCCAAGCGGTAGACCGGCGCCGCATCTAAGCGATGCACAGCGGACCAACGATTCGTACCGTCGCCAACGTATGCGGACACACCCTTTTCGCGCGCGATACCGATGAGGATTGGAACGAAGCCATGGTCGGCGTCGCCGTGCGTTGTCGGCGCAAGGCGTACGACCCCGGTGTGAACACCTTGCGTCGCAACGGCCGCCGCCGCGCGTTCGGAAGCGCGCGGAAAATCCGGCATGAACGGAGCCGTCATGTCTTCCGTGGCAAGTTGGCCGGGGCTCAGAACGGCAACACCGGAGGTGACCAGCAGCGGACGATCCGATCCGGCGAGTACCTCGCCGAGGGTCTGGATCGCGCGAGTGTCGGTCTCGCAGCTCTGCGCGAAGTTCGCAAAGTCGTGAATGAACGCGGTGTGGATCACGCCGTCTGAAGCTGCCGCGCCGGCGCGCAGACTGTCCAAATCGCCGAGCGACCCGCGCTGAACGTCGGCGCCGGCAACGGCAACCGACGCAGCCGCGGCGTCGGAGCGGGCAAGCCCAAGCACCTCGTGGCCGTTATCGAGCAAGTCGCGCACGACCGCCGAACCTACGAAACCCGATGCCCCGGTAACAAAAACTCGCACGATAAACCTTTCTATTGAAGCTGACAACGAGTATGATAGGCCTCTACGCTATCCTATTAAAGTCGTGGCATTATACTAGTATGGACACTAATACACTCGCCGACTACCTCAAAGACCGGCGCTCGAAGCTCGATCCGGCGGCCTTCGGATTTTCGCTCACCCGCCGGCGCACGCCGGGACTGCGGCGCGAGGAGGTCGCGCAGCGCGCTAACGTCAGCGCCACCTGGTACACGTGGCTCGAACAGGGCCGCGGCGGCACACCATCCGCTGACGTGCTCGATCGTCTCGCGTACGCGCTGACGCTGACCGAAGTCGAACGCGAGCATCTCTTCTTACTTGCGCAACAACGCCCGCCACAGGTGCAGTTTCGCGAAGCCGAACGCATTACGCCGCAGTTGCAGCGCGTGCTCGATTCGCTCGAATGCAGTCCTGCCTTGGTGCGAACGGCTGCGTGGGATGTGATTGCATGGAATCGTGCAGCGGCGACCATCATGGGCGACTACAGCGCGCTCTCGCTTCAAGAGCGTAACGTTTTACGTCTGATCTTCACCGACCCCAACGCGAAGACGCGCATGCTGGACTGGGAGAAAGAGGCGCGCAACGCCGTTGCGGGCTTCCGCGCCGACACCGTGCGCGCGGGTGCCTCCGAACGCGTCACGGCATTGGTCGAGGAACTCAGCCGCGTGAGCGGCGAGTTCGCATCGATGTGGCGCATTCATGATGTTCGCAGCTACGGCTCCGGCACCAAGCTGATGCGCCATGCTATCGCCGGAGTCGTAACCTTCGAATACTCGAGTTTCTCCGTGGACGGCCGTCCCGATCTCGGCCTGGTCATCTTCACGCCTGCAACGCCGGACGACGCCGAGCGCATCCGCGCGCTGCTGACGAAATAGAAAGCTCCGCGCCTGACGCTAGGGGAAAACGATCGCTTCACCATCCGCGGGAAGGTAGGTCGGCGGCGGCGGCCCATTCGTGGCGGCGGTTCCGCCATCTAGCACATCGCTTCCGCTAAGCACCAGCGTGTGCTGGTATTGCGGAAAAGGGAAGATGGCTTGCGCCCCCGAGTTGGGGTTGACGGCGACCGCGCATGGCCCGACGAACGCGCCGTTCATATAGCACTGGCCGAATTGACGGCCGTATGCGCCGCCGGATTGTTGCAACGACGACACGTTCGAGGGCGCGGCGACGAGCGGATCGAGCGCGACCAAGCCTGACTCGGGCATCACGTGGAGACCCGACGTCGTCGAGAAACGCTCCCAGAGGATGCTGTCGGTTGGGTTATATGTCATCAGGAACGACGCGAGAACGTAGAGGCGCACGTCGGTCTCTGATGCTGCGCTCGTGGTATTGTACGTCATGCACCAGAACAGCTTGTTCTCTCCGGTCACGTCGAGTTCGGTATTTTCGGTAGTCTGCCACAGCCAGCCGTCGCTCTTCGCGATCGACGAACCGGAGTAGCAGCTTTCGAAATTACCGCCAATCGTGTTGGATCCCGCGAGAAGACCGAGCGATTCCGAGGGGCTCTCCCCGTCGAGGACGGACAGACCGTTGAAGATCACGGGAACCGGCGAGGCGTTGTCGAGCGCAATACCTCCGCTCAGCCATGCCGCATCGGTGTAGTTGCACGGTAGCGACGGAGAGAACGTCGATTCGTATTCGCTGAGGGGACCGCTGTCATCGGCGAAGATTGCGTCAACCGGATTGCTGCCGATCTGGTTCGCGACCGTATTTCGAAACAGCGTCTGCATGTCGGATGACGACGGGTTCATGACGTACTGCGTGGCGCCGTTGTACTGGTCGGTTATGTCGACGCCGCTGCAACTTTGCGCGTACGTCGTTTGGTCCGACGTGTCCATCGGTTCTCCCGCTTCCGTGCGGTTTGGATCCTCGTACACTTGTACATGAATTCCAAGGTTGTGCAGCGCGGTGGCGTTCGCCACAGCACTTTGTGCCCAGCTTACATACGGCGCGGCTTGGGAAAAGGTCACCGAACCGCTGCCCCATGGCGTTCCGAGGTAATCGGCAGTGAGGACATGGGTTTGCGAGATCGGGCCCGGCGTCGGCGTCGCAGGCACGACCGGCGGATTGATGACCACCTGTACTGGGATAATGGACTCAGCCGTCGAGCCCGTGCCGGTCACCGTTACGGAAGCACCGGCCGCGAGCGTTCCGCCGGCTATGATGGTCTTGGTGTTGAGGACGATTGGGACAGTCGGATATTGCGAGCTTACATCGAGCGTGAAACCATAACTCGTGCTCGCAACGACGGTGCCCGTCACCGTTACACTCGGCGGCGCGCTGCTCCATACGGATACGACTGCTGCAGTCATTAACGATGCTGCGGTCGACCAGCCAGTTCCGGTTACTTGGACGTAGTCGCCCTTGGCTATCGTTCCGCCGAAGACAAGGACGTTCGACGGCTCGTCAATATTGATATAGCCGTCGACCGTTTGATCGAGCGCGAATTCGCTGGTACTTTGGATTGCGTACACCGTACCTTGGGTGGTCTCGAAATCGGGTGTTGCGATCGGAGCGGGCGTTACCTGGGGTGCTGCCCTGGTAATGGTAATCGTGGTCGCAGTAACGGATTCGCTGGCTGAACCAACGCCCGCAACGGTGACCACGTCGCCCGCCGCAATCGTGCCACCCGAAACTGTAGCTGACGCGTTCACGATGATCGGTACGGCCGTGCTCTGCCCGGCAACAGTCAGCGTAAATCCGTACGCCGTGGTCTGCGAAATCGTACCGGTCACGGTCGTTGTCGAAGGCGGCGAACTCCAGATGGTAATGACGACCGCTGTGATGTTGGTCGCTGAAGACGACCAACCGGTTCCGGTCACCTGTACGTAATCGCCGACGGCAAGCGATCCGCCGATGATCGTGACGCTCGAGGGCACTGTTACATAGATGTGCCCGTCGACCGTCTGGTCCATCTCGAACTCGGTAGAGCTCACAAGAGCATTGATCGTACCTTGGGTAGTCGCCAGGCTGCTCGACGAGGAAGTGGCGGCGGCGTTGCCGCGGCCTGGAGGAAGCGGCGAGAGCGACGAGAGCGACGAGTTCCCCCCCCCTCCGCCGCACGCTGCTAAAACCATCGCCATTACGGCGAGTAATACTTTTACACCACGCATAATCGTCGAATCGGCGATTTGGCGATGCTATAACAGTTACTTTACGGAATCGTTACCGACTCTGCCTTGACAGTAGTTAGCCTTACGCTTCGTTTACTGTGTAGTAGGCAAGCGTTGATCGTTTGCGGTCAGGGCAAGATAAGCGCCGACAACGTCGCGATCGCCCAAACCCGCTTCTAGATCGCTGTCCCACTGCACGCCAATCGCTTGCACCATCGGCAGCCGTTGGTGCGCGCTGTTTGCGGCATCGAGTGCAAGGTGTAGATCCTTTGACGCCAGCGCGAGCGCAAAGTCGGGATCGAAGTTCTTGCGCTCGATCTTCTCGAGTTTTGCCAAAGCCCATGGCGCGCTGAGCGCAGTCGATCCGAGACACGCCGCGACATCGTCGAGGGGGATGTCAAGCGACTGCGCCAGTAGCGCGGTTTCAGCGATGCCTTCGCCCAGCACCGCGAGCCACGTGTTGAGCACAACCTTCATACGAGAGCCGCTTCCGACGACGTCCCAGCGCATCGTTTTTTGACCCAGCGCCGAGAACACGGGCGCGAGCGCATCAAGCGCCGCGGCTGGTCCTGACGCCAGGATCAACAGCTTCCCCTGTTCTGCAGGTACCTTCGAACCCGACACCGGTGCATCGACGAAGACAATATCCGGCCGGCGTTCCTTGGCGAGCGCAAATGCGCGCTCAGTTCCTTCGACGCCAATCGTGCTCATTTGCAGCCATATCGACCCTGGACGCATCGCCGCCAGGGCTCGCGGCATGGTCTCCTCGATCGAAGCGATCGTCGGCACCGACGTCAAGACGACATCAGCGTCGCGAACCGCGTCTTCGGGCGTCGCCGCAACCGCGGCACCCGTATCCGCGAGCCGAGCGGCGGACGCGGGAGAGATATCCCACGCGCGCACGCGCATTCCCGCACCGAGCAGCCTCCGCGCGAACGCGGACCCCATCGTTCCAGTGCCGAGAACTGCAACAGTTTGAATCGTCATAAGCGGCTACCTCGTTCCGTCATTATACGAGCCGGCGGCGGAGATTTCTCAACAACCGCGGGCCTGTACGTTTGGTGCACCGAAGGCGCGGTTATGAAGCACGTCAAGGTTTTTCTGAGCGGCGTCAAGGAGCCCGTGAATCTCAGCGGTGCTGCCGCTGAATCGTTCGAGCAGATGGTTTGGATTGGGCCACCAGCCCAAGGGAAGATGCATCCCTTGGAGCCACCGCAAGGACGGTTGTTCGCCGATCGCTTCTTTCGCGTGCAGTCCGAAGGCGTTACGCGCATCATCAACATCGACCAGATAGCCCACGTTGAAATAACCGAGACAAAGGACTAATACGTAAACAAAAAAGGCTCACGTTTCCGCAGAACGTGAACCTTTTGAAATTTGGTGCACCGCCAGGGACTCGAACCCCGAACCAATTGATTAAGAGTCAACTGCTCTACCATTGAGCTAGCGGTGCAAAGACCTGCGCCCTCCGGGACTCGAACCCGGGACCAACGGATTAAAAGTCCGCTGCTCTACCGACTGAGCTAAAGGCGCGTATTTCGCCGGTCGCCTTCGGCAAACCCGAGGACTAACGAATTGTAGCGAGACCCGTTGCCCTTGGCAACCCCTTAGGCCGACGCTGAACGAACGATACGACCGAGCACGTCGGGATACCGCTCCGTGAGCTCTGCCGCTGCCAGCGGATGCGCGAAGAGGTAGCCCTGGGCGTAGCGGCAGCCGGCGCCGCGCAGCATCTCGCGTTGCTCGGGAGTCTCGACGCCTTCAGCAACAATTCGGACGTTGTACGCTTCGGCGAGTGCGATCAGCGTGCGCACGATCGGCTCGCTTGCAAGCCGCCCATCGCTGCCACATACAAACGAACGATCGATCTTGATCGAATCGACTTCGAACTGCTGCAGGTAACGCAGCGACGAGTAGCCGGTTCCAAAATCGTCGATGCAGATTTTAAATCCGCGTCCGCGCACGCGTTCGATCGTCTGATTCGCGCGCGTGCCGGCGTCGAGCACCACGCTCTCGGTGATCTCGAGCGTGAAATCCGACGGCGCGAGCCCGTGGTGCTCGATCATCTGCACGAGCGTACGCTCGAAGTCCGGATCGCTTAGTTCCGTCGCAGAGACATTGACCTGTATCCCGAAATTCAGCGTGCCGCCGCGGTTGCGCCGCCACACTGCGTACCGTTCGCACGCGCTTTCCAGCACGAACTTCCCCACGGCGCGTATCAGCCCGGTCTGCTCGGCCAACGGAATAAACTCGCTCGGGCCGAGCACGCCCAGCGTCGGATGATCCCAGCGGATCAACGCTTCGCAGGCAATCGGCCCGCCATCGCCGAGGGAACAGATCGGCTGGTAGAGCAAGCGGAATTCGCGGCGCTCGACCGCTAGCCGCAGATCGCTGGTCAACTGCAGCCGCTTCTGCGCCCGTTCGTGCATCGTCGAATCGAAGACCGCAAAGCGCGCGCCGCCGCTCATCTTGGCATGTTGCATCGCAATCTCTGCGTCGCGCACTACGTCTTCCGCCCGCTCGTGGCTCGACGAAGCGATGGCAATACCGACGCTTGCGCCGACGAAGACCGAACGCGAGCCGATACCGATCGATTTCGAGAGATTGTTGAGAATGCGGCGCGCGACCGATTCGACGTGGATGATGTCGCTGAGCGATTGCAAGAGAATCGCAAACTCGTCACTACCCAGACGCGCTACGACGTCGCGCGCATCGACCGACGAGCGCAGCCGCCCCGCCATCTGGGCGAGGACGAGATCGCCGGCCGCGTGCCCGAGCGATTCGTTGACCTCCTTGAAGTGTTCGAGGTCGATGAAGAGCACCGCGAAAAACGAATCGAGCAGCGCGCCGGCCTCTTCGAATCGGCGCCGCAACTGTTCGTCGAAGAGGACGCGGTTGGGCAGGCCGGTGAGGCTGTCATGCGTCTTGCTGTGCTGGATCCGGCGTTCGCTGTGCTTGAGCTCCGTCTTATCGCGGAACATGCAGATCGCAAAGCGCGGATGTTTATTCTCGTCGTTGACGATCGAAACGGTGGCGTCGGTCCAAATCTCTTGACCCGACGCAGAACGCGCGTGCTGCTCGAACTCGAACGTCTCGCGCTCGCCCGTCCACATCGACTCGAGCTCGCTCGTATGTCCCTCGATCGCCGCATCGATCGTGTCACCGAACATCGTGCGGTACACGTCATTGGCTTCGAGCAGGATGCCGGCGCGATCGACGACCCCGATCGCGATCGCCGCTCCGTCGAACACAGCCCGAAACTGCGCCTCGGTCAAGCGCAGAGCATCCACGGCCTCTTGCCGCGCAAGCTCCGCCTGCAACCGCGCGGCTTCGCGTAAGGCGTCCCGCAGCAGCACGCGGTCGCGCCGCGCGATGAATGCCGCGATCGTCATCGCGATGCCGACGACCATCATCGCGCCGAGGACGAAGGCGAGGTAGAGATACCGGTTCCGCTCGGCCTGGATGCGCCCGCGCTCTGCGAGGCTTGCGTCGAGCGCGGTTCCGGCCAGCGCGTTAACCTTTGTAGCCGCGCTCTCGGCAGCGTTGGCGCTCTGACGAATCTGCGCGATGGAAACTGTCGGCGCTCCCTGGAGCATCACGTGGTTTACCACGAGGTCGACGAACGCATCACCGGCCCGGCGCATGCGATCCGCCAACACCGGAAGCTGTGCCCATTGCGCGCGGCCGCTCGGAACCAATGCGTCAAGGCGTCCAACATTCGTGGGAATCTGCTCGCGCGTTAAATCATAGGAATCGCGCAGCCCCATCAGGTTGCCGGCGCCGTCAAGCCGCTGCACGAGCGTCATTCCACGCACTTGCACCGCCGACGCGGCCATGGTCTGCAGCCGGCGCGTCGCGGAGATATCCGCGATCGTCATGTGCATGTACGCATCGGAGAGATCTTGCGCAAGCGGACTCGGGTCGTAGGTAAGACCCGACCGATCTTCGAGCGCGTCGAGCAGTGCGGGAAACGAACCCATCATCGGGCCCAGACGCGCAATCGAATCAGGACCGCCCGGAAACGTGCGCGCCATGTACCACGCGCGATCGACATCGCTCCACTGGGCTTGCATCGCAAACATCGTTGCGGAACCGCTGGTAAAGTCGTGGCGCAGCATTTCCAGGCGCGTTTGCGCAACCGCGCGCGCGCGAGCGAGCTGCGGCGTTCGCAGCATCAAGGCGTAGCGATAGTCGTCGACCGCGTTGATTGCGCGAAGAATGCGTCCGGTCTCGGCGACGGCGACTTGCTCGCGCATCAGCGAGTCACGGCTGAGCCCAGCCTCGTTGCCGAGTCGATAAATCTGCACCAGCACAAATGCAAGCAAGATCGCTGCCAACACCGTAATAACGATGCCGGCCGTGTCGTTGCCGCGCGGTCCGTCCACCCCCTCGCGTTGCATTGGACGATGTAGCTTCGTGAAGGAGGGGCCTACTCCCACCGTACCTTGGACAGGCAAGAGCCCGCCCCATTTAACGAGGACGGGCTCTTTAATTTTTTGGGGTGACTGAGGGGGCTCGAACCCCCGGCCTCCGGCTTCACAGGCCGGCGCTCTAACCAACTGAGCTACAATCACCGCGATTTTGCCGGGGCCGATGCTTCGCGCCCGGAGGGACTCGAACCCCCATCTTCGAGTTTAGAAGACTCGTGCCTTATCCTGTTAGACCACGGGCGCATAAACGAGGGGCGGGTACCCTGCGCTAGGATACCACGCCCCCGCAACTGGTCGGGGCGACAGGATTTGAACCTGCGGAACCTCTCGCTCCCAAAGCGAGCGCTCTACCAAGCTGAGCTACGCCCCGACGTCTCTGCCTTTATACCATCCGAAGTCAACCGCTGTCTTTCTGCGGTGGCAATTGGCGCAACGAACCACACATTTTGCCATTTCTCTTTCTATCCTCTGCCAACTCGCTCCGCGGCTGACGAGTACACTGACATCTGCTGTCTTTGTGCCCGGTGCATGGTCGAAATCTAGGACGAGTATGTCGTCCTCGCCGCAGTCCACACAAGGGTGCTCTTTTAGGTATAAGATCATCAGTCCGCGGTTTCGCTGGCGATATCGCTTCGTGTTGAGCATGCGCCGAGACTTGTGCTGCGAAGCGTTACGAATATAGTGGGCGCGGCAATAGATTCGCTGACATTCTCGGCAATAGCTGCTGCCGCGGCGCTTGAATGAGCTCTTGTTAAACGACGAGATGGGTAACAACTCCATACATATTGCGCAACGTTTCATCATGCGACTAGCGTCGCATGAATTTGTGCCACCTGTATGGCGTTTTAGAAATCGAGTGCATGATAGCCGATGTAGCGCGACAAATCGATCTGCGCCAAATCCGTTGCGAAGATGCGTACTTGATCGAGCACGAGACCGATGCGCACGGCGGCGCGCATCACGCGCACGTTGCTTCCCGGCACCAATGCCGTGCACCACGATGCGCCATACGTGCGCCGCAGCGAAACCAGCGCGAACCCGAAGAACTGCGTGAGATATGCGGACGAGGCCGAAACCATCGGACCGATGCGCCCGTCCGGCCACACGTAGACATAGCCGACGCATTCATCGTTGATCAGCAACAGCGTCCCGGTCGCGGTTTCTGCGAAACGAACGTGGTCATGCGGACGTCCGGTGCCGCGCGCCTCGCGATCGAGGGCAGCGAGGATCGTTACATGCCCGCGCGGATCGATCGGCAGCGTTGAAAAGCGATAATCGCCGGCCGCCATCGGCAACAGCTCGTCTTCTTTAGGGATCTCGCCGGCGATACGCAACAACGGCACCTGTAATCCCATGCCGCGGCGTAGAAAGAACGCGAGCGATCCCAAATCGTTCGCTTCGATCACACCCGCTAGCGAGACGTCACCCGAATCGGCCGTGGCCGCGCGTAATAACTTCCACCCCAACCCCGCACCGCGGAACGACGGCTCCACGTAGAGTTCGCTGACGAACCATTCGCTTTCGAGTTGGTGCGTAAAGGCGATACCGACCGGTGTGCCCGCATCGCGTGCAACGTGCGCGCCGCGTGGCGCACCTTCGGCCAAGTGCAGATAGAGTTTCCGGCTGCTCTCGTCGGGCCAGCGCCGCGCCGCCATCTCACGTACGTCCGCTTCTTTCGCGGCGGCGATCTGCGGCTCGTTCACGGCTGCAGCGCTTCGAGCAAGGCACGCGCCGCGCGGCCGCGATGACTCAAGTGGTTCTTCTCCCGTTCCGGAATCTCGCCGAACGTTTTGCCGATCGGCGGATAGTAGAACAGTGGATCGTAGCCGAAGCCGTTCTCGCCGCGCAGGGTGTGCGCGATCTCTCCGCGCACGTCGCCCTCGACCACAAGCTCTTCACCGTCGGGACGTATCAAGGCCATCACGCACACGAACCGCGCGCCACGCCCGCCGTTCCCGTGTGCCGCAACTTCGCGCATCATCGTCGCTAGACGCTCGTGCCACGCAGCATTCGCGCCCGCGTAAATCGCCGAATCGACACCCGGCCTCCCGCCTAACGCGTCGAGCTCGATGCCCGAATCGTCTGCAAGGACTGCGACGTCGCGGATACCGGCCTCCAGCAATTGCGATCGCAGCGCGCGGGCCTTGAGCAGCGCGTTGCTCACGTAACTCTCGTGGCCTTCCTCCGGATCGCGATACGCCGGGTACGTGCGCAACTCGAGCGGCGAGTCGCCGAGCATCGTGCGAATCTCCGCGAGCTTTCCCTCGTTCTTGCTCGCGAGATACGTGACCACTAATCCTCGAGCTTCAGTACGGCCATGAAGGCTTCTTGCGGCAGCTCGACCCGGCCAACGCGCTTCATGCGTTCCTTGCCGGCCTTCTGCTTCTCCAGCAGTTTGCGCTTCCGCGTGATGTCGCCGCCGTAGCACTTCGCCAAAACGTTCTTGCGCACAGCGCTGACCGTCTCGCGGGCGACGATCTTGCCGCCGATCGCTGCTTGAATGGGCACATCGAACATCTGGCGCGGAATCAGCTCTTTCAATTTTTCTGCTAGCGCGCGACCGCGCGCCGGCGCCTTCTCCCGCGCGACGATGAACGAAAGAGCGTCAACCGACTCGCCATTGAGCAAGATCTCGAGCTTGACCAACTCGCCTTCGCGATAGCCGATCACTTCATAGTCGAGCGAGGCGTAGCCCTTGGTCCGCGATTTGAGCTGATCGAAGTAGTCCACGATCACCTCGATCAACGGCATCTCGAACGTCAGGATCACTCGTCCGTCGTGTAAGTACTCCATGTTGAGGAGGGAGCCGCGCCGCGAAATCGTGATGTCCATGATCGAGCCGACGTAATCCGGCGGCGTAATGATCGTCGCTTTGACGAACGGCTCCTCGATCGTGTCGATCACGTTGCTGACCGGCAGCTTCGACGGATTGTCGATCATCTCGACCGTGCCGTCGGTGCGGGTTACGCGAAAGACGACCGACGGTGACGTCGCGATGAGATCGATACTGAAATCGCGTTCGAGCCGCTCTTGCACGATCTCCATATGCAGCAGGCCCAAGAACCCGCAGCGGAAGCCGAAGCCAAGTGCCACAGACGTCTCGGGCTCGTATGACAGCGCGGCATCGTTGAGCTTCATCTTTTCGAGCGCGTCGCGCAGATCGCCGTACTCGGCGCCCTCGTTCGGGTAGAGTCCGCAGTAGACCATCGGCACCGCTTTGCGATAGCCCGCGAGCGGTACGTGAGCCGGTTTGCCCGCCTCGGTCAGCGTGTCGCCGACGTCGATGTCACCAAGCGACTTGATATTTGCGATGACGTAGCCCACGCTGCCCACCCCGAGGCTTTCTGTCGGACGCATCTGCGGCGTAAACACACCGACCTCGGTGCACTCGTACACTTTCTCGTGCGCCATCGACATGAAGCGGCTTCCTGCTTTGAGCTCGCCGTCGACCACGCGCACGTACGAGACGACGCCGCGGTACGGATCGAACTGCGCATTAAAGACGAGGCCGCGCAGATAGTCGCGGTGTCCCTTCGGCGGCGGAATGCGGCTCACGATCGCTTCGAGGATCTCCTCGATGCCGACGCCGTTCTTGGCGCTGGCTAAAATGGCCTCACTGCGCTCGATGATCAGCAGCTCTTCGATTTCACCCATAACGCGCTCGGGATCCGCGGCCGGCAAATCGATTTTATTGATTACCGGAATGATCGTCAGATCGTGTTCGACCGCGAGATGATAGTTCGCGAGCGTCTGCGCCTCGATACCCTGAGCAGCATCGATGATCAAGAGCGCACCTTCGCACGCGGCGAGCGACCGCGAGACTTCATACGAAAAGTCGACGTGTCCAGGCGTATCGATGAGATTGAGTTGATAGGTCTGGCCGTCGCGCGCCTTATAATCGAGCGTAACCGGGTGCATGCGTATCGTGATGCCGCGCTCGCGCTCGAGATCCATCGCGTCGAGCGCTTGCTCTTCCATATTGCGCATCGCGACCGTTCGCGTGAGCTCCATGAGGCGATCGGAGAGCGTCGTCTTGCCGTGATCGATGTGCGCAATAATGCAAAAATTGCGGACGTTCGCCGCAATTTCGGTTCGGTGCGGGTTTCCTGCCTTGATGCTCACGTAACCACTAGATAGCCACTAGTAGAAACACGCGCTGAAGACGGCCCGGTTCAGAATAGGAATGATCACGAAGTTGATCAGAACGATGACCACGAGGAAGGCCAGGTCCAAGCCACCGACCGGCGGGATGATCCGGCGCACCGGCGCGAGCACCGGCTCGACGAGCATGGCAAGATAGCGCATCCATGGCCCGCGCAAATCGGGAATCCATGAGAGCAGCGCATAGATGAATAGGATGACCGAGTACGCCTGAAAGACGCGAACGATCACCTGATCGAGTTGGCACATGAAATTCACGGTGTGTGTTGGTTCTACGGAAGCGCGGCTAAGACATTTGCCGGCACGCCGTCGAGGAACGGCGTCGGATTGACCGGCGAGCCATCGTACATGATCTGATAGTGCAGGTGCGGCCCGGTTGCAAAGCCCGTCGCGCCGACGAGACCGATCGGCTCGCCTTTGTAGACGTGGGCCCCAACGGCAACCAGCACACGCGAAAGATGCGCGTACCACGTGTGGTAGCCGTTGCCGTGATCGATATCGATTTTGATGCCGTAGCCGCCGTCGTATGTGTTGGCAACTATGACGCCGGCCGCCGAAGCGCGGACCGTGTCGCCATAGTCGGCTTCGAGATCGACACCCGGATGGAACTCGACGTCGGGATAGGTGCGGTAGCAGTAGCACCCGATGATCGGCGCACCATCGACCGGATCGATCGACGGGATGGCTGCGATCATCTGCGCGCGCGCGAGGTCGCGCAGGTGGCGCACGTTGAGCACGTGCATTGCGAGTTGCCGCATCGTGTCGGATTCATGGATGAGCGCCGAGCTTTCGTCACTCAGCGCGCGCACGCGCGCGGCAACGGCAGGCAGTGATTGTCCCCGCGCCCACGACGTCTTCTGCCGAACCGGTGGGCTGGATGGCGGTGCGCCAATCAACTGGCGAATCTCGGTATTCTGCCTCTGGACGTGCTGCATTTGCTTGCGCAGCTTTTCCGTCTGGCTGTCGATCTGGCGCAGCGACGCTTGCTGCGCGGCGGCTTGCGCGGCGAGACGCGAGACCTCGATGCGCGCGCGAATCACTTCGGCAAAGGCAAAACCAATCGAACCCAGGATGATGAGCGCAAGCACGCCCAGTGCAGCGGCCATGTGGCGACGCCGTACTTGGAAACGGTGGACTGTCTCGCCCTTTTCAGGGACGATTTTAACGTAATATCTGTCGTTTATCATGCCTGCGACGATCGCGCCCGTTCGATCGCCTGGAGCTCTTCGTCCGAGGCGTTGACTGCCGGTTTATAGCCGGTAACAGCTTTGCCGTACGTCCGTGTATCGGTGCGCGAATAGATACTCGAGATCACGAAGCCGTCGCCCTCACGATTGAGCAGCGCCAGCGCATAGGACAGTTCCGAGCCGGTATCCTCGAAGGCGTCGTAACGAACGAATCCCACCCGGGAGATATCGGTACGAGCCAGCGCTTCGAGTTCGCTTACCTGCTGGGCGACCCTCTTGAGCCCGTCTTGCTGGGTAGACAGAGCAGACTCAATCGCGGCCAAGCGTCCCGAAGCCCCCGCGCCGCCGCCGATCAGGCCATCGTGCGTGGCGACGAGTTGCTGCAGCCCGCGCAGCGCCGGAGCTACGACCGCTAGGTGGTAGATGATGAGCGCGACCAGAGCCGCGATGAAAGCTGCGAGCGCAGCGTAAATTGTCTCAATTGGCATAGCAATAAGGAACCACGACGAGGGCTGAGGTATTTCACGGCACCCGTAAAAACTCGCTTACCGTTGCTACCTTCCGGTCCTGGCGGGGTTCACAAGGTTACGCCGCGTGAAGCCCAACCCCCATCATGGCCACGCCATAATACCACAAGCCCCTCGTCGGGGTTGCCAAGGAGGTCACAAGGTGGACCTGCTGCTCGCCCTCGTGTTGACTAGCACAACGTTTGCAGCCGGCACGACGGTTCCGAAATCGATGGTGGCGATTCCATGCGACGGCGAAAACCACTCGCCCGCGCTACAGTGGAAGGGCGAGCCATCGGGAACGCGCAGCTTCGCGCTCATTCTCCACGATCCCGACGCCCCGCACGCCGGCGGATTTTATCACTGGGTGCTCTACAATCTTCCACGCGATACGCATGGGATCGTGCGCGATGCGCAGCTTGCAGCAAATCAAACCGGACGCAATGACTCCTCGACCACGCTCGGTTATTTCGGCCCGTGTCCACCGCCGGGGAAGCTGCACCACTACGTCTTGACGCTCTATGCGCTCGACATCGATAACCTGAATGCCGCGCAGCCTTTGAGCGCCGGCGATTTGCTCGACCGCATGCACGGGCACATCCTTGCTATAGCAACGGTCACTGCAACGCTCGAACGCTAGTTACTGCGCGGGCGCGAATCCCGCCGGGACTTCG
Source organism: Candidatus Aquilonibacter sp. (assembly GCA_049678885.1). Taxonomy (GTDB): domain Bacteria; phylum Vulcanimicrobiota; class Vulcanimicrobiia; order Vulcanimicrobiales; family Vulcanimicrobiaceae; genus Aquilonibacter. The sequence goes on along the minus strand of JBAUEZ010000126.1, from coordinate 11,535 downwards.
AAGAGCGGATCGGCTTGCGCTTTCAAGAGCCACGTCACGTGACCGCGCTCGGTCAACATCCCAATTGAGCGACCTCGCGATTGTTGCGGCGTCGTACTCATCAGCAAGTACATTTCGAGCTTCGTGCTGTTGAAGTTCATCGACCCGGTACCGTGCAACGTCGGTTTGCATCCGCCTTGCGCTGCAATTTGCGTCGGGTCGGTTGCAACGCCGGGTGCGGCCGCAAGCGGACAGAACGCCCGCGGCTTGGTGATGTTCGAGATGTAGCTTACCTGCGACACGCTAAACTGCGAATTCTGACACGATCCCGTTGCATTGGTCGATGCCATTGTGAGGTCCGAACTCGCACCGTTGGTCGGGATGCCGTCGATTGTCTTGGGGCCGAGGTTCTGCAAGGTCGCGTCTATCGTCAAATCCTCGGTGCCCGGCGCCGTGTTGCGCGACGCGCTACCGCCGCGACCAGCCGGGCCGCCCATCGTCGGCATCTGGAAGCAATCGCTCGAGCCTTGCGTGCTTGTCTGTGTGTAGGTCTTCTTCGCAAGATCGAGCGTGATGAAGACGTGCTCGTTACACTTGGAGATCGTCGCGGTTTGCGCAACCGGATCGTCTTGGCGTATCCAACCCTTGGTGTAGTAGAACGTGTAGCGCACGAGATGGCCGGTGCGCATGATGTTCATCATCGTCATCGTGCCCGCCGGCATGCCGTGCATGCCCGGCCCCCCTGCGCCGCTGGCATCGCCCGGCGCCCCTTCCTCAGTGTTGCTGCCGCCGGGCATGCCCGGGATCACTCCGCTGAGCGACCCAACGATACCGTGTGGACGCGGTGCCGGCGTTTGGATGTTCGACGGTGTCGCCTGCGGCGGCGGTGCGCTCATCGCAAGTTGGTAGTCGGCGGCGAATGCGCCGGGCGCGGGTGGAGTCCCCGGCGCCATGATCACACGTGAAATCTCGTCGTATTGCAGCGCTACCGGCGTCGGCGTGGGCGTTGCCGCAACTGCAACCGTACCGGGCGAACCCGGCGCAAGCAGTAGGCCGAACGCAGCCAGCACAGCAATACCAATAAAGAGCGGGATCATTCTCATGCTCAGCCCTCCCGAACGAGCAGCACCTTGCAACGGAGTGCGCCGAACGCCCGCCGAAGGCCTTGAACCAAACGATGGAAGACGTAGTTATCAAGGTTCGTGAGAGTGGTCCGTATCTCGTGACGGGACGCGTCCAGCTGATCGATGCGGACGGCAATCCGTACACGGTCACCGAAAATATCGTGCTTTGCCGCTGCGGCGGCTCTGCCACGAAGCCGTTCTGCGACGGGAGTCACCGCTCGAACGACTTCAGCGCAACGCAGCGCGCCACCCCACAGGAGTAGCTGATGCCCTCGTACGTTCGCGCCGGTTCACTGCCGCACAAGCGACACATTCAATTTCGCCGGCCCGATGGCGGGCTCTACGCCGAAGAGCTCTTCTCGACCAAAGGCTTCGAGAGCATCTACTCCTTGCTCTATCATGAGCGTCCACCGACGGCTACGCTCGAAGTGCGAGCATGGGACCGTCCGGCAGCAGTATTCGTGCCGAACGAACCGCTTCGCAATCGGCACTTCAAAACCGCGCGCATCCACACCGGTGGTGACGCGATCGATTCCCGTCGCACGCTCCTAGGCAACGAAGACCTCGCGGTTTCGATTGCGCAGGCGGATCGCGCGATGGAGTATTGGTACCGGAATACCGGCGGCGACGAGTTGCTTTTCATCCATGATGGCGCGGGTGTCATCGAAACGCCTTTCGGCGAGCTCGCATACCGCGCGCACGACTACGTGATCCTTCCAACCGGCACGACATATCGCGTATTACCGGCTTCACCGACGCGGATGCTGGTGCACGAGTCGCGCGGGATGGTGACGATTCCCCGCCGCTACCGCAACGAGTTCGGGCAGCTCGAGGAACATGCGCCGTACTACGAGCGCGACTTCCGCGCGCCCGTGCTCAAAGCGCCGATCAATGCGCGCGGCGAGTATGAGATCCGCGTCAGCAACGCGGGTCGCTCCGCGATCTACATCGTGCAGAACCACCCGTGCGACGTCGTCGGCTGGGACGGCTACTGCTATCCTTATGCATTCAATCTCGAAGAGTTCGCGCCGATTACCGGTAAGCTGCATCAGCCGCCGCCGGCACACGCGACTTTCGAAGCGCCGGGTGCGGCGTTCTGCGCGTTCGTGCCGCGGCTCTTCGACTACCACCCGCTGGCTATTCCCGTGCCTTACAATCATTCGAGCGTCGATTGCGACGAAGTCATCTTCTACGTCAGCGGCAACTTCATGAGCCGCCGCGGCGTCGAAGAGGGCTCCGTCACGTTGCACGCTGCGGGCGCGCCGCATGGACCGCAACCCGGCGCCGTCGAGGCGAGCCTTGGCGCGAAGTCGACCGACGAGATCGCGGTAATGGTCGACACGTTCAAACCGCTACGGCTTGCACCATCGGCGCTTGAGGTGGAGGACGAGCAATATTACCGCTCGTGGCTCGAATCGCCGAGTCCGGTGAGCTAACGAGCTGCGACGATCCTTCCGCGAGCGCTGCCCAAGCCGATGCGAAAGTCACCCTGCTCGCACCACCCGCGTAACGCTACCTCATCTCCGTCCTGAAGAAAACCGCGCACCTCGCCGCTCGGCAGGCTGATCGGCTGGGTTGCATTCCACGTGAGTTCGATAAAGCTGCCGCGCGAGTCAGGCGCGCTGCCGCTAATCGTCCCTGACGCGTAGAGATCGCCGGGACGAATCTGTGTGCCGTTTACGGTTACATGGGCGAGCTGCTGCGCCATGTTCCAATAGAGTTCTTTGAAGTTCGTGCGCGAGACCGTCACCGGCGCGACACCCGACTTCCGCATTGCCTCCGACGAGAGCTCGACTTCGAGTTTGATGTCGTACGCAGCGCGGTCGCTCGTCTGCAGGTACGGCAGCGGTTGCGGGTCTTGTTTCGGACCGCCGATGCGAAATGGCTCGAGCGCGTCCATGGTCACGATCCAAGGTGAGATCGTGGTCGCAAATGATTTGCCCAGGAATGGCCCGAGCGGCTGATATTCCCACGCTTGAATGTCGCGTGCGCTCCAGTCGTTGACGAGGACCATGCCGAAGATGTGTTCGCGGGCGGCGGCAGCGCGGATCGGCTGACCGAGCAGATTGCCTGGCCCGGTAACAAAACCGACCTCGAGCTCGATATCGAGCCGCTGCGTCGGACCGAAAACCGGTGCGTCCGTACCTGCGGGCTTTCGTTGGCCGCTTGGCCGTACGATCGGGGTGCCGTCGATAACGATCGTGCTCGCGCGCCCATGATAGGCGATCGGCATGTGCCGCCAATTTGGGAGCAGCGGTTCGGAATTCGGACGTAGGATCTTCCCTAAATTGGTTGCGTGTTCGAGCGAGGAATAGAAATCAACGTAATCGCCGATTTCCATCGGGACGACCATTGTTGCGTCCGCTTGTTCGACGAAGAACGCGTCGTTGCTACGCTCGCGCAAGCTCGGATCGCCGCGATCGTCACTGCGCAGCAGCGCGGCGATGTGCAGCCGCACCTTCTTCCAGAGTTGCGGACCTGCGGCGAGGAACGGGTTGAGCGATTCTGCTTGAAGCAGCTCGCGCGGGCTTACATTGTCGAGCTTTGCATTGTCGAGCTTTGCGTTGTCGAGCAACCCGGCATCGGCGAGCGCATACAGGTCAAGGATGCGCGTGCCGATCGCCACGCCGAGATGCGTTCGTCCGCCACGCACGAACGCGCCGTAGGGCAGATTGTAGATCGTGAAGTCACTGCCGGCTGGAACCGGAACCCACGAGTCGATGTGCGGCATCGGAGCTATTCCGCGGGAAGCACGTGTAGCGCGCGAAGATCGGCAACCGGTTCGTCGAAGCTGCAGCTTCCGTAGGAGACGAAGCGCTCCCGGCCGCGGCGTAGCAGCGCCTCGTCGCGCAGGGGCAGCGCAGCCGGATCTTGCTCGGCGATCGTGGCATCCAGCTCGTCTTGGCTGACGTCGCCCGCACGGGCCGCCGCCAGCAACACATTAAGGAAGCCATGCATTGCTACACCCGCGCCTTCATTGAAATGGCGGACAGGATGGTGGAGGCCTGCGGTCGCCTTGAATGGCACGCCGGCGTCGACCGCGGCGGCGATAAAGGTGGCGACCTCGTGCACCGAGGGATATGCCGACGCTTCCACGCCGCCACAGCGCAGTTTCGCACCGAGGCCCCGCTGCGCGAGTTCGTCCATCGCTAAGCGGCCTCGCGAGAGTTCGACGTACGTCGGCAGGTCATCGACCTGCGTCGCGCGCGCCGACCGCGCGCACGCGTCGATCGCGCCGTCACCAAGCGGAACCTCGAGACTCGCGATCGTCGCCCAACCGTCGCGGCGCGCAGCAGCTACCGCTTCGAACATCGCGGGCGGTGCAATAACCGTCAGCTCGATGCTTTTGCTTCCTGCAGCGCGTGCACGCAGCGCATCGAGGTCGGCGGCTTTCACGATAAAGCGCGAGAGCATCCAGGAGGCGACGCCTTCCCGTGCCTGCTCGTATTCAGTAAGCGCGGCACCGATCGGCAGATTTGCAGGCGGAAACAGACCAGCATAGTCGATCAAGCACTCGAGGGCGGCGCGCACGGCGCCGGTTGGGGCAAGAGTCGTCACGATTACCGTTGTTCGACAGGGCCCCTCCCGAGGCTTCGCCAAGCCCTCCAGCATGAGTACGAGCATCGAGGCGCGCAGCAATCCACTGGCGCGCATCGACTGGGACTACGTCGAGTTCTACGTCGGGAACGCAAAACAAGCTGCGCATTTTTACATGTCGGCATTCGGTTTCGATCAGGTCGCGTACGCGGGACCGGAGACCGGAATAAAAGATCGCGCGAGCTACGTGCTCGAGCAGAACAATCTGCGCTTCGTCATCACGGCAAGTTTGGATCCGCAAAGCGAAATCTCTCGTCACGTGTCGCTGCACGGCGATGGCGTCAAAGATATTGCAATCGTCGTCGAAGATGCGCGCGCTGCGTACGAACGCGCTATTGCCGGCGGCGCAAAATCGGTGAGCGCTCCGGTCGAACTTTCGGACGACAGCGGCCGCATCGTCCGCGCCACGATCGCCGCCTACGGCGACACCGTGCACACGTTCATCCAGCGCAGCGGCTACACCGGGCCGTTCATGCCCGGGTACGTCGAGGCCCATCGCACCCTTCCGGGAAGCAAGAAGACCGGGCTGCAGTTCATCGACCATTGCGTCGGTAACGTCGGCTGGGGCGAGATGGACGCATGGGGCGACTTCTACGCTCGCGTCTTCGGCTTTTCACAGCTCGTGTCGTTCGACGACAAGGACATCTCGACCGAATACACGGCGCTCAAGTCGAAAGTGATGAGCGACCCGCGGCACCAAGTGAAGTTCCCGATCAACGAGCCGGCGCAAGGCAAGAAGAAATCGCAGATCGAGGAGTATCTCGAATTCTATCGTGGCTCGGGCGTGCAACATATCGCGATCCGCACCGACGACATCGTCGCGACGATCGATGCGCTACGCTATAACGGCGTCGAATTTCTCGACACGCCGGATAGCTACTACGAGATGCTCGGCGAGCGTGTAGGCAAGATCGACGAAGCACTGGACGTGCTGCGCGAACGGCGCATCCTGGTCGATCGCGACGATCTCGGCTACATGCTGCAGATCTTCACGAAGCCGCTGCAAGATCGCCCGACCGTGTTTTTCGAAATCATTCAACGTAAGGGCAGCCTCTCGTTCGGAAAGGGCAACTTCAAGGCGCTCTTCGTTTCGATCGAAAAAGAACAAGAAAAGCGCGGAACGCTCTAGGCCCGGCATGCCAACGCTCGTAGGCCCCAGTGTCAGCGTCGATGCGGTCATGCTCGAATCGCGCGCGGCTGCGCTCGCGAAGCGTTCGATCAAGACGTCGGCCAAGCTCGAAGGCATAACGCTCGCAATCCGGTGCATCGATCTCACGACGCTCGAAGGCAAAGATTCACACGGGCGCGTGCGCTCGCTCTGCGCGAAGGCGGTTAATCCGCGACCCGGCTGGCCCAACGTGCCGAGCGTCGCGGCGGTCTGCGTCTACCCCAACCTCGTGCCGGTCGCCAAAGAGGCGCTACGCGGCACGACCGTCAAAGTTGCCTCGGTAGCCACGGCCTTCCCGAGCGGCCTCTCTAGTCTCGAGGTCAAACTTGCCGATACGGCTGCAGCTTTAGCTTCAGGTGCCGATGAGATTGATATGGTGATCGATCGCGGCGCCTTCCTCTCCGGCGACGAAGGATTGGTTTTCGGCGAGATCGTCGCGGTCAAACAACTTTGCGGCTCGAGTGCGCATCTCAAAGTCATTCTCGAAACCGGCGAACTCGGAACGTACGACAACATTCGGCGCGCGAGCGATCTCGCGCTCGAAGCCGGCGCGGACGTGATTAAGACGTCGACCGGCAAAGTGGGTACCAATGCGACGTTTCCAAGCGCGCTCGTAATGTGCGAAGCGATTCGCGATTTCGCGCGGCGTACCGGTGAACGGCGTGGACTGAAGGTCGCCGGCGGCGTGCGGACGACCAAGCAGGCGTTGACCTATCTCGTGATCGTCAAGGAAACGCTTGGTGATACTTGGCTGAACCCCGACCGCTTCCGCATAGGCGCGAGCTCACTCCTCGACGATCTGCTCATGCAGCTTGAAAAGGAAGAAACGGGCCACTACGCGGGCACCGATTATATTCCAAAGGATTGATGATGGCGATCTTCGACTACGCTCCGGCGCCGGAGAGCGTGCGCCCTCAGATTCGCGAAGTCTACGGGCTGTTTATCGACGGCCGCTGGTCGGCGCCCCAAAGCGGCGCGTACTTCGAGACGGTAAATCCAGCCAGCGAAACGACGCTCGCCCGCGTCGCGTACGCTAACGAAGCCGATGTCGATCGCGCAGTACGGGCGGCGCGCAAAGCCTACGACAAGTACTGGCGCAAGCTCAAGCCGGCCGATCGCGCCAAATATATCTACCGTATTGCGCGCGCGATCACCGAGCGCTCGCGTGAACTCGCCGTCCTCGAGACGATGGACGGCGGCAAGCCGATCAAAGAATCGCGCGATTTCGACATCCCGGCCGCAGCGGCGCACTTCTTCTATAATGCGGGCTGGGCCGACAAACTCGAATGGGTGATGCGCGCGGGACGCGAGCCGCAGTCGCTCGGCGTCTGCGGACAGATCGTACCGTGGAACTTCCCGTTGCTCATGGCCGCGTGGAAGATTGCGCCGGCGCTGGCCTGCGGGAACACGGTCGTCCTCAAGCCGGCTGAAACCACGCCGCTCACGGCGCTCGCCCTGGCCCAGATCATCGAAGAAGCCGATCTTCCGCCCGGCGTCGTTAACGTCATCACCGGCGACGGCGCGACAGGCGCGTCGTTGGTCGAACATCCCGACGTCGATAAGATCGCGTTTACCGGCTCAACCGAGGTCGGCAAGATCATCGCGCGACGTCTTGGAGGAACCGATAAGCGCCTCACGCTCGAACTTGGGGGCAAAGCCGCGCACATCGTCTTCGCGGACGCACCGATGGATCAGGCGATCGAAGGTATCGTCAACGGCATCTATTTCAATCAGGGGCACGTGTGTTGTGCCGGTTCGCGGCTCCTCGTTGAAGAGCGCGTGCACGACGAGATCGTTGTGCGGCTCACCGAGCGGTTGCAAACGCTGCGACTCGGCGACCCGCTCGACAAGAACACCGACATCGGTGCAATCAATTCGCGCGCGCAACTCGAAAAGATCGAGGAGCTGGTGCGCAGCGGCGTGGAGCAGGGCGCGACGCTGGTACAACAGCAATGCGATCTCCCGGCGCGCGGCTTCTTCTTCCCGGCGTCGTTCTTCTCGAACGTGCATCCCACGCACCGCATCGCGCGCGAAGAGATCTTCGGGCCGGTGCTCTCAATCTTGACCTTCCGCACGCCCGACGAAGCGGTTGAGAAAGCCAACAACACGCCCTACGGTCTCTCGGCCGGCATATGGACGGAAAAGGGCAGCAAGAACATGTGGGTCGCCCAGCGGCTGCGTGCAGGCGTCGTGTGGTGCAACACGTTCAACCAGTTCGATCCAAGTTCGCCGTTCGGTGGCTACCGCGAATCCGGCTTCGGTCGCGAAGGCGGCGTTCACGGGCTCTTTGAGTACTTGGCGCACTAACTCAGTGACCCTAAATGCTCGGTGAACGCGACCTCCGTCTCCTCGACGAACTACTCTCGCGCTCACCGCTCGCGATCATCGCGTGGGATGCCGGCTATCGCGTAACGTACTGGTCGGCGCGCGCGGCCGACATGTTCGGTTTCGTCGCCGACGACGTACTCGGGAAAACGATTGACGAGTTCGATTTTGTCGCAGAAGACGATAAGTCGATCGTGCGCGAGGTGCAGCAGCGGCTCGACGGTCTCGACGGTATTCGTACCCTCGTCAGCGTCAATCGCAACCACCGCTCAAACGGGGAGGTCCGCATTTGCCGCTGGACGACGTTCGCCGTCCAAGACAGCACCATGTATCATGCGCTCTCCTACGCCGAAGACATCACCGATTCACTCACCGCGCAGAACGCGCTCGCCGAGAGCGAGGAGCGCTTTCGCTCGCTCTTCGAGTACAATCCGGATATCGTCGCGGTTTGGGACCGCGAGGGCTACGTTATCGACGTCAACGACTCGGTTCGGCGCCTCGCCCCACCCGAGGCGATTATCGGCTTGCACTACACGGCATTTCTCGATCCGCAAGATGTAGCCAAGCACCAAGAATACCTCGATCGCACGCTCCAGGGCGAGACGCTCTTCTATCACTCCCGCGTGCGAACGCTGCAAGGCGAACCACTCGATGTCGCGGTCACGTCGATTCCGATGTATCGGGACGGCAAGATCGAGGGCGCCTATGCGATCTGCCGCGACGAAACCGAACAGCGCGCCGCGGAAAGCGCACTACGCTCGCTCTTCGAGCACAATCCCGATGGTGTGCTCTCGATGAACAGCGCCGGCACGGTCATCGACGTCAACGACGCGGCGATGCGCATCAGCGGTTTCGCGCGCGAAAGTGTGCTGGGCGCGCACTTCCACGAGGTCGTGCCCGAGCACGAACGCGAGCGCACCTTGGCCGCGTTCACGCGCGCGCTTGGCGGACACCCGGTCTCATTCAACCTCGAAGCGCCCGATGCCGGCGGGTTGCCGATCGAACTCGAGATCACGTTCATCCCCCAGTACAAGGGCGGCGAGCGCGTCGGAGTGTACGGCGTCTTGCAAGATATTACTGAGCGGCGCACGGCCGAGCGGCATGCCGAGATGCAGAACCTACGCATCCGCAACTTGTACTTCATTGCGGCGAGCGGCGACTATCCCGACGTGCGCATGCGCGCCTCGCTCGAGATGGGCTGTCACGCATGCGATCTTACGCTCGGTGCGGTCGTCGAGATGACCAACGGCACCCCGCGCATCGAAGCCATCTATCGCGAACCGAGCGCCGACACCATTGCCGACGACGAGATCATCGCGATGGCGAAAAATGTAGCGTCGCTCCCCGGTGCGGCGATCCCCGTGCCGTTCCGCAACGGCGTTGCGATGCGGCTCGACGTCGCCGGCGAGCCCTACGGCGCGCTGGTCTTTGCCGATCCGGCCGGCGCTACGCGCGAGTTCTCTCCCACCGATGCCGATCTTTTGGGGCTCATTGCGACGTTGATTGCGGGCACGATCGATCGCAGCCGTCAACGCGCGCGCTTACGCGCAATGGCCTATTTCGATGCGCTCACGGGTCTGCCCAATCGCGTCTTTCTGGCCGAGAAGTTACGCGACGCGATCGAAGTGGCTCAATCGCGTTTGGGACGCGTCGCAGTGCTCTTCCTCGACCTCGATCGCTTCAAGGACGTCAACGACACGCTCGGACACGCGCGCGGCGACCGGCTCTTGCAGATGGTCGCGCAACGGCTGGTCAAGGAACTCGGCGACGATGCAACGATCGCGCGGATGGGTGGCGACGAATTCGTCGTGCTCATCACCGACTGCCGCGACCCCGAGCACGTCCGCGACGTCGGCGAACGCATCTTGGCGCTGGTCAGCGAGCCGTTTCTGCTGGATGAGTACGAGCAGTACATTTCCGCGAGTATCGGTATCGCGGTCTATCCCGAAGACGGCCGCGACGACCAGACGCTGATCAAGAACGCCGACATTGCGATGTACCGCGCCAAAGACCGCGGACGCAACGGCTACTACTTCTACAACCCGACGCTCGAAGCACCGATTCACATGCGGCTCTCGCAGGAGAAACTGCTGCGCCGCGCACTCGAGTACGATCAATTCGTCGTCTACTACCAACCGCAGCTCGACGTCCGCACCGGCGATATCATCAGCGTGGAAGCGTTGCTGCGCTGGAATCATCCCAAGAGCGGATTGATCGAACCCTCGCACTTCATTCCGAGTGCCGAGATATCGGGCTTGATCGTGCCGCTCGGCGATTGGGTCCTGGAAACTGCAGCCAAACAAGTCGAGCGTTGGCACCGGGAGCTGGCACCGCTGCGACTCGCCGTCAATCTTTCGGCGCGGCAATTCCATCAACGCGATCTACGCGCACGGGTGCTGCAAGCACTCGAAAACGCAAAACTCGATCCCGCCTTTCTTGAAGTTGAGATCACCGAGAGTGTCGCGATGTCCGACGCCGCGCAGACCGTCGGCATCGTGCGCGATCTCAAGGCCGCAGGCATCCGAATCGCCGTCGACGATTTCGGAACCGGGTACTCGTCGCTTGCATACCTTCGCCGCTTCGCACTCGACGTGCTCAAGATCGACGGCTCGTTCGTGATCGGCGTCGGACACGAAGTCTTCGACGAGACGATTGTCAAGACGGTCATCGGCATGGCGCACAGCCTGGGCCTCAAGGTCGTTGCCGAGGGCGTGGAGACGATGTCTCAGCTTGCGTTCCTAGCCGAGCACAGCTGCGACATCGTTCAAGGCTATGCGGTTGCACCGCCGTTGCCGGCTGCCGAGTTCGAGGACTTTTTGATCCGGAGGCGCGAAGCATCCGCCGCATCCGGGTAAAGGGTGACGGCTATGATTTCAACGACGCCAGGCTTAAATCGCAGCGTGCTCATCGATTGGTACCGGCGCAATCGTGAACGCTCGGCGCAGCTCTTCGCACTGATCGACGACGACGCGTTCCTGGCGCGACCGATTCCACTGCGTCACCCCTTCATTTTTTATGAAGGACACTTACCGGCGTTTAGCTTTCTGACGCTCAACGAGCGCGCGCTCGGTCAAACTCCCATCGATCCAGCGTACGAAAAGCTGTTCGAGCGCGGCATCGATCCCGGATCGACCGATGCAGCGCGCGCTCACGAGCGCGCGGATTGGCCGTCGCGGGCGCAGATCGAAGCTTTCGGGCGCGTCTGCGACGAGCGCGTGATCGATGCGCTTCAAAACGCAAAGCTGATCGACCCCGCCGTGCCAAGACTGCGTCGCGGACAAGCCGCGTACAACATTCTCGAACACGAGCCGATGCATCACGAGACGCTGACGTACATCATCC
>JBAUEZ010000125.1:0-3761 GCA_049678885.1 Candidatus Aquilonibacter sp. | reverse complement strand
AGAAAGCGTTCGGCCTTGCAACGAGCGACGACACCGGTAATGGTGTCGTCGTCGTAGCCTTTACGCGCCAGGCGCTCCCACAACTGCGCTTGCGTTAGCCGCTGCCGTGCCAACAACCCGAGTGCATAGCTATAGCCTGTCATCCTGAGCCTGTCGAAGGACTATTCCTCGGAGGTGACCGTCACGACGGCGCCGCTGCTGTGCCCGTTCTTTGAGACGGCGCCGGCAAGTGCTTCGCGGATCTTCGTTTCGATCTCGATTGCCATATCGAGGTGCTCTTCGAGAAACGCCTTGGCATTCTCGCGTCCTTGTCCGATGCGTTGCTCGCCGTAGGTATACCACGAGCCGCTTTTGCCGACGATGTTCTGTTCGAGCGCAACATCGAGGATCGAGCCCATCTTCGAGATTCCCCGACCGTAGGTAATATCGAATTCGGCTTGCCGGAACGGTGGCGCCACTTTGTTCTTGACGACTTTGGCGCGCGTGCGGGAACCGACGACGTCTTGGCCGAACTTGATCTGTTCGAGCTTGCGCACGTCGACGCGGATCGACGCATAGAATTTGAGCGCGCGTCCGCCCGAGGTCGTCTCGGGACTACCGAACATCACCCCGACCTTCTCGCGAAGCTGGTTGATGAAGATCATCACGGCCTTGCTGCGCGAGATCGCAGCGGTGAGTTTGCGCAGTGCCTGCGACATCAGGCGCGCTTGCAAGCCGACGTGCGCGTCGCCCATGTCGCCCTCGAGTTCAGCCTTGGTCACGAGTGCTGCGACCGAATCGACGACGATCACGTCGACCGCATTGCTGCGCGTGAGCATTTCGGCGATCTCGAGCGCTTGTTCGCCGGTATCGGGTTGCGAGACGAGCAAATTATCGAGATCGACACCGAGCGCGGCCGCATAATTCGGATCGAGCGCGTGCTCGACGTCGATGAAGGCGGCGGTGCCGCCGGTCCTTTGCGCCTCGGCGATCGCATGCAGGGCGAGCGTCGTCTTACCGCTCGATTCGGGACCGTAGATCTCAACGATGCGTCCGCGCGGATATCCGCCGACGCCAAGTGCGAGATCGAGTGCGATCGATCCGCTCGGCACGACCTCGAACGCCATGCGCTCCTGGAAGTCGCCCATCTTCATGATCGAGCCTTTGCCGAATTGCCGCTCGATCTGTGCGAGGGCGTTGCCCAGGGCGATAGCTCGTTCGTCTTGCGCTGCCATTGCAGTCCTCTCTTGGTGTTTTGTAACGATCATGCGATCACGCTCTCACGTGTGCGTGACAAGGGTATGGCACTAAACTCTCACGGAATCGGGTGCATCGTCAAAAAGGGCTTGCGTGAATTCGGCGGCGACGAAGGGACGCAGCGCATCGGCGGTTTCGCCCAGTCCGATGAACTTGATCGGAATCTCGAGCGTGTCGACGATGGCCACGAGCACGCCGCCCTTGGCGGTGGAATCGAGTTTGGTCACCACGACGCCGGTCAATTGCGTCGCTTCATTAAAGAGCCGCGCTTGCGAGATCGCGTTCTGCCCGGTCGTTCCATCGAGCACGAGCAGCGTCTCGTCGGGCGGGCGGCCGAGCTCGCGCTCGATCACGCGCCGCACCTTCTTCAGCTCTTCCATTAAGTTGGTCTTGGTCTGCAGCCGGCCGGCCGTGTCGACCATGATCACGTCGACGCCGCGTGCTTTCCCGGCCTTGATGCCGTCGAAGATCACCGACGCGGGATCCGCGCCCTCGGCGCCGCGCACGATGTCGCTCTTCGAACGGTCGGCCCAAATCTCGAGTTGTTCAGCGGCAGCTGCACGAAATGTATCGCCCGCAACGAGCAACACGCGTTTGCCTTCACCGTGCAAGCGCGTCGCGAGTTTGCCGATCGTCGTGGTTTTGCCGCTGCCATTGACGCCGACGACGAGAATGACGGACGGCACTTTGCCCTCGAGTTGCAGCTCGGCATCGGGGAGCGTTAAGAAGCGTTCGACATCGCGATGAAAACGCGCGACGGCTTGATCGGTGGTGGTCCAGGCTTCTTGTTTTTCAACCGTCCGCAGGCCGCCGATGATCTTGGAGGTGGTCGGGACGCCGAAGTCACCCATGATGAGCAGATCTTCCAGGTCTTCCCAAAACTCGGGGGTTAGCGGCTTGCGCGCGCGCCCCAGATTCTGCACCGCGGCGAACGTGTCGCGGGCCTTGCCCAGTGACGCCCGGAGTCGTTGAAACCAGCTCACGGACCCTCCCCTTCCCTAGGCAAGCATCGAACTCCTGTTCGCTAGTCCTAGGCGACCGGGTCCAGTCGGCTGATCGTGGCGGCCTGCATCTTGACCCACTGCGGAGCGGCGCCATCGACGCGAACCGGATACTCGAAGGTGACGTTGGGTTTGCCGATCTCGTCGCGCATCATGTCGGCGAGCCGTCCTTCGATGAAGACGCGCCGGCCGGCACCAAAGGGCTCGTGCCCCGGCACGAAGTGGATCTCAAAGACGGCAGCCGAGGGCGAATACGCGTGCACCGTCGCATCGAAACAATCGTGCACCGCCATTTTCAGTGCGGCGACGATCTGCGAAAACAATGTATCGTCAACACGCACGGAGCGCTCGTCGAAACACCGTTCGCGGTCGATCACGTAGCGCGTGGGATCCACGCCGTCGACGAAGTCTACGGTGAAGGCGCGTCCGGAGATATGCATCTCCAAATGGCCGCCCATCTTCGTGGCTCGCACTTCGCGAATCCAATCCATATGGTCGCGCATCGTCTTCGAAAGCCACGCCTTCTTCCAGGCCACTAGCCGGTGTGCTCCTCCGCGCGTTCACGGAAAGCTTGATCGACGCGAAAGACGTACGCGAGCACCTCGGCGACGACCGTATAGAGTTCGCGCGGGATGAAATCACTGACATTCAAGCGCGCCAGCGCTTCTACCAATCCCGGATCCTCGTAGAGTGGAATGCCGCGTTCCTTGGCGATGCGAATGATCGTCTCGGCGGTAACGCCGCGACCAACTGCAAGCACCTCGGGCGGCTCGGAGCCGAGCGGATCCCACTTCAGCGCAGCCGCGGCCGGGCGCTTGAAGACGGATTTACGAAAGTCAAAGAAGCGGCTCACGCGCGCATATCCCAGAACGACTTGCGCTCCGCCCCTGCAAGCGGCTCACTTTTCGGCGGCGGCTCGCCGCGCAGCGGCGCGACACCCGCACCGATTGCGGCTACGTTGTAGCGGAGTTGCTCGAGACGCGAACGCAAGTCGCCGAGCGTTGCACGAAAGCGATCCGCAGCCGGGGTGGCTTGCGTCTTGACGTCCACACTGACCGCGCGCCCGACCGTTTGCAGATCGATCGCTACCGTGCCGAGCGACTTCGTGTCCAGCACGAACGCAATATGGAAGTTGTCGGCGTCCATCTTGTTCTTGCTGTTGGGCGCATCGCGCGAGATCTGCATCGTTACGGGCTCACCGCCGGTATAAAAATATGCAGGCAGCGGAATGCTGATCGTGCGTGGGTCGGTAACCTGGGCATTGAGCACGTTGAGTTGCAACGCCGTCGTTGCCGTGAGCGCATCGCGCAACGCGCCGGCGATCGCCGGTGAGTTGCCTCCAGGCGATGCGATCATCGCGAGAATCGCCGCTTTTACGTCGTAGTCCATCGCCGCAGTTCGTTCGGCGGCCTGTGCGGCGATTGCCTCAGCACTTACCGGTACCGGCTGCGCGGCAGGCGCTCCTTGCAGTTGCGTGGCGGGCGCCGGCTGTTGGGAGGCGGTGAGCGCCGGTTGCGGCGTGGT
>JBAUEZ010000124.1:0-21391 GCA_049678885.1 Candidatus Aquilonibacter sp. | reverse complement strand
CTCCAGGCGCTGGACGAACGCGCGCGCGCGCAGGGCGAGGCGCTGCTGGAGGCGGGCCTCGCTACGCGTACGGCGATGCACGCACGCGGAAGCGATCTCAGTGCCGATCTCGAGCGCGCGCTCTCGCAAGCTATCGACACCGCCGACATAAACCGTCTACGCGATCGCGAGCGCCTGCACATCATCATCGATCGCGTCGTCGCGCAGGTCACCCAAGAGTTCGCCGAAGAGGCAGCGCAAAGCGTTAGCGGCGAGCTTGACGCGGCGATCGGGCAAGCCGAAACGATCGCTCCGCTGCGCTTTGCGAAAAATGACGCCGCCGCGCGCGCCTTCGGTGCCGAGCCCGGGACGAGCCTGTGGAGCGGCGACGTTCGCAACGCGATCGCAGCTACGATCGTCCTCGAGGCGATCGGCGGTCCGGCCATCGGCCTCGTCCACGATATAGCTACGCGCTTTGCGGGAACACAGGCGGGCAGCTATATGAAGCGTGAGTTGATCGCCGATTTGCGCGCCGAGATCTTCCCGCGCTTTGCAACCGACGTCCTCGCGTTCACCGATCGCGCCGGCGCGCGCTTGCAGCACATCTACGACGAGTTGGCACAAGCGATCGCAAGCGCGATGCTCGAACGCCGTGACGCCGATGTGGGGAGCGTCGACCGTGCACTTGCCGCGCATCGCGACGGTCGCGCGGAGCAAGCCCGTATGGATCTCGAGCGGCGCCGCGCGAACCTCGCGCGCGAACTGCTTGCGGCGCGCGAACTTGTAGACGGCTTCATGGAGCGCGAGGATGAGATCGCGCCCGCCGATCCCGGCTCTGCAGCGGTGCGCCTCTCCCACGCCGATGCATCGTTCGATACGACGAGTTACGATCGCGGTCTTCGCCCCTCGCGCTGGCGCGTCGCGATTCTCGGCGCATTGCGCCGCGGCAAGACCAGCCTCATCAACGCCTTCGCGGGCCGAACGGTTTTAACCGATGACGTCGCAGGCAGCGCGCGTTTTCCGATTCACGTGCGCTACGGCGATCACGATCAAGCGTTTAAGCTTGCCGACTGCGAATGGCACGAGATCCCGTTCGGCGATGCAACGGCCGCAGCCGCGGATGCACCGGTGCTCGTCCTCGTGCCGTGGTCGCTTCCGCGCGAGCTCGTGCTCGTGCATGCGCCCGCATTTGACTCCGGCGAACCCGATGCGGAGGATGTGAACGTGGTCGTCGCCTCGCATGCAAGCGAAGTGCTCGCGCTCTTCTCGCGACAGCTTTCAGACCGCGAGCTCGCGCTCTACGAGCGGGTCGCAGAGTTCAATAAACCAATGCTCTTTGCGCACACGATCGCCGATAACGAAGCAGCGAGCGAACGGCGACACGTGGTCGAGCTCGCGCAAGCCTATCTGCGCGAACGCAACATTCCGGCCGAGCGCATCTTCACCGTCTCCGCCCACGACTATGATGAAGCACGACGCGAGGCGCGCGCACCGGCCGGCTGGAACGAGACGGCGGCGTTACGCGCGACGCTCGAAGCACAGGCCGAGAGCCACATGGCTCGGCTCGAGCGCTTGGCGCGCGCAAACGCGCAACCGCGACCCGCGACGGCGCCCACGCCCGCCGAGGCGGAACGTGCTGCAGGTTTCTTCGCACGTATGTTCGGCAAAGGGCGCTGAGCGAAGCTGCGTCGAACCGGGAACACCCGGTTATGACCACGACGCTAGGTCCGGCGCTTCTGGCCATCGGCGACGGAACGTCGACGATCGGACGGATCGCCATCGAAAACGGACGCATTGCCGCGATTCTCCCCGCGGACGGCGTGTCGGATTACCCGCTACCCACGGGCAGCAGCATCGCACCCGGCCTCATCGACGTCCATACCAACGGCGCCGCCGATATGCTCTTCAATCGCGACCAAGGTAATGCCGTGCCGGTCGCGTCGTCGGAGTATGCGCGCATGGGCGCAACCGGATTTGTAGCCAGCGTGATGACCGCGCCATTCGAATCGACGCTGCACATCGCATCAGAGATTGTCGACGCCGCACACGATTTGGAAGAGGACGAGCCGCACGGTGCGCGATGTCTGGGCATTCACTTCGAAGGTCCGTTCCTCAATTCGAAGTTTCGCGGCGTGCATCGCGCGGAGTGGCTCCTGCCCGCTTCGGCGGAGCGTGCCAAAGAAATGGTCGACGCGTGCAAAGGCGCGTGCTTACTCGTAACGATGGCCCCCGAGATACCCGGCGCGGCCGACGCAATGCGCGTCTTCTTGCAACACGGCGTCGTCTGTTCGGCCGGACATACGAGCTCGCGCTATGGCGACGGATTGTTGGCCATTGGTTTGGGCTTCCGCTCGTTGACCCATGCTTTCAACGGCATGCCGCCGTTGATCCATCGCGATCCGTCGATTCTCGCGGCGTTCATTCAAGACCGGCGTACGATGGTGCAGGTGATTAGCGACGGATATCACGTTGCGCCGGTGATGGTCGACATTCTCTATCGTACGGTCGGCGATCGCGTCGTGCTCGCAACCGATTTGATGCCGCCGGCGGACGCAAGCTATCACATCGTCGGCGGCGTGATGCGCGCGGCCGATGGTACGATTGCGGGCAGCGCGCTGCGCATCGATCAAGCCGTGCGCAACTATATGTCCTACGCCGACATCTCGTTCGAACAAGCGGTCATGGCGGCAACGCACGCTCCGGCGAAGTTGATCGGACTCCAGGGCGAGATGGGTCGCATCGCTCCGGGCATGCGTGCCGACCTCTCCTTCTGGGACGCCGACTACAAGATCATGGGAACGATGGTCGGCGGCACCGTCGTGCACGGATTGCACGCGGGGAAAAAGACGTTAGCATCATGATCGGCCGTGCGACCGCGCTTCTCGAAGCGATCTTCGGGGACGCCTTCCGCCGCGACTTCGCCGTACGTCTCTGGGACGGAGCCAATCTACCAAGTACCACCGATCGCACGGATTTTACGCTGCTCGTCAACACACCGGGCGCGCTGCGCAGCGCGTTTATGCCGCCGCTCGACCGTAACGCGGGCGCTACGTTCATTGCCGGCGGACTCGATGTTGAGGGCGATCTGACCGCTGCAATCGCCAGTCTGAACGCCGCAAATGTGTCGCGCACGAGGCTCCAGAAGGCGCGCATCGCGCTACAGCTGCTGCGGCTTCCGCGCGATCTGCGCCCGTCGCCACCGGGCGCCGCGCTGCACGGCAGGCTCCACTCGCGCAAACGCGATCGGGCCGCCATCTCGTACCACTACGATCACCCGGTCGACTTTTACCGCACGTTTCTCGATCGCGATCTCGTCTACTCGTGCGCGTATTTCGACGACGGCGTCACGACGCTCGAGGGCGCGCAGCAAGCGAAGCTCAGCTACGTGCTGGATAAGTTACGTCTCGAGGCGGGGATGTCGTTTCTCGACATCGGGTGCGGCTGGGGTTCGCTCGTGATCGCGGCGGCGCGACGTGGCGCGCAGGCGCTCGGCATCACGCTCAGCCGCGTGCAACATGAAGAAGCGAATCGTCTCATCGCCTCGCTTGGCCTCGGCGATCGAGCACGCGTGGAGTTTCGCGACTATCGCGACTTGGCAGGCCTGACGTTCGATCGCATTGCGAGCATCGGCATGGTTGAGCACGTCGGCCGTACACGCTTGCCGGTTTATTTTGCCGCGGCGATCGCCGCGCTACGGCCGGGCGGCCTCTTCCTCAATCACGGTATCGCCGAGCAGAGTCCCGGACGTAAGGCGCCACCGAATCCCTTCATCGAACGCTACGTGTTTCCCGACGGCGATCTGGTCGCGGCCGGGGATAGCCTCGCGATTGCGGAGCGCACTGGCTTCGAGATTCGCGACGTTGAGAATCTCCGCGAACACTACGCGCGCACGCTGCGTGCTTGGGTCGCAAACATCGAGCGTAATCGTACGACTGCAATCTCAGCAGCCGGCGAGGCAGCCTACCGCGTGTGGCGGCTCTACATGGCCGCAAGCGCCGTGTCGTTCGACGCGGCGTTGATCGGCGTCTATCAGTCGCTGCTCGCGCGCCCCGACGTTGCCGGACACGTCGCGATGCCGCAAACGCGACGCGATCTCTATTCAGAGCGGCGCGAGGCGGTAGTGTGAAATGTCACGGCCACTCGCCGCGATAAACGTGTGACCGGTCCGCGCGAATCCAAATTTGCACAAGACACGTTCGGATGCAGCATGTCCCGTCTCAACATCGGCGTAGAGCGCTTCGAGCGCTAGCCGCTCTTTGGCAAACGCGATGAACGCTGCTGCCGCTTCGGTCGCAAAGCCCTGACCCCAGAATGGCCGCGCAATGTAGTAGGCGAGATGCGCGCGGCCGGCGGCGCTAGCGATACCGCACGTGCCGATGTACTTGTCTTCGTCGAAGAGCACCGTCGCCCACAGCCCGTAGGTCTGGGTCGGCTTACCAAGATACTGGGTGCGAAAGCGCTCGCGTGCCTTCTCGTCCGGCCATCCGCGGCCGCCGACGAAGCGGCGAACCTCGTCGTCGGTATGCATCGCGACGAACGGTCCTTCGTCGCGCGCTTCATGCGTGCGGAAGAGTAGCCGGTTCGTTCGCAAGAGTTCCATTGCGCCGTTCCAGGAACGCGGAGCGCAGCATCGTGAACGCGGCGTAGGCAACGATCGCAATCACCAGCCACTTCACCGCTTCGAGCGGCATCGACTTGACGATGTACGCCGCGATCACCACGCCTGGAACGCCGCCGATCGTCAGGCCGATCGCCGCCTTGAACGCGTAGGCGTCGAACTTCACGAAGCGCACGCTCGCGATCGGCATCAAGAACGCGCACGAGCCCATCATAATCGGAAAGGCGCCGCGCGGGTTCATGCCGAGCAAGCTGATCATGATGATCGCCGGTGCATACAGGCCGATGCCGATCGTCATCAGCGCGCCCAGGCAAAAGTTGATGACCACACCGGTGACAAGTAACCAGCCGGAGAGGCCGAGCGCGTTGCCGCCGGCGGGGAGCAGCTTGAGGTTCTGCATTAGAAAGATGATCGCGGCGGCCGTCAGCGCGCCGCCCATACCGATCTGCACGTTGCGTCGCGGCCAACGCGCGACCATCCCCGCGCCGAGCCATGCGCCAAGAACCGAAGCAATTATCAAGAGCACGAGCGTGATCGGATCGACGCCGATGACCGTGATGTAGATCAAGGCTTCGGTGATCGTCGGCAACGCGTGCCCGACGTTGAGCGTGCCGGGAATCTTTTCGTCGGGCGCCATGCGGAAAAACTTGAAGAGCGACGTGGTCGGCGCGAACGAGCCGATTCCGAGCGTATCGAAAAAGTTGGTCACGAATCCGACCGCGACGCCGAAAACCGTCGGCCAGGTGAACTCGCGCCGTTGCCACACTTCGTAGCCCCAGAAGATTGCAAAGCCGACGCCGATGATCCACAGCAGGGCGAGAAGAATGGCGATAATACTCATGGGGGACGGTGGTTCGCTCTTACCTCACAGCACCATTTCGCCGCGCATAACCACGATGCCACTCCCCGAAAGCTCCGGATCCGGTCCGAGCCGTACGTGCAACGCGCTGCGTCGCCCCATCAGCGCACCCTGCTCGACAACGAGCGCGTTGTCCGCATCGAGCATGCCCAGCGATCCTAGGTATGCGCAGAGCGGCCCCGCGGCCGTTCCCGTCGCCGCATCTTCCCATAAACCCACCGTTGGGTTGAAGAACCGCGCGTATGCACGCGCCGGCGCGTCGGAATCGAACGCGTAGATGTAACAGCCTTCAGCGCCGGCCGCGCGAAGGACTTCGAGCAACTTCTCGGCCGATGGCCGCGCACGATCGACCGTCTCGCTGTCGCGAATTCTGACCTGCAGATGACCCGCGCCGGTATCCGCAACGCGCGGCGCAGGCGTGGTGTAGATATCTTGGACACGCAGCGTCAGCGCATCCGCAAGCGGCGCAATAGCCGTGAACGGATCCGAAAGCTTCAGCGGCGACTGCGTCATGCGTCCATGAATCTGCCCACGACGCCGTTCAAGCGTAATCGGCAACACGTCAGCGCCGATCTCTTGCAAGAAGACTTGCGGCGCTTCCAACATCCCAAGATTTCCGTGCTCCGCCATCCACAACCACGCGCCCAGTGCATTGTGCCCCGCGCCAAACACCTCGGCACCACTGGCCGTAAAGGAGCGCAGCTTTCTGTCGGCACGCGAACTGCGCATGATAAACGTGGTCTCGGCTTGATTGAACTCGCGAGCAATGCCGCGAAGCTGCTCATCCGGCAAAGCATCCGCGCCTTCCACCACGGCAAGCGGATTTCCGGTCAAGGGTGTCTCCGCGAAGACGTCAATCAATCCCGCAATGAATCGTTCCACGCTCCTAACGAACTGCGGCAGCGTTGAAATAGGTTGCGCGCGGGTGATGCATGACGATCGCCGCGGTCGATTGCTCGGGCATGATCTGGAACGCCTCGGTCAACTCGACGCCGATCCGCGCTTGCGCGCCGAGCACGCCGAAGGCGATCGTGTGCTGCGAGAGATCTGGGCACGCGCCGTAACCCCACGAGTAGCGCTTACCCCGTTCGTGATCGAGCCGCAGTTCGGTGCGGATGCGCCGGTGGGTCCATTCGGCGAGCGCCTCCGCCGACTGCACGGTGAAGCCGTGGAGAAAGTATGATTCGCTGTAGTCGCCACGCGCTTGCAGCGCCTCGGTTAACTCCGATGCGCGCGTACCAATCGTCACGACTTGTAACGCTACAACGTCAATGCCTTTGCCCTCTTGCGGCTCGCGCACGTAGTCGGCAAGACACAAGTGGTCGCCCCCGATCTGACGCGCGAAGTTAAAGCGCGCGATCTCGCGCGACGTATCGTCGGGATCGTAGAGAATCACATCGTTACCGACGCCGGCGGCGGCGTAGTATCCGTACGCGACCTTGGGCAAAAGCAAGCCGCCCTGCTCGGCTTCGTGCTGATACTTGCGCAAGCGCGGATCGAAATCGTCGCGTAGCAGCGCTTCGAACGCTACGCCCTTCGTATTGCTCGCGCCCCACGACAAGCGGTAGAGACTCTTGAGATCGAAGCACGGCCAGAGTTCACGCAGATCGACGTCGTCGATCGTCGTCGCACCCCAAAACGGTGGGAGCGGGATGTCGACGTGCTCGCCCTTCACTGCCGAGATCGTCGTCGCGGGCGCATGCGTTACCGCGCCGTCGCGCGCGCGATCGCGTTGTGCAAAGGCCTCGCCACGAATACGCTCGACGAAGGCTACGCGGGCCGAGTTTTCGTTGGTGAGACGGTCCATGATCTCGAGCCCTTCGAACGCGTCCTTCGCGTAGAAGAGCCCGGGTTCGAAGAAACGCTCGCCGTTGTCGAGCAGCGAGATGCGCCGTCCGAAGTCACGATTGATCGCCGCGCCGCCGACGATGACCGGGAAGTGCAGCCCGCGCGAATCTTGCTCTTGCACGCAGATCGGCATCTGTTTGCTGGTTGAGACGAGCAACGCTGAGAGACCGATAGCGTCAGCTTTGACCTCGACCGCCTTCTCGAGAATCGTGTTCATCGGCACTTGCTTGCCAAGATCGTACACCGTGTAGCCGTTGTTGGTCAGGATCGTGTTGACGAGGTTCTTGCCGATGTCATGCACGTCGCCGAAGACCGTGGCGAGCACGACCGTCCCCTTCGTCGAGCCTTCCGTTTTTTCGAGGAACTGCTCGAGGTGCGCGACCGCCTTCTTCATCACTTCCGCTGACTGCAGTACAAACGGCAGAATCAACTCTCCCGAACCGAACTTATCGCCAACCTCTTTCATCGCCGGCAAGAGGATCTCGTTGAGCACCGCGACCGGATCGCGCTCCCGCAGCGCCGCATCGATCTTGGCTTCGATGCCGTCCTTGCGCCGGCGCAAAATCGCGTTATGAATCTGCCGCGCAATCGGAAGATCAAGCTCGGCATCTGCGTCACCCTGCGCCTGTTGAAGGGTATCGCCGGCACTCTCAAAGTGCTCGATGACACGCTGCAGCGCGTCCGGGCGACGGTTGAAGACGAGATCGTCGCACATCTCGCGCACGGCGGGATCGATTTCCGTGTACGGCGTGATCTCTTTGGCGTGCACGAGCGCGCAATCGAGTCCGGCCTCAACGCAGTGGTGCAGAAACACCGAGTTGAGCGCCGCACGCGCCCCCGGCTTGAGGCCGAACGAGACGTTCGAAACGCCGAGCGAGGTCAGCACGCCGGGCAACTCACGCTTGATCAAACGGATGCCTTCGATCGTCTCGATCGCCGACGCGGCGAACTCTTCGTCGCCCGTTGCAAGCGTGAACGTCAAGTCGTCGAAGATCAGCGCCCCTGGCGGCAGACCGTACTCGTCGACGACGATGCCATAGGTGCGCTGCGCTACCTCGAGCTTGCGCTGCGCGGTCTTGGCCATGCCGCTCTCGTCGATCGTGAGCGCCACAACCGCCGCACCATGTTCCTTGGCCAGCGGCAGCAGGATGTCCATCTTCGCGCGCCCGGCTTCGAGATGCACCGAATTGATGATCGCGCGGCCCGGGTTGTTCTCGAGCGCGACCTGCACGACTTTCGGCTCGGTCGAGTCGATCATCAACGGCGCTTCGACCGATTGCGAAAGTCGCCGCACCAGTTCGCGCATTTGCACGTCTTCATCCGTACGCTCGGTCAGCGCGCAGCACACGTCGAGCACATGCGCGCCGCCTGCGACCTGCTCGCGTGCAACCAGCATGATTTCGTCGTAGTTGTCCTCGAGCAACAATCGTTTGATCTTGCGCGAACCTTGGCTGTTGATGCGCTCGCCGACCAGCAACGGGCGCGGCTCTTGCTCTAGCGCTGTTGCAGTCATCGCGGAGGCGACTTGCTGCGGGACGAGCTCACTTTTTATGCTTACGTTCGCTGCGCGAGCCCGCGCCCGCGCAGTCGTCTCCGCATCGAGTGAATCGCGCAAGGCGGCGATGTGCTCGGGCGTCGAGCCACAACAGCCGCCGACGATGTTGACGCCGAAATCGCGTACGAAGTCGCTGAGTTCTTTGGCCAACTCGGCCGGTGTTTCGGGATAGATCGTTTCGCCTTTGGGGCCCATCAAAGGCAAGCCCGCGTTTGGAATCACACTCACAAAGCAGCGCGAGTTTTCCGTAAGGAAGCGCACGGAGTCGCGCATCTGCGATGGGCCGGTCGAGCAGTTGAGCCCGATAACGTCGATCGGCAACGCGTCGAGCGTTGCGGTGATGGCACGAATGTCGGTGCCGAGCAGCATGCGGCCTTCGGTGATCAGCGTCGGTTGCGCTTGAATCGGCACGCGGCGCAGCCCGCGGTCGAACTCGCGCACGATGCCGGCGATCGCTGCTTTGAGCTCCAGCAAGTCTTGCATCGTCTCGAGCAGCAGCACGTCGACGCCGCCCTCGACCAGTGCGCGTGCTTGTTCCCCGTAGATCGTTGCGAGCTGTTCGAACGTAATTTTCGAGAGCGACGGATCCGACGAAGAAATCAACATCCCGGTCGGGCCGATCGAGCCTGCGACGAACCGCGGACGATCGGGTGTGGCAATCGCATCGCAGGCTTGGCGGGCGAGTTGCGCGGCGCCGTAGTTGATCTCGTAGGTCTTTTCGGCGAGACCATACTCGTCGAGTTTGAGGCGCGAGCCCATGAACGAGTTGGTCTCGACGACGTCAGCGCCGGCTTTAAGGTAGGCGGTGTGGATGTCGCGGATCACATCGGGACGCGCGAGGACCAGTGCCTCGTTGCAACCTAAATAGCGCTCGCCGCCGAAGTCGGCGGCGGATAGTTCGAGCGCCATGAGCTGTGTGCCCATGGCGCCGTCATAAATCAAAACCCGCTCTTGCAGCAGGCGTAAGTAGTCACGCAATTTGGCTTACGTACTCGCTTGTTCGACGGCGAAGTCGGCCACGGCGCGGACTGCTCCCACGGCGTGCCCTGCCCGATTATACACGATTGGCTCGATATACCCCGCCAAATCGGTCGCATCCGTAACGGGGCTGCCCAAGGCCCCTAGCGCCGCCATCGTCGCCGGCCCCCGCGCACGCGCGGCACCGTCGAGGACTTTACTCGCGAGGCCGACGCCCTGCGGAATGAGCGTCAAACAGTGCACCCCCTCGGCGCCCCCCTTGCATGCGATTGCTCCCGCGCCCGCGGTCATCACCCGCGTGTCGAACTGGCCGGTCCCCGAAACGTACTCGGGATACGAAACCATTGCATCACGTACCACCAGCAGCGCTTGCGCATCGCGTTCCGGGATCTGCCGCAGCGAGCCGAAGCGCGCGAAAGCCATCGCCGCTTTGCGCAATGACGTCGCGTAGACCGGAATCCCGCACCCGTCAATCCCGAGCGGCCACGCTGACGGATCGTCGTCGGAGAGCCGCGCGCAGAATGCGAGGATGTACCGTTGCGCGGGGTTGTTCACGTCCGTGTATGTCGCGACGTTGCTTCCGAGGACGCGGCAAAGTGCGAGAATGCCCGCATGTTTGCCCGAACAATTGTTGTCGACCGCGCTCGGTTTGCGGCCTTCGCGCAGCATCTCGTGCGCCACGGCCTCGTCGTAGGGGAGATGCGCGCCACATTGCAGGTCCGATTCGTCGAGTCCGATCTTTTGTAAAATCGAACGCACCGCCGCGATGTGGAACGGCTCGCCGGTGTGCGACGCGGACATCACCGCGATCTCGCGCATATCGAGCCCAAAGGCTTCGCGCACGCCGGCTTGGATAGCGGCTGCGGCGATGAACGGCTTCGCACTAGAACGGAGAAAGACCGGCGATTCAATATCGCCGGTCCACAGGATGACCTCGCCCTGCGCGTTTGCCGCCGCGACGGCGACCTGATGCACCAACTCTACGAGATCGCCGCGTGTAACCTCAACGACCATCACTAAACGAGCGCAGGTTCCACGATGACCGCTTCTTGATCGGCGAAGACCGGATTGCTCAGATAGCGTTCGCCGGTGTCGCAGCCGATCGTCACGATCAACTTCCCGGCTGATTCTGGACGCGCAGCGACTTGCATCGCCGCCCACACGTTTGCGCCGGCGGAGATACCGACCAGCATACCCTCTTCGCGCGCAAGTCGACGCGTGGTCGCGATCGCATCGGCGTCGGTCACGCGAATCACTTCGTCGTAGATCTTAGTATCGAGCACCGCCGGTATAAAGCCCGTGCCCGTGCCCTGGATCTTATGCGGACCGGGTGCGCCACCGGTGAGCACCGGTGACGCATCGGGTTCACCCGCGATCACTCTGACGCCGGGCTTGCGCGCCTTGAGTACTTCGCCGACCCCGGTGATCGTGCCGCCGGTGCCGACCATCGCGATAAAGATGTCGACGGCACCATCGGTGTCGCGCCAAATCTCTTCGGCGGTCGTACGCCGATGGATCTCGGGATTCGCCGGATTCTCAAACTGTTGCGGCACGAAAAATTTGTTGGGCGCCGCGTTATAGATCTCCATCGCCTTGGCAATCGCGCCTTTCATGCCGTCTGCGCCGGGCGTAAGGATCACTTGCGCGCCGCACGCTTTGAGCAAATTGCGGCGTTCGATCGTCATCGTGTCGGGCATCACCAAGATGCACTGATAACCTTTGGCCGCCGCAACGAACGCAAGCGCAATACCCGTGTTGCCGCTCGTCGGCTCGAGGATTTTCATTCCGGGGAGCAAGCGACCGTCGCGTTCGCCTGCTTCGATCATCGCAACCCCGATGCGATCCTTGACCGAGCCGGCCGGGTTCTGCGACTCCATCTTCACCAGGATCGTCCCACCCAGACCCTTGTTCAGCCGCGGGATCTTGACTAGCGGCGTGTTGCCGAACGTGTCGGCCAGATTCTCGTAGATACGTGCCATAGTGTCTGTTTGAACCTCTCGGTGCGGCGATGTGTTGCGCGAGCGAGGTGAACGCGGCCCCTACGAACGAATGTTCGAGAAGTGTTCTCCCTGTCCCAGAAATCCCTTTACGTCGAGGCGCTAGACCTTTGGATCGACAGCATGCGCTCGCAGCAGCGTTGCTACGTTTCACATGGGCATAGCGATCATGCGCGCGAGCACGACGTGCTGGTTACGACGCCGAACACCGCGCGTATTTGCCGCGCCCGCTTTTCGCGGCGCGAAGAGCGCGCGCAGCTTTCACTGCTCGCGCCAAAGACGCCGCCGCGTCCACCGGTTCGGTTTGAAGAGCACGCGTTCAACCAGCCGTGGGACGAGCGCGAGCATCGGCTGACGCTCTTCTCGGCCGGACACGTGCTGGGCAGCGCACAACTCATGATCGAGGGCGACGCAGGCCGCTTTGTGTACACCGGCGATTTCAAACTGCGCGACTCGCTCACCGCCGAGCCGCCGGAGGTCAAGCGCTGCGACGTGGTGCTGATGGAATGTACGTATGGGCGTCCGCAGTACGTCTTTCCGGCATATGAAGAAGTCGCAGAGCAGATGATCGCTTTTGCGCGCGGCGCACTCGAAGGCAATGCCGTACCAGTCTTCTTCGCGTACTCGCTCGGCAAGGCGCAAGAGGCGATGGCGATTCTGGGTCGCGCCGGTCTGCCGCTGACCGTGCACGGCGCGGTCGACAATCTGGCACAGGTCTATGAAGCGTGCGGTGTGACGTTGCCGCCCTACGCTCGCTACAACGCGGAAACGTTTGATACACGCAGCGTGCTCATTTGGCCACCCGGCGGCAAAGGGCTACCCAAGGCGCTGCGGAGCAAACCCGTTCGTACGGCGGTCCTGACCGGGTGGTCGCTCGACCGTGGCGCGCTCTTCCGCTACGGGACCGAGCGGGGATTTGCGCTCTCCGACCACGCCGACTATCCGGCACTGCTGAACTACGTCGAGCGCGCACAGCCCCGCAAGGTGTTCCTCAATCACGGCTGGCGTGAGTTCGTCTATCGCCTGCGTGCACTCGGGGTAGATGCCGAGTATTTGGAGGACCACGCGCAACTCTCGCTTTTCTAGGCGATTAAAGGGGCCACGCCAAAATCTTGGCGCTCAGCGGAGAATTTTGGCGGGCGGCGTACAGGCCCAGAATGAAACTATCACGCCTTTTAGGTCTGATCCTAACCGCCGTTTTGGCGTTGGACAGCCCTGCCTTCGCGCAGACGACATCGTCGGGCGCACCGACGATGGATGACGCGATCGCTGCGATCAAGGCTTACGCCCCGAAGGCGCTCGAACAACAGGGCGCGCCCGGGTTGTCGGTCGCGATCACCGATAAGACGCACACGATCGCGATCATTACCGAAGGCATGGCCGACATCGCGAGCAAGACGCCGGTCAGCGCCGATACGCGCTTCCCGATCGGCTCGATCTCGAAGTCGATGACGGCCTTGGCGCTGTTGCAACTGCACGACAAAGGTCTGGTCGATCTCAATGCGCGCGTGCAAGCGTACCTGCCGTCGTGGTCGATCCACTCGACCAGCGGCCCGGTACTCGTTCACCAGCTCCTCTCGCATACCGGCGGAACACCGGACGACTACACGTTCCAGCAGTACGGCTTCGCCATCGCAGCGCTGCGCGATGCACACACGCTGTTTCCACCCGGCACGGCGTGGTCGTATTCGAACGACGGCTTCGGCACGGTCGGCGCGATCGTTGCGTCCGTCTCGCACAACAGTTGGCAAAACAACATCGAGAATCACGTCTTTGCGCCACTCGGCATGGGCAATAGCTTCGCGGTCTTCGACGACCGCACGCTCTCGGCTCCGACTGCGACCGGCTATCAGTTCCGCGACGGCGACTACGTCGCCGCGCCGCCGCATCCGGTGCTCATCTCCTCACCGTTCGTCGACTTCGTCGATCCGGCAGGCTCGGTGATCTCGACGCCCGGCGATATGGCCGCATATCTGCGCTTCTATTTGAACGGCGGCAAAGCCGCGAACGGCACGCAGTTGCTTTCGCCGGCGACCTTCGCGGCAATGACCAGTGCAGACCACTTCAACAACGGCGCACCGGACGTGGCCAAACATGTCGAGCTGGCGGAGTGGCCCGCGTTCTATCACGAATACGGCTACGGGCTGTCGGTGTTCAATACGAACGGCGATCGTTTGGTCGGCCACACCGGCGGCGTCTCGGGATACACCGCGTGCTTCCAAGCCAATCTCACCCGCGGTTTCGGCGTGATCGGCCTCTCGAATCTGGTCGAAGCACCGCTGCACCCGTGCGCGATCGTGAAGTATGCAATGGAAGTGCTGCGCGCACAGAGTCTCGGACAACCGTTGCCGCCACCACCGGCCGGACCGCCGATTGCCCCGCCGAAAATCGCTGCGGGTGACTACGTCGGTACGTACCGCAGCGCGGACGGCACGGGCGTCGTCGTCGCCAACGACAACGGCACGCTCGCACTGCACGACGGCGCGAAGAGCTACCAACTCGTGGCCACGGATCGAGACCTCTTCTGGACCGACGATCCGCGCTTTACGGTCTTCTACGTAGCATTCGAACGCGACAAGGCCAAGGCCGTCGACGGCTTCACCAACGGCAGCGCGTACTACGTGAACGGCAAGCACACCGGCCCGATCACCTTCGCGCATCCGGCTGCGTGGGATCGGCTCGTCGGCCGCTACGAAAACTCGATCTTCGGTTCGCCGGTCGTGATGCGCATCGTCATCGTGAAGGGCAAGCTGACGACAGACGGCCTCAACCCGCTGCGCGCAAACGCCAACGGGACGTATGCGCTTGGCGGCGCGACGGTACGCTTCGACACGCTGTTCGAAGGCCAAATGCAACGTATGTGGTTCGACGGCGCCGATCTGTATCGGATCGAATTACCTTAGTGTAACGTCCTGGACAAGCCAACGTCGTTCTCATGATCCCCCTGTACGCTCGTGTACGGGGGGATTTTTTCATGAGCACTGCTAGCGCGCCGGAACGTGTGGGCGCCGATGAAGCGCGCGCGACCGCCTGCGGCACGTATATTTATGCGTATCCCATAGTGTTAATGGAAGTGACCCGACGCGTGATGACCAACGTCGCCGCGCCCACGGGACTTAGCGCGCCGCTCAATCAGTTTGCGCATATTCGCGCCTTCCCCGATCCAACGATGACGATGGTCGTTCGGCCAAATGCGGACACCCTTTACAGCTCGTTGCAATTCGACGTGAGCAAGGAGCCCCTGGTTATTACGGTCCCCGACTACGGCGGACGCTACTATCTCTTGGAGACCATCGATTATTGGACTGATGTCTTCACGTCTCCGGGCAAACGCACGACAGGCACAGCGGCACTTACCTTTGCGCTCGTCGGCCCGAATTGGAAAGGCGAGCTTCCGGCCGGCATCGTGCGCTACCAATCCCCGACCGCGTCGGGGTGGATCATCGGGCGCACGCAAACTAACGGCGTAGCCGACTACGATGCGGTCCACGTCTTACAAAATGGCATTACCGCAGTGCCATTGAGCGCGTACGGCAAACCATATACGCCGCCCAAAGGTGTCGTCAATACGAAGCAAGACACCTCGCAGCCGCCCGACCAAGTCGAGAAGATGAATGCGGCTGACTTCTTCGCGCTGTTTGCCGACTTGCTCAAAACGAATCCGCCGCACGCAGTCGACTATCCGATACTCGATCGAATGAAGCGGCTGGGCATCGAGCCCGGTAAGAGCTTCTCGTTCGCGCCGGCGCCGAAAGAAATCCAAGATGCGCTCAACGCCGCGCCAGCAGGCGCGCACAAGAAGATCAAAGCAGCCGCCGCCAGAGCGGGAACACTCCTAAACGGATGGCGCGTCAACCTATTTGACGTCGGGACCTATGGTGCCGACTATTTGCAGCGCGCCGCAGTTGCCTACATGGGGCTGGGAGCAAACACAACCGAGGACGCGGTCTATCCCACGGCGTTTGCCGATGCAGACGGCAAGCCGTTCAGCAGCGATCAGCGCTACACGCTCCATTTCGAGAAAGATGCGCTCCCGCCGGTACGCGCTTTTTGGTCGCTGACCATGTATGACGACCGTCAACTATTTGCAGACAATCCCATCGCCCGCTATGCGATCGGGGATCGCGACAAGCTGACGTTCAACGCCGACGGCTCAATCGATCTCTACATCCAGCGCGAGTCGCCCGGCAAAGAGAAAGAATCGAACTGGCTCCCCGCACCGAAGAGCGGCGGATTTACGATGAACATGCGACTCTATTGGCCCAAAGACAACGTGCTCGACGGCTCATGGGCGCCGCCGCCGGTGAAAAAGCTCTAACCGCTCATCGCAAGTTGAATTGCCCGAGCGTGATCGTAGCCGACATACCGGCGATCCGCTGCGGATTGAGGCGCAACATTAGCGACTCGTCGGTCATCACATAGTAGTCGCCGACATGGGCGAAACGTAACTCGACGGCGCCACGCGCGTGCGCATCAGGCTCGCTGCGCACCGATTCTTCGAATTGCGCAGCGCATACGAGCCCGGTGCGGTCGTCAACGAGCACGCCAACGAGCGGATGGTTCTGCGGATCGGCTACCGGAACCACGTGCAACTGCCAGCCCGTATCGCCGTTGGCGCACCTCGCCGGTTGGCTACTGACGACGTGGTAGCTCAGCGCGGGCGAGCGCGCGACAATCGCAATCGTTTTCAACGGCGTGCCGGTCGGTTGCGGAAGCGGACTTGCCTGCACGACGTCGATATCGAACAACCTGCGATTCTGCATCCAGCGAAATGCCGAGTTCCACGTCGGATCGAAGATCGGTGTCGGCGTCTCGCCAAGCGCGCTTGCACCGCCGATGAGATAGACCGCTCGCTTGCGCTGGTCGAACGAGAAGGTCAACGTGTTGTCGGCGCTCCCTTCGCTCCCTGCCTTTCCGCCGATGACGAACGTTGTCGCAATCGCATCGGCAGCCGGATACATCGCGACGGTGCCGCCATCGGTTCGCACCTCCGCGGTGTAGGTAAATGAAGGTGGCGTCGGCAAGGCGTTCATGCGCGCGAGCGCGCGTGCAAAGTACGCGTCGTTCCGGTCGAGGGATGCCGGCGCTTGCTGCGCCGCCGCAATCCCACAATCTAGGGCGGCGAACATACCAAGGATCGCTAATCGACGCCAATATCCCAAAGCAGGCCGAGATCTTTCTTCGAGAAGGTCTTGAACGCGATGAGCGTCTCGGTATTTTCGACGCCCTCGAGCGCAGCTACGTGCTCGGTCACGAGATCGTTGAGATCGTCGTGCTGCCGCACGCGCGCAACCGCAACGATGTCGAAGGGTCCCGCGACCGAGTAGACCTCGGCGATACCGTCGATCGCGAGCAGGTCGTCGGCAATCGATTTGAGACGAGTGCGCGAGACGTTCATCAGGATGAAGGCCGTAACCATGAGAAAGGAGGTTCCATGATCGCCTTTGCCTGCACCTGCGCGGCGGTAGCCGCCACGAGCGGCAAGCTCGAGAAAGTCGCTATCCTCGCCGGCTACCTGCGCGAGCTCGACGATGCCAACCTCACGGCGGCGTCTCGATTCTTCACCGGGAACCCGTTCGCGGCGCGCGAGCAGAAGCAACTGTCGATCGGTGGCCGCACGATCGTCGAAGCCGCACAACATGTTTGGGGCGTCACCGATGCGCAACTGCGTGCCGGCTATCGCGAGCATGGCGATCTTGGCGACGCGCTCGGGCCGCATCTGCGCGAGCCGGCCAATCTCGGTCTCTTTCGCGACGCGCTTACGCCGGCGTCGCTCGCCGCGCTCTTCGACGAGATTGCCGCGGCTTCGGGCAAGTCGGCGGGTAAGCGCCGCCTACATCTCTGCGAGCGCATCCTCGGCGCCTGTACCGATCCGCTCGAGGTCACGTACGTCATCAAGATCATGACCGGCGATCTGCGCATCGGCTTGCGCGAGGGCCTCGTCCACGATGCAATCGCCGCCGCCTTCGACGCGCCGCTCGCGCGAATCCAACGTGCCGTCATGATCGCGGGTGATGTCGGCGAGGTGGCTGTCGCTGCGAAGCACGGAACGCTCGACGCGCTGCACATCCGTTTCGGCTCGCCGATCGGCTTTATGCTCGCCTCGCCGATACCGTACGGCGAGCACTATCCCGACCTCGACGGGCATACATGGTTCGCAGAGGACAAGTACGACGGCATTCGCGCGCAGGCGCACGTCGCCGATGGCATCGTCGCGCTCTTCTCGCGCACGCTCAACGACGTTACGCGCAGCTATCCGGAGATCGCGCAGGCCTTGCGCGCGCAAGCGCGGCGCATGATGCTCGACGGCGAGATCGTCGCCGTGCGCGACGGACGCGTTCTGCCGTTTCGCACGCTGCAAGCGCGTCTGCAGCGCAAGGAGATCGATGCGTCCTTGCTCGCCGAGGTTCCGCTGCAATACGTCGTCTTCGACATGATGGCGATCGACGACGAGTTCTTGCTCGATCTTCCACTGCACGAACGGCGCGCGCGCCTCGCCGGAGCGCTCCTCGAAAGCGACCACGTGCACCTTGCACCGTTCGCGCCTGTCGCGGATACGAACGCGGCCAGGATCAACGCGGCATTCGATGCCGCGCGTGCGCGCGGCAACGAGGGCGCAATGTTCAAGCGCACCGACGCGCCGTATGCGCCGGGCCGGCGTGGCAAGTGGTGGCTAAAGCTCAAGCGCGAGCTCACGACGCTCGACGTTGTCGTGGTCGGCGTCGAATGGGGCCACGGTAAGCGCGCAAAGGTACTCTCCGACTATACCTTCGCCGTGCGCGGTCCACGGGACGAGCTGCTGACGATCGGCAAGGCTTATTCGGGTCTAACGGATGTCGAGATCGCAACGCTCACGCCGTGGTTCTTGGAGCACCGCATGGACGGACGCTACGGACACGCTTTCGCCGTCGAGCCGAAGATCGTGCTGGAAGTCGCGTTTGATATCGTGCAAAAGAGCACGCTGCACCAAAGCGGCTACGCGCTTCGCTTTCCGCGCATCGTTCGTATTCGCGACGACAAACCGCCAAGCGAGATCGATACCCTGGCACGCGTCGACCAGATCTACGATGAGATGCTTGCGCGCGAGCGCGGCGACTAACGCCGATTGCGCTGCTCGCGAATACGCCGCGCGAGCTCTTCGGGCGACGGCCCGCTCTTGGTTTGACGCGAGCCGGTGAGCGAGCGATGCAGCTGCGCGCCACCAACGAGCGTTAGCAGCACGACGGCGATGCCCGCGTACCACAAGCGGCCGGGAATTGCGAGCGCGGCTGCGCTTGCGATAATGACCGCGGCCAGGGCGGTGAACGTCTCCCAGCGCTGCATGTGTGGAATGATCCTCCTTGTTGCGCGCGGGTGGGGCAACCGAGCCCTTCGCATGCTCTTTTCCTGAGTGTACAGGGGCAAGGCGGGGGCCCGATAGGCGTCGAAGCTCCCGCGCCATGCCCAAACGGATCCTCTTGATCGCGTTCGCCGTCACGGCGCTCGCCCTCGCCGCGTGCAACGCCGGCTACAACCCGAACGACCTCTACGGAACGCCGCTTCCGTCGAGCACGATCGCGACCGCGACGCCAAATCCGACGATCACCGCCGCGATCGTGACGGTGTACGTTTCGAGCGCGCCGCTGCCGAATCAGCCGGTCAACCTGTACACCGACGTCAACGGGAATTACGGCTCGCTGATTTCAACGAAGACAACGGATTCGACGGGAACGACGACGTTCACCGGACTTACCGCGGGCAAGAACTACTGCTTCAACACCATGTATACGCCGCCGGGTGGCCTCTCGCAGAACGCCTGGCAGTGCAACTACACGTGGTTCAATGGTATAGTCTTCAACTTCCCGTAAGCTCTCGAACATTTAGTTCAGAACGAGGAACCGAGGTCCGAAGTTTGCTTTGGCAAATGAGGGCCGAGGTGACGAAGTTATGGGCTAAATGTCTTCATCCTCATGTAAGTGAAGGTGACAGCCGTCTTCCGCATCTGAAAGAACGTCGCGTGCTTCGCTGAGGACATTACCGGAGAGCGGCTCTTGCGGCGGTATCACCGAGCCCTCGGCGGCCAAGAAGTCGGCTTCGCTCCAATCCTCCCACGTTTCGAGTGGCACGTCGTCGATCTCGGCTGGAAATCGCACGCAGAAACCTTGTTCGATGTGTACGCCTACGACCATTACGCGCGTGCCGCGGGGAAAGTACGTACCGTCTTTCCATAGCGTGCCGTAGGTCGTGTCGTAGTGGTGGCCGACTCTCAGTTGCTCGATTGTGATCTCCCTCTAACCACCCAACAAATTCATGGGGCCGCGCTGCGCCTCCTCGATTGGACTGGAATCCTCGTCGGGCTCGGCGTCGAGCATGCGCAGCGAGCGGTGCGGCGCGAACTCCTTGCCCTCGTCGAGCGCGAGACGCGTGAGGATACGGATGATGCGCTCGCCGCCGATTTCACGTCCCCAAGCGATCGGCCCGCGCGGATAGTTGACACCCAACTCCATCGCGCGATCCACATCGTCGGGTAGCGCAACGTCTTGCGCAACGGCAAGCATAGCCTCGTTCACGATCCCACCGACAACGCGTCCGAGAAAGAGTCCCGGCTGGTCTTCGACGAGCACAACCGCTTTGCCGATTACCTCAAAGCATTCTTGTGCGAGCGCCAGGGCATCGTCGCCGCTCGTCTCCGCATCGACGATCTCCACGGCGCTCTGCGCTTCGAGTGCGCCAAGGATGCCGTACCCAACGACGCGCTCGGGATGACGCAGCCGCGGCGCGAGCGCTCCCAGATCGGTGACGTACGCGTCGGCGAATATGACCGTTGCGGGATCGAGCGACCGATCGAGCTCGATGATGATCTCGGCACGATCGCTAAAGCGGTCGCCCACATCGATCACGAGCGTTGCATCGGGATCGAGATCGTCGAGCATATCGTCGTTCATGATGCGCTGGACGCGCGTGCACTTCGGTTCGAGCGCAAGCGCCAACGCGTCGGCAACCCCGCCAAAGCCAATGACGCTGACGTTCTCGTCGAGCGTCGCCGGCGCGTCGGGCAGATCTGCATCGAGATCGAGCCGCGCGTACTCGCCGTTCTCGTACGCATAGAAACCGGCGCCCGTCTTGCGCCCCAAACGCCCGGCAGCTACCAGCTCGCGTTGCATCGGTCGCGGTGCCAATCGTTCGCTTTCGAGCCGATCGTAGACCGACTCGCTGACAGCCAGGTTGACGTCGATGCCAATCAGATCCATCAGCTCGAACGGTCCCATCCGAAATCCAACGCTGCGCGCAAGCGCATCGAGTTCTTCGATTGCGGCGACCTTCCGCTCGAGCGCGCGCATCGATTGCAGATAGAATGGCCGCGCGACGCGATTGACGATGAAGCCGGGCGTATCGGCGCAGACCACCCCGGTCTTGCCGATGCGTTCGACAAACGCGTGCGCGCGATCGATCGTATCGTTCGAACTTGCGTCGGTCTCGACGATCTCGACGAGCTTCATCGCCGCCGGCGGATTGAAAAAATGTAGGCCGATGACGCGCTGCGGCGTGGACGTTGTGCGCGCCAGCTCCGCCACGCT
>JBAUEZ010000123.1:0-4511 GCA_049678885.1 Candidatus Aquilonibacter sp. | reverse complement strand
GTCGGCGGCGCGCAACGCCGCCGCGGTACCGGCAGGACCGGCTCCGATCACGGCAACGTCGAATACTCGCGGCGGCTTCACGGAGAGCCGAACATGACGCTCGCTCCAAACGTAAGGGTACGTGAATATGACGTGCCGGTTGCGCGCGCGACGCCTTCGATCGGGTTGGTGAAATCTAGCGGGCTATTCACACCGCCGTAGGTCGCTTGCAACTGAAAGCGGCGCGCCACGAGTTGGGCGCTGTTAATAAGCAGCGGCGTGACGTTGCTGGTGAAGTTGTGCGAGACCACGAGTGCTAACAGCGTGCCGCCCGGCGACCGCCAGTACGGCACAGCTTGTGGAATAAAAGTCCACGTCCGGGTCGCACCTGATGATGTCGATGCATTGACAACCGGAAAGGCAAGGCTCACGCCGATGTTCCGCGCCTTATTGGTCGCGATATTGAGCAGTGGATTGATCGTGTACTCCGGACCAGGCGCCGCGAGGCCCGGCGATCCGGTCGGTGCTGCGTAGATGAGCAACACACCACCGAGGATGCCCCGCACACTGTCGACGTACATGAGTTGTTTATACCAGAACTCCATGTCGGTGGATCCGGCCGCAAGCGTTACTCCTCGTGCGCTTGTTACTTCAGAAAAGGACGGCGGGATGAACGCGATTTGGGCATTATGTGTGACACCGATATTGATCAGCGTCCCCGGGTAGCCCAACGCCCATCGCGTAGCGTTCACCGTTGCGTTTGTACTTGCGGTATCGAGCACCACGCCGGCCGGGATCTTTGTCGTCGCATAGGTTGACTGTATGCTTGCCTCGCCGGCGATAAAAACGCAGGGTGAGGCGGCGAGATACTTTTTGAGCAGTGCCTGTGCCCCGCCACACGGGTCACGCCGCGTTGCCGTCGGCGACGGTGAAGGCGACGGCGTCGCTGTAATCGCGACGCACAGCAAACAGGCGATCAACACACTGCTATTTTGGGATGGCTATGCGCAGAAGTCAACGCTATGCTGGCTTCGATAGAGCGAAGGAGAGAACATGTCGACTGATTTCGGCGACTGGACCAAACCGGCGGCAATGGCGATTCCCAAAGAGGGATATCTGACCTACGAAAAGGGGCAGCACGGCCCGGTGTTCCCTCGCACGCCTGCGTGCTACGGCTTTACGGTGATTGCGAAATTGAAGCCGGGGCGAGAGGATGCAATGCGCGCGTATGCTGCCACGATCGAGAAAACGCTTCCCACCAATCCAGCGTTGCTCGCTTCGCTGAAGCTGCACTATCTCAAGTGGGTGATGTTCCCAATCGGTAACGACACCTATTTCATGTACCAAGGCATATTCGATACCGACTTCGACAAGTATACCGACGATGCGGTGGCGATCTTTACATCGATCGGCGTGAGCACCTCGTTCGAAAACTTAGAGGGTTTCCCGGAAGATTGGAAGACCAATGTTCCGGCATTTGTAAAGTTCGTACGCGAGCATCATCATCCGAGCTTCCTGGAGTATGGCGAGTATCCGTACGTGACCGCGGATGAGATCAAGAAGGCGTTGCACGTAAAGAAAGCCTTTGGCGAGATGCTGGATCAGATGCAGTGATCACCGGTCGAACCTACAACCAGTTCCACATTCCGCGCAAGTATGTGCCCGGTAAGCGCCGGCTCAGCGTGTATTGGGCGTGGAGCTATCCGTGGGAAGCCAATCGCGATCTCACGCATCTCGACAACCGCTTCTCCTCGATGACCGAAGTGCGGCGCGTTGCGTGGCCGAACTACGAAACGGAACAGTTCTCGCACGAAATGTTTCAGCAAGGAATTGCCGGCACGCTCGAACTGTTTCATCTCGGAGTGGTGCCGTTTCAAGAACTCGCCGAGGAGATGAATGGAATACCGGTCGCTGTCTATCAGCGTGTCGATCAAGCCGGCGTGCGGCTTCCGATCGACGAGCGCGTTCTCGCCGATACGGATACTCTTCTGGTCTTCGGCCTCGATCATATGGTGACGAACCAGGAAGCCGCGCCCGAAGAGATCGAAGCGCTGCGAGAATTTCTCAAACGCGAGGGCACGGTGCTGCTGATCGGTCCGCATCACGACGTCGGCGCTACCGACGATTTCAAGCAGCGCGACGTCGAGTACCGTCACCATGGCGACCGGCTTGTGCCCTCACAGCAGCGTTTCGGCACCTACACGCGCGGCCTGCTCAAAGGGCTCGGCGTTCCGGTTGAAAACCAATGGGGGCTCCGGCCCGCAACGGTTCCGGGAACGCGCACGCCCGTGCCGGTTGCAAAGGCAACCGATCTTGATACGCGCGGCTGGCTCGATGGGGTTACGAGCTTCGTCTTTCACCAGCATCTGCCGCACTACGCGGTTACCGGCGACAGCAAATCCATCCACGTACTAGCCCGTCAACCGGTGAATTTGGAGCGGCCGCATCCATTCACCGCCGCGGGCAACACCGAGTTCAACATGTTCCTGTGGATGCCGCCATCGGGCGATCGCGCGGGCGACATCATCATCGCCGACTCGACGCTCTTTGTGAACCTGTTCGGCGGCGACGAGAGCCTGCGAAACTTCTGGCGGAATATCGCAACCAAGTGATGCTCTCCCCGCCGCTCGAGCTCGAAGATATCCAGGCCGGCGTGCTGCGTCCGCGCCCATCGCCCTTCGACGCGACGTATATAATACTGCGCATCGACGACCGCGCTGCGGGGCGCGAGTTGATGCGGCGCCTCAGTAGTGTGGTGGCCTCGGCCGCGGATCCGCAGAGCCCGGCGCGCGACACGTGGGTGAGTGCGGCGCTCAGCTTTGCGGGGTTGCAAGCACTCGGCGTTTCGCAAGCATCGCTTGACTCGTTTTCACCGCAGTTTCGAGAAGGCATGGCGGCGCGCGCAAAACGACTCGGCGACGTCGGCGAGAGCAGTCCCGAAAATTGGGAATCCCCGCTGGGTTCAGCGGATGTGCACGTTGTGCTTACGGCAGTGTCAACGAACGACGCGCAACTCCAAACGGCCGTTGCCCGCGCGCGCAAGGCAATTGGAGCGCTTCCCGGTGTGGACGAGATTTGGAGCCAACCCTGTCACGTGATGGCCGATGAAAAGGAGCACTTCGGCTTCAAGGACGGCATCAGTCATCCGGCGATTGAAGGCAGCGGTGTGCCCGGAACAAATCCGCACGAAGTTCCGCTGCGGCCGGGTGAATTCGTGCTCGGCTATCCGGACGAGATGAGCGACACGCCGATCACACCCCAGCCGGCAGTCTTAGGCCGCAACGGAAGTTACATCGTCTTTCGCAAGTTGCATCAGCGCGTCGCTGCATTTCGCCGCTA
Source organism: Candidatus Aquilonibacter sp. (assembly GCA_049678885.1). Taxonomy (GTDB): domain Bacteria; phylum Vulcanimicrobiota; class Vulcanimicrobiia; order Vulcanimicrobiales; family Vulcanimicrobiaceae; genus Aquilonibacter. The sequence continues at coordinate 1,193 of JBAUEZ010000123.1, read as the reverse complement.
CTTAAAGGAAGTCGCGCGCGACCCCCACGACGAGGAGTTGCTGGCGGCAAAGATGATGGGACGCTGGCGCAGCGGCGCCCCGCTCGCGCTCTCGCCCATGGCCGACGATCCCCCAACCGGCCACGATCCCGCGCGCAACAACGACTTTCTCTTCAAAGCCGAGGATCCTATCGGCTACAAGACGCCGCTCGGATGCCACATTCGACGCATGAATCCGCGCGATGCCGACATCGCGGGAGTTGTGCGGATCCATCGCATGATTCGCCGCGGATCGGCCTACGGGCCGGTCCTCCCCGACGGCGTGTTGGACGATGACGGTGCAGAGCGTGGCTTGATGTTCGCATTCGTCGGCGCGCACCTCGGACGGCAGTTCGAGTTCGTGCAATCCGAGTGGATGAACGACAGCGCGTTTTTCGGTGGCTCGCACGAGAAGGATCCGGCAACCGGTGCAAACGAGGACGCGGGAAGCTTTTCGATCCCGCACCGGCCGGTGCGACGCACGCTGCAAGGCTTGCCGCGATTTGTGGTCACGCGCGGCGGTGAATACTGCTTTCTTCCGAGTTTGCGCGCGTTGCGCTGGCTCGCCGATCCTGGAGGCTGATCGTGACTGCTCCAGCGCCGCCTGAAATACTGACGCTCATCGAGGATCACATCAACGCCTTCAACACGCAGAACACTGACCTCTTCGTCAGCATCTTCGACGAAGACGCGATCATCATCGACGGCATAGCGCCCTACCGCTGGCTGCACCCCAACGCTCCGGCCAATTGGCTCACCGACGTAGAGAAATGGCGTAAGGACCTCGGCGTGACCTACGAGCACCTATCGTACGAAATGGGGTTCTGGAACGTCGAGGGGCGTCACGCGTACGCCGTCATTTCAGGGACCCTTACGGTGACGATCAAGGGTCAGACAGCCGTGAGGACCGGCACCCTAGCCTACACATTCTCCAGGCAACGCGACGAATGGAAAATCGGCGCGCAGGCCTGGGGGCGTACATCGTAACGTCAATTCGCGAGGCGCCAGACCGTTGCGGTGCATCCGAAGTGCGTGCGGAACCAACGCATGAACGCGCTGAGCGCTGAGAACCCGAGCATTTCGGCCACCGACGTAAGCGCGCGGTCGTGGTTCTCGAGAAGGCGTTTGGCCATTTCGATTCGCGTATCGGTAAGTATGCGCGAGAAGGTCTCACC
>JBAUEZ010000122.1:0-3255 GCA_049678885.1 Candidatus Aquilonibacter sp. | reverse complement strand
CCGTGGCTCATTGCCTCCCACGATCGTATAGTGTAAGTGGACTACTCCGCTCTCGAAACCGTGCGTCTCAAGGAGTTCGAGTTTCCGTCGCAAGGCGGACGGGAACGCCGGCTTTCCGCCGCCGACGATTACCGGATTGAGAAACAGGTGACACTCGTCGACGAGATCGGCTTCGATCGCAAGCCCCGCAAGCTCGGCGCCGCCAATGCTGATGTCGTGCTCCGATTCCCGCTTGAGCTTCGCAATAGCCTCGAGGTCGAAGTCCCGCTCGACACGCGCGTTGCCTGCGGTAGCGCCTGTCAGCGTTCGTGAAAAGACGACCTTCTCTGCCTTCTGCCAGACCCGCGCGAAGTCGCGCCGTTCGGGCGGATAGCTCTCCACCGGAGCATCCCAGTAGGCCATCGTCTCATAGAGTCGCCGTCCGCAGAGAATGGTTCCAATCGGCCGCAACAAGTCTGTGATGAACTCGAATGTTTGATCGGGATTGGCCCAATCGAAAGAACCGGTTTCATCCTCGATGTAACCGTCGAGTGACGTATTGGTGATGTAGATCAGCTTCGACATACGGCTACCTCGTCGCGTTAGCGGTGCGTCCTGACGGGCACGGAAATGTCGCACACTGAGAAGTCAGCGCCGTGCGCGCCTCGTGCCGCCACAACGAGTTGATCGAATTGCGCGGAGTGCGTGTCGAGCACCTCGATGGACGGTCGCTCCGATGAGGGAAGATCGCTCAGCACGCGCACGCGTAGCATGCGGTCGGGCCGTTTCGGCGGCACGCCGACCGCGGCTGCCTGAATCACGTCGAGGCCCACGAGGATACGTCCAGCCACCGTATAGTCGTGATCGAAATTTCGCGTCGTTCCGCGCATAAAGAAAATCTCGGCGTTTGCCGAATCCACATCGCGCTCGCGCCCCATTCCCACGACACCGTCACAGTACGCGCCCCACACTCTGGGCTCGCCGCTTGCGTACGACGCCCCGACTGGAACGACCCCGAGAAAGCCCTCCGGCGCAAGACCGCCGCGCACGAAGCGAATCTGACTCGCCGGGATGTCTGCGGAAAATTCGGCGCGCAGGTCGGGCAGCGGCGAGCGATCACCGTCGTGATTGCGCGGGTCGCCGGTCTGCACGAAGTTGAATCCAGGCTTGTCGACCACTCGCCACATCAGGAGTCCGTCGTAAACGTGCATGCGGGCCAGGCGTTTCACTCGTTCGACCGCGCGCGGTGCGAGACGAGGCTCGAGTTCGACGATGATGCGACCTTTCGTCGTATCGACCAGGAGCGCGTTCGCTGGGTCGATCGGACGCCAGGCGCTCATAACGACACCGAGGATTAGTGCGGCAGCAAGATGCATGACGTCTTAAGCGATTGCGTTCAGCTCGTCGAGCTGATCTTTGGAGAGTGTCAATTGCGCTGCCGCCACGTTTTGACGGAGGTGCGCAACTGACGATGTTCCCGGGATGAGCAGAATGTTCGGTGACCGCGCAAGCAGCCACGCAATTGCGATGGCCTGCGGGGATGCGCCGCGCCGCGCGGCAACCGCATCGAGTGCCTGCGACTGCAGTGGCGAAAAGCCGCCCAGCGGAAAGTACGGCACGTAAGCGATGCCCTGCGTGTGGAGCGCGTCAATCAACGGGTCGTCCTCACGATTCGCGACGTTGTAGTAGTTCTGCACGCAAACCACCGGCGCGATCGCTTGCGCTTCGGTGACTTGCTCGGCGGTGACCGTGCTGACGCCAAGATGGCGGATGAGGCCTTCGCGTTGCATCTCTGCAAGCGCGCCGAATGACTCGGCGATCGACCCGGGCTCGGGGCGGTCTTGTCCACCGACGCGTAGGTTCACGACGTCGAGCGCTTCGAGTCCGAGGTTGCGTAGGTTGTCGTGCACGGCTGAGCGTAGCTCGGGCGGCGTCAGCGCGTGCGGCCAGCCGCCGCGTTCGTCACGCCGTGCACCCACCTTCGTGACGATGTGTAGGTCGGAGGGGTACGGGTAAAGCGCCTGCTTGATGATTTGGTTCGTGACGTGCGGGCCGTAGTAATCGCTTGTATCGATGTGCGTGACGCCGAGTGCGATGGCTTCGCGCAGCACGGCGATCGCGGCATCGCGGTCTGCAGGTGGCCCGAACACGTGAGGTCCGGCGAGCTGCATCGCGCCGTATCCCATGCGCGACACCGTGAGTTCCGGGGCCATCGTAAAGGTGCCACCCGGGGCGAGTTTTTCTTGCATGTCAGCATTATCCCACAACGATGACGATTCGGCGCGTGCTCTCGGCTGGTGCAATCCACGCTTCGGAGATCGATGAGAGCGCGAAGGTTTGCGTCGGGACATCGATTTTTCGGTCGGCGATAAGCTGCATGTAGATCGGGACTTGGGCCATGACGTCCGCAATCGAAGCGGAGCCGGCGCCGCTACCGGAAATTCGAATGCGGCGGCTTCGCAAGAGTGACGCGGGCAGCGCAGCATCGGGACCGGCCATCGCACCGATTTGCACGTACGCGATGTTTGCCGTATCTTCTTCCATCCCGCGCTTTGCCAAAGCCGTGAATGCCGTTTCAGCTGCTGCCCCCCAGAGAAAGTCGAGCACGATGCTGGGCGCCGCACCATCGAGTGCATGCACCAGCGCCTCAGCGTCGGCGTCACGGTCGCCGCTGAGTGCGACGGTCTTTGCGCCAAACTCCGCGGCGCGCGCAAGCGCGACCGGATTTCGCCCAACGCCCACAACCGCGGACGCGCCGAGCAGTCGAGCGTGTTGGACGGCAAGCGATCCCGCCATGCCGGTTACCCCGAGGATAAGCACGGTGCCGATCGCATCGAGTTCTGCCGCGCGCGCGTTCAGCGGCAACCATGATGAGAGCCCGGGATTCAGCCCCGCAGCAATCTGCACCGGATCCGCTCCGGACGGGAGCGTGAAGCGAACCTTTTTTGGTACAGCCATAAGCTGCGCAAACGTGCCGTATGGGGGCCGAACAAAACCGGTGTAAATCAGCTCGCCATCACTGGTGCGCGCGACGGCATCGACGCCTGGAATCAGCGGCCAGGAGCTCGTGCTGCCATAGTGACGTCCCGCCGCCAGCGAGCGCACGACGGGATGAAGACCGGCTGCGACAAGATTGACGAGTTCGTAGCCTTCCTCGGCACCCGGATCGGCAAAGTCGCCGTACTCGGGAGTCGCGTCTGGCCCTTTCACAATGGCAGCCTTCATGGGGGGATCTCCTTAACTAAGTTAAATGGCTTCTTCCAGTGTTCCTTATCT
>JBAUEZ010000121.1:0-10758 GCA_049678885.1 Candidatus Aquilonibacter sp. | reverse complement strand
TCGCATGATCTTCGACCTTCGGCGCGCGCCACGCGCTCTGGTGCGTAGCGCGGGAGCCGCGCTCGCCCTTGTCGTCGCGCTCACGATCGTCGCGCCGCCCGCCGCACTCTCGGCGCAGGCACCGGGCGCCGTCCCGGAGATCGTTTCGGTCGATGTCACGGGCAATCTGCACGTGCCGACGGCGACGATCATGCAGGTCATCCAAGCCCGTCCCGGCGTGCCCTACGATCCGAAGCTCGTGCAAGGCGACCTCGAGCGTATCAATGCGCTCGGCTATTTTGCATCGATTGCGCCGCCGCTCGTGCGCGCGCGTCCCGACGGCATAGCGATCACCTACCGCGTGGTCGAAAATCCGCTGATCACGAAGATCAACTTCACCGGGAACAAGAGCGTGCCGAACGACACGTTGCTTGCGCTGATGGATCTTTCGGTTGGTCAGGTTTTCAATTCGAACACGTTCCGTTCGGACGTGCTCAAGATCAACAACTACTACGAGCGCATCGGCTACGGCGGCCAAGTGCCCACGCACATCGCCGACGTCAACTTCGATTCGAAGACCGGCGCCCTAACCTTGGGCATACGCGAGGGTTTGACGGTCCGCTCGATCATCATCGGCGGCGACCCGGTGCTGCCGGTCCCGCTAATCCAGAAGCAGCTCACGCTCAAGCCCGGCATGGTGTTCTCGGATCAGATCCGCGAAAAAGACATCGCGGCGCTGCGCAAGTTCTACGACGACAAGTTCCACCTCGAGCTGGGAAATTTCGAGGGCGGCATCGATCCTTCGACGATCGACGAGAAGACCGGCACCGCCGACGTGAAGTACAACATCTACGTCGCGCGGATCGCCGCCGTGCAGATCGTCGGCAACACGCGCACCAAAGACAAGGTGATTCGCCGCCTGCTCCGCGTGACGCCCGGCATGATCGTGAACACCGATTGGATCAAGTCCGACTACGAGCGCTTGAATTCCACCGGCTACTTCTCGAAGGTCAACCCCGATATCAAGGACGGCCCCGATCCGAAGAAGCCGCAAGATGTGACGCTCGTGTGGCAAGTCACCGAACAACGCACCGCGCAGGCATCGATCGGCTTTGGCTACTCCGGCGGCATCAACGGCGAAGGTCTGTACGGGACGCTCGGGTTCCAGGACACGAACTTTCACGGCAACGGCAACTCCGTGTCGGTCCAGTTCCAGCAAGGCGCGAACGTCACGACGGATACAATCTCGGGCACGATTCCGTATCTGAGCGATACGCCGAAGGGCGAGAAGTACTCGCTCTCTGCGCAAGTCTTCTACACCAAGCAAACCTACTATTATCCGGTGTATGCGATTTCGTCGGCTGCAATTGCGCCGGCGCCGGTGGTCGGCGGCACGCCGCCTCCGATTCCGGTGACGCTCTACGAGACGAGCAATGCCTCGATGATAAGCGGCGTCGTCTCGACCAGCGAATCATCGCAGACCGGCTTCAACTTCTCGCTCGGACGCCGTCTCTCGGATTACATCACCGCCTCGCTCACGCCGCAGTTCTCGACGGTGAAGTATTCGACGACGGTTCCTAATCCGTATTTCTTCCAGGGCTCACAACCCAACGTGCTCGTGGGTCCGACGCCTAACCCGCTCAACTCGAACTCGAACTTCAACGGTAGCTTCGGTATCGCTGCGACGTCGATTGCAAACGTGAACACCGGATTACCCTATCAGTTGAACACGCTCGCGTTTGGGCTTGCCACGTCGCCGATAACGACCGATGATCCGTACAATCCGCGCCATGGCTGGAACGCGTCGTTCCAGGAATCGGTCTCGTTGCCGGGCTTCGGCTCGAGCTTCGACTACACCGAGACGACCTTCGACGTCCGGCGCTACTTGCCGGTGCTTAAGAGCGCGACGTTCGCGGTTCACGGCGCGTACTATCTCTCGACCGGTGTCATACCGCCGAATTCGCTCTTCACATTCTCCGATCAACAGGTACGCGGCTACAATACGATCTTTTATGGGACCGATGCGTTCCTCGGACAGATCGAGTTGCGACAGCCGCTCACCGAGGATCGCAAACTCTCGATCGTCGGCTTTGTCGACGAGCTCGACTATGCAATACGCGGCGCGTATCCGGTGCTCGATCCCTACACCGATCGTGTCACGGCATATCCCGCGCAATGGTCGTGGCGTGGCGACTACGGTGTCGGCTTGCGCTTCGACGTTCCGGCACTCGGCTTACACACGATCCGTATCGACTTTGCCAAGGGCGCCTATGGCGGCCATACCAGCTTCGGAATCGGCCAAAGCTTCTAAGGACTAGTTATGAAACGACGCGTTATTTCAACCCTCGCAGTGCTTCTGGCGCTTCTTCCGCTGGTTGGACCGGCGGCGATTGCCGCCGATCTCACCAACGTCGGGTTTCTCGATCAGTCAGCGATCGCGAGTCTTCCGGCGTTCGTCGCGGCGAACCAGCAGGTCGCGAGCTACAAAGCGCAACTCGAGGCGCAGTTCGCGAGCGCGATGCGCGGAGCGCACAACGACGCCGATAAGCAGCGCGTGACGCTGCAATATCAGCAAGAGTTCCAAGACAAGCAAAATGAGGTCATGGGGCCACTCTTCCAGCGCGCACAATCAGCGATTGCGAACGTCTCTTCGTCGAAGAAGCTCTCGATCGTAGTTGACAAGCGGATCGTGATCTACGGTGGTCAGGATATTACGAGCGACGTGGTCAACGCCGTGCGCAGCGCGTCGGCCATGGCTGCTCCGCAGGCGAGTCCCCCGGCGTCGGTGATCGGCTTTGTCGATCAATCGGCGCTCGCCAATTCGCAAGAGGTGAAGAGCGCAAGCGATCAGCTGCAGAAATTCCAGGCCGCGCAGCAGCCGATCTATCAGGCGCGCTTTAAAAACGCGCGAACCGACGTCGACAAGCAACAAGTGATGGCGGATTACAACAAGGCAATTCAAGACAAGCAGAACGAGTTGCTCAAGCCGCTGATCGATCAGACCAAGAGCGCGACGGCCAGCGTCGCCCGCAGCAAGAGCCTCTTGCTGGTGGTCGATCGCGCCGATGTCGTCTTTGGAGGCACGGACATCACGCAAGATGTCCAGAATGCTCTCAATAAGTAGACTCTATTCCGACAAAGCTAAAGCTTTGCGGTCTAGAGTCCCGCTCGCTTTGCTCGCTTTTACGCTAGCAGCCACAATGTGTGGCTGTTCGCGCGTCGACGTGCACTCCGATGCTGTGCGTGGCGTTGCGTACGTCCGCGTCGACGACGTAATCAAGCACCACCCGCTCTATCCGCAGCTCGCGCAGCTCAACGATGCGATCGAAGCCATCAACTTCGAGGTGGCGATGCCGCATGCGCCGCTGACGCCGGCGCAGATCGCGCAGCAGTCCAAAGATCTCAACGCGCAGATGCAGGCCGCGCAGAATAAGGCGCAGGCGATCATCAGCAGCAAACAGCAGATGTATCAGCAGCAAGAACACGATGCCGACGTCGCCGCGGTCAAAGCGGCCGGCGTCGATCCCAATGCGGCCGGCCTCGGACAAGTGATGAACGCGACGTCGGCACAGCAAGCGCAACAGGCGGCGGCTGCGGCGCAGCAAGGCTACATGCAGTACCAGCGCGGCGTGATCGCACAAGACCAAGCCGCGATGAACTCGATTGCGCAACAGCTGCAAAAAGCTGCGAACGATAAAGTGCGCGCGCGCGCGGAACAGTACCAACAAAATGAGAGCGATCTCTCGCTCAAGCTCGCGCAAGAGGATAGCTCGCAACGCACGGCGCTGCAGACCCAGCTCAACACGCTCGCGCTCAGCGCCGATCAGCGCAAGAGCGTCGGCGGCCAGCTCGCCGCGCTCGATAAGAAAGAGGCCGATCAGGTCAACGCGCTGCGCGCTGCCGATGCGCAGGCGCTCGCGGCCTATCAGAAGCAGATCGGCGCGCAGACCGTGGCCCAGATCCGGCAGCAGCAGGCGACGCTCCAGTCCCAGACCGGGGCTAAGCTCTCACAGCGCCGCGATCAGGTCGGGGCCCAGCTGCGCGGCTTGGGCGCCCCGCCGGTCGCCACGGTCAAGCTACCGCCGGACCTGCAAAAGCGCCTGGCGCAGATTCACCAACAATATGCGGTGAAATTCCAGGCGGACGCGCAGCAGGCTATCGAAGAGTTCCAAGCAACCAAGACCGATCTCGACGCGCAGTTCGCTGCGTTGCACGGACAGGGCGTCAGCGCCACGGGCGCAGCCGCCGTCAAACTTCGCGATCTGCAGAAGCGGCAAGCGCAACTGCAATCGCAGATCCAGGACCAGATCCAACGCGAGGCCACGCGCCTTGCCAAGGAGATGGGTTTCTCCCTTGTCCTCGATAACGTCCAAGCCGCAAACGGCGGCTACGATCTCACCAACGATCTCATTCACGACCTTGAAAGCCAACACGAGTGAAAAAACAGCTACTTCTCCTCTCTCTCGCCGCCGCGATCGTCGCGGGCTGCGCGAACGCGAGTCCGATTGGACTCGTTGACGTCAACCGGATCGTTTCGAACTGGACGGTCTATCAGTCGTTCCAACAGCGACTGCTGCAGGACGAAAATTCGATCCAAGCGAGCAGAGCTTCGGCCGCGGAAAAACAACGCCAAGCCGCAGCGCTGCAGAAGAAATACGCCGGTATCACCAATGAGCTCACGCAGCAAATTCGTAATGCCGCGACCAAGGTCGCGCAGCAGAAGAACCTGACGCTGGTCGTGACCAAAGAGGGCGTCGGGTATGGCGGCCTCGACATTACCAAAGATGTCGAGAACGCGATGAACATTACGGACAAGGGCACGCCCCCGCCGACTCAGTAATGCTCGGCACGCTCGCGGATCTGCAGGCTCGCGTCGGTGGGCGCATCGTCGGCGACGGAACGGTCACGATTGCGCGAGTAAGCGCGGTCGACGACGCGGGCGCGGACGCGCTCACCTTTGCCACCGACGAGAAATACTATGCAGCGGCGCTTGCCAGCGCCGCTGCTGCCGTTCTGGTCGATGCGAGCGTGCCGCTCGACGCCGCAGCCGCGAGCAAACCGCTGCTGATCGTCGAGAACGCGCGCGCGGCGCTTGCGAATTTTCTTGCGACGCTCAAGCCGCCGCGTCCGCGCGGTCCGTATCGCGATCCGAGCGCCTGCGTCGACGAGAGCGCGAAGATCGACGACGACGTCTATCTCGGCGCGAATTGCTATGTCGGTGCGCGCGCGCAGATCGGGCGCGGCAGCACGATTGCACCCGGCGCCTACATCGGCGACGAGGTGCAGATCGGCGAAGACACGTGGCTGCATCCGCACGCGATCGTGCACGAGCGCTGCGTGGTTGGATCGCGCGTCGTGCTGCATTCGGGAAGCGTGATCGGCAGTGAGGGGTTTGGCTGGGCCTTTTTAGAGGGGCGGCTCGAGCGCATTCCCCAGGTCGGCAACGTGGTGCTCGAAGACGAAGTCGAGATCGGCGCGAACAGCTGCGTCGATCGCGCGCAGACCGGGAGCACGTTCATCGGTCGCGGCACCAAGATCGACAACCTCGTGCAGATCGGCCACAACTGCCGCATCGGCCAACACTGCGCGATCGCCGCGCAGACCGGCTTTGCCGGGTCGACGAGCGTCGGCGATTTCGTGAAGATCGCCGGGCAAGTCGGCACGCGCGGCCACATGCACATCGGCTCGCATGCGACGGTCGCCGGACAATCGGGCGTGTGGGGTGACGTGCCCGACGGCGCGATGATCTCGGGGAATCCGGCGCGCGATCACCGCGAGACGTTGCGTAACGAAGTGATGCTGCGTAAGTTGCCGCAGTTGCTCAAGCGCGTCGATGCGCTCGAGAAAGATGAATCGTGAACGCCGCGACGCTCGCCGCACCGCTGCGTTTCGGTGGCGTAGGCTTGCACACGGGTATGCCCGCCGCGATGACGATTCACCCGGCGCCATATGGCACGGGCATCTACTTCGACGTTACGGGCACGCAGATTCCGGCAACCGCGCAGTACGCGTCGGAGTCGCCGCTTGCAACGGTCGTTGGACGTGACGGCAAGCAGGTTTCAACCGTGGAGCACGTGCTTTCGGCGTTGCTCGTCTACGGCGTAACCGATGCGGCGATCCCGATCGACGGGCCGGAGATTCCAATTCTCGACGGCAGCGCGAAGCCGTACGTCGAGGCGATCGAAGCCGCTGGGTTACGGACTTTCGATGCGCCGCGCGCGGTCTTTGCACCGACGCACGCGATGGAGTTTCGCGAAGGTGACCGCGTGGTGATCATCCTTCCGTCGGAAGAATTTCGCGTGCGTTTCGTCGGCGATTACCCCGCGCCGATCGGCACGCACTATTTCGATGCGGTGATTACCCCGCAGGTCTATCGCGACCAGATCGCCGCCGCGCGCACGTTTGCGTTTTTGCGCGACGTCGAGGACATGCGCGCGCGCGGGCTCGCGCGTGGCGGAAGTTTGGAGAACGCGTTGGTCTACGATGAAGGTGGCCCAATGCAGCCGCTCCAATGGCCTAATGAGGTCGCGCGACACAAGGTTTTGGATCTCATCGGCGATTTCGCACTGCTTGGGGCATGGCCGCAGTGCGAGGTGATCGCGATCAAGAGCGGGCATGCGATGCATGCGCGCGTGGTAAACGAATTGAGGAATCGTGGCTGAAATCGATATCCGGCGGATCATGGAGATCTTGCCGCACCGCTATCCGCTGCTCTTAGTCGACCGTATTCTCGAGTTGGAACCGTTCGTGCGCGCGCTCGGCTACAAGAATATTACCTATAACGAGCCGGTGTTCACCGGCCACTTTCCGGGCAATCCGGTGTTGCCGGGCGTCTACATTATCGAAGCGATGGCGCAGCTCGGCGGCGCGGTCGTGCTCGAGCCGGGCGAGTTCGCGCGCCGCGTGCCGTATCTCGCCGGCATCGACAAGTGTAAATTCCGCCGGCCGGTCGTGCCCGGGGACCGCCTGATGATGGAGATCGTACTCGAGCGGCACAAGCGCAACATCGGCTGGGTGCACGCCGAATCGAACGTCGATGGACAGTTCGTCTGCTCGGCCGACTTGATGTTCTCGATCGCGACCGATCCGCGTAGCTTCAACCTCGATGCCGCGGTGCTCCACTCGTAGATGATTCACCCCACTGCGATCGTCCATCCGAGCGCCGATATCGCGCGCGGCGTCGACATCGGGCCGTACTGTCTGGTCGGCGAGAATGTGACGATCGGCAAAGGCACGGTCTTGCAAGCGCACGTGGTCGTCAACGGCTGGACGACGATCGGCGAAGATTGCGAGGTCTATCCGTTTGCGACGATCGGCGCGACGTCGCAGGATCGCAAGTACGCCGGCGAGCGCGCGTTCACGAAGATCGGCAATCGCACCGTGCTGCGCGAGTACGTCTCGGTGCAGCGCGCGACCGGTGAGGATCGGGTGACGCAGGTCGGTGACGATTGCTTGCTGTTAGCGTACGTGCATATCGCGCACAATTGCGTTCTGGGCAACAACGTCACGATGTCGAATCTCGCGCAATTTGCCGGACACGTCGAGGTTGCGGACTTCGCGACGATCGGTGGCCAAGCCGGCGTGCATCAATTTACGCGCATCGGCCGCTACGCGATGGTTGGTGGCGCCAGCAAAATCACCAAAGACGTTCCGCCGTTCTTCTTGATCGAAGGTAACCCCGCCGAACCGTACGGACTCAACTCCGTCGGTCTGCGTCGTGCCGGCTTTACGGTCGAAGAGCGCAACGAGATCAAGAAGTTCTACAAGATCCTCTACAACCCGAAGATGAACGTCTCGCAGGCGGTGGAGGCGATGAAGGCCGAAGCTTCGAGCGATCCGGGTCGCGAACTGATCGCGTTCTTGGAAGCCCCGTCACAGCGGGGCATCTTGAAGTGACGGGGACTTTATCCATCAAAGCTAAATCTTTGCTGTCTAAAGTCACGTTTTATGCTTTATTTTTTTTCGACCGGTGAAGCCTCGGGCGAATTAAACGCCGTGCTGTTGGCCCGCGCGATCGAGAAGTACGATCGCGACGCGCGCTTCGAAGGCATCGGCGCGGAGCGCATGACGGGCGAGCGCTGGACCCTATGGCGCAATCACACCGGTTGGGCGAGCATGGGCCCGCTCGCCGCGATTCCGCGCATTCCGCCGCTACTGCTCACGATGTGGCGCACGGCGCTGCATCTGGCGCAAACCAAACCCGAGCTGATCGTGCTGGTCGACTTCGGCGCGTTCAACATGCGCTTGGCCAAGACGCTGCGCACGCGCCTGGGTTACAAGAGTCCGATCATGTACCTGTTTCCGCCCGCAACCTGGCTCGACAAAGAAGGCGTGGCGCGCGCGGTTGGCGCGATGACGGTGCCGGTGACCGCGTTTGCGCACCAATACGAGTTTTATAAATCGTTGCGTTTGCCGATCATGTTCTTCGGCCACCCGCTTGCGAGCCAGTATCAATTGCGCCCACCGCGACCGGCACCGCCGCTTGACGGCGGCACGATTGCCCTCTTGCCGGGCAGCCGCGCAGGTGAATTGAAGTATCACGTGCCGGCGCTGTTCGACGCGTTGCGCATTTTGCGGGTCACGCGTCCGAAGCTGCGCGCGGTCTTCGGCGCGGCGAATGCGCAGGGCGAGCGCACGATCGCGCGCGCGATCAAGCGCGAGCGGCTTGAGAACGTGACGATTGCGCACGGCGTGTCGGCGGCGATCGCCGACGCGGATGCCGCGTTCGTCGCCTCGGGCACCGCTGTACTCGAAACCGTGCTCGTGGGAGTACCTTCGGTCGCACTCTATATCGTCAATCCGATGGTGGTCGGCTACGGGCGGCGCATGCAAAAGAAGATCTTTAAGGCCCGTTACATCACGCTGCCGAACTTAGTGCTCGAGCGCGAACTCGTGCCCGAACTGTTGCAAGAGAACGCGACGCCCGAAGCGCTCGCCGCCGCGATGGAAGCATTGCTGCTCGATCCCGCGCAGCAGTACGCGCACTTCGCCGAAGTGCGTACGCGCCTGGGGCCGGCGAATGCGCTCGATGACGCTGCGAAGTTCGCGGTGGCGCTTGCCAAAGCCGGACAGCAGTGATGCGACTCTACCACACCTCGGACATGCACAACCATCGCGGCTTTGCGCCACGCTTGCGAGCGCTGCGCGATGAGAAGCCGGGGCTGCTCTTTGACTGCGGCGACGCACTACGTGGCAGTCAGACGATGTACTACCGCAACGAGCCGATCATCGCCGAGATCGACGAAGCGGGCTACGATGCGCAAGCAATCGGCAACCGCGAATTCAGTTACGCATATCCGCTGCTGCGCGCGCGTTCGCGCAAGATGGAGCATCCGCTCGTGTGTACGAACCTGCTCGATACCAAAGGGCGTGAGCTACCGTTCCTGCAGTCGATGACCCTTCGTCCTTCGAGGCTCGCCTCCGGCTCGCACCTCAGGATGACAGAACCGACAATACACGTTTTAGGGTTGCTGATCATGCAGTACCCGGTTGGGAGTTTTTACGAGCGCATCTTCGGCTGGCGTTTTCTCGATCCGTGGGACGCCGTGCAGCCCTACGCCGACCGCATACCCGACGGTGACATGCTGCTCGTGCTTTCGCACGTCGGGCTTTCGCTCGACCGCAAGCTTGCGGAGCGCATCCCGCGCATCGATCTGATCTTGGGTGGCCACAGTCACGACACGCTCTTTACCCCGGAGATTGTCAACGGCGTGCCGATCGTGCACGCCGGGCCGTACGCGCAGTATGTATCACGCACGGAGCTCGCGTACAGTGCGGAACGCAAACGCTTCGCGATCGAGGATTTTGCACTGGTGCCGCTCCTCGGCGCGCCTTGAAGATCTTATTTGTCACCAACGGCCACGGCGAGATCGCGATTGCGGATCGGATCGCCGAGGAGATGCGCGCGCTGGAACCTGCGATCGCGATCGATCATCTGCCGCTCGTCGGCGAGAGCCGCTCGGAGTATATGCGCGAAGTCGGGCCGCGGCGCGCGATGCCCAGCGGTGGCCTGATCGCAATGGGCAACTTGCGCAACATCGTCGCCGATCTGCGCGGAGGCTTGCTCGGGCTCACCTTGGCGCAGCGGCGATTCTTAGCTGGCGCGCGCGGGGTGTACGATCGCGTCGTCGCGATCGGCGACGTCTTCGCATTGCTGATGGCGCTGGGCGCGCGGGCTTCGACGACCTACGTCGGGACGGCGAAGAGCGTGCGCGTTGCGCCGTACGGACGGTTCGAGCGGCGCGTGCTGCGCCGCGCCGACGTGGTGTTCGTACGCGATGAAGCGACCGCGGCTACCTTACGCGCGCAGGGCGTCGATGCGCACGCACCCGGCAACGTGATCGTCGATCTCTTCGGCGGCGAAGACGACCCACGTGCCGACGCCGCAGCGCAAGATTTTGCACCCGTGCTCGCGGTCTTTCCCGGAAGCCGGCAGAGCGCGTATGCCGACGCGCGCTTCTTGCTCGAGATCGTCGCGCGCGTTGCCGCGGACCGGCCGTACCTGGGCGCGTTGATCTCGATCGCGCCGCTGCTCGATCCCGCGGTGTTCGCGGCGGGATTTCTTGCGGACGGCTGGATCGTCGACGAGCGCACCGATGCGCGCATTCCGTTTGTGTTACGTCGTGACGATCGCGTCTATGCGCGCGCCTGGCGCGGTGCGATCGGACCGTTGCTCGCGCGCGCACAACTCGTGATCGGGCAAGCCGGCACGGCCAACGAAGCGGCGGCAGCGGCCGGCGTGCCGGTGATCGCGTTCGAACGCGATAGCGATCGGAAGAC
>JBAUEZ010000120.1:0-5868 GCA_049678885.1 Candidatus Aquilonibacter sp. | reverse complement strand
CGGGGGTTGATTGCGCAGCCGTGACGGACGGCCGCGGAGCGGCCGCAGCCGCCAGAAGCAGCAGAGCAATGACGGAATAGACGACAGCGCGCATTAGTGCGTACCTCCCAGCGAAAAGACATACAAGCTTGCGCCGTTTTTGACGTTCTTGAGCCAAGGCATGGCCTCGATACGGCCCGGCCACGTTCCACCTGTGCCGGAGAGCATCGCGATATATTGCTGACCGTCGATCGCGTAGGTAATCGGCGACGCATTCAAGCCAGAGCTGGTTTGATACGACCACAGAATGTCGCCGGTGCTTTCATCGAACGCGCGCAGCTGGCCGTTCGGATCGCCGGTAAACACGAGCCCGCCGGCAGTTACGAGCACGCCGCTGAACTGCGCATCTTGTAGATGTTTCTTCCACACCGTCTTACCGGTCGTAAGATCGACCGCGACGATGCTGCCGTGAATGGGATTCTTGGGATAATACTTCGTCCCGCCGCCATAGTCGCTGCGCCCGCGGATAAACGTTTGTTTTTTAGGCGCAACCACGTCGCACCCCTCAGCCGACGGAATGAAGTACACGTGCGAAGTTGGATCGTAGGCTGCAGGGTTCCAATTCTTGCCGCCGATATGTGCGGGGCACAGAAGATACGGTGTCAAGGCATTTGCGTAACTGAGAATCTGCGGATTGTAGGTGAGTTTTCCGGTGGCACGATCCACCGTGGCAAAGGTCGTTTTGTCCACGTAGGACTCGACCCAGATCGGCTTTCCGTTCGTGCGATCGAGTAAGTACAGCATGCCGTTGCGATTTGCTTCGGCGACGGCCTTGACCGTCGTTCCGTTGATCGGCAGATCGACGATCGTCGGCTCATTGACGCCGTCGTAGTCCCAGATATCGTGCGGCGTGTATTGGTAGTGCCAGCGCAACTTGCCCGTGTCCGCATCGAGCGCGAGCAGCGAATCGGTAAACAGCAAACTACCCTTGTTCGCGTGCGGATCGTAGAGGGGAGTTGGATTGCCGACGCCCCAGTAGATCAAATTGAGACTGGGGTCGTACGTGCCTTGCACCCACGTCGGTCCACCTGGGCGGTTCCACGAGCCGGGTGCTTCCCACGTCGAATAGCCCGGTTGTCCGGGACCAGGAATCGTGTAATGGCGCCAGACCGGTTTGCCCGTTTCGGCGTCGTACGCGGCGACAAAACCGCGAATGCCGAATTCGCCTCCACCGACGCCGGCTATCAGCATGTGCTTCACAACGAGCGGGGGACTCGTCATTGTGTAGCCATCTTTATAGTTGGCGACGGTGGTGTTCCACAAGAGCTTTCCGGTCGTCGCGTCGAGCGCGATCAAGTGTGCGTCTTGCGTCGAGGTGATGACTTCGTTGTCGTAGAGAGTGACGCCGCGATTGTCTTCGTTGCAACACGACACCGAGATCGATTGCGTGACAAAAGGATACGCATAGTGCCAGCGTAGCGCGCCGGTTTTTGCATCGAACGCGAAGACGGCGTCTCGCCCTGTCGTGACGTAGAGCGTGTCGCCGTTAACCATCGGCGTCGCTTCGAGGCTGTCATTTGCCCCAAGTGAACGCTGCCAGGCCACCTGCAGAGATTTGACGTTGGATCGATCGATCTGCGTCAAGGTCGAATAGCGGTGCGAGCCGTAGTCGCGGCCATATAAGATCCAGTCGCTCGACGACGAATCGGCCGCAAGCAGGCGGGCATTCGTGACCGCGCCTCCCTGCGGCGCGTCGCCGGCGGCGATCAGCGTGCCGGCGAAGATCGCCACAATCAAAAAAGCGCCGAAACCCCAGGCTTCACGTCTGAATTTCATGACCGTTCTGCTCCTCTGCCGCTGCTTGCGTGGCCATCAGTATAGTCACGCGCATGATACAAACACACCAACCAGGCGAAGACCAGTTTAAGAATCGCCGGCGTGCGGGCGCAAGTCGATGACGAAGCAAAGTGGCCACAGCCTAGAGAGAATCAGGAAGGTAGCCCATGGACATTAGCCGAGATGGCTCACAAGCGTCTCTCAAAGCCATTCACGAGCAGCTTGATGGTAAGTTCATCGAGTGGATGGAGGAAGTCAGCGATGCGCAATATCACGGCTCCTAAAAAGCCACTCCTTGTATTCGATGTAAACGAGACGCTGCTCGACCTGGAGAAAATAGCTCCAATCTTCGAACGCATTTTCGGCGAAAAGCTCGCGATGCGTCGCTGGTACGCGGATCTCATCTTGTACTCCGAGGCCTTGACACTTGCTAAGGTATATGCGTCTTTCACTGATATTAGTGCGGCTCTGCTGCAAATGATGGCCAGCACGCGCGGCATCTCAATTACCGAGGCTGACAAGCGCGAACTCTTTGAGACATTTGCGTCGATGCCTCCGTACGCCGAAGTTCCTGCGGCGCTTGAACGGTTGCGCGACGCAGGATTTCGGCTGTTCGCGCTTACCAACGGTCAGACCGACGTATTGGCCCGTCAGCTTGGGCGCGGCGGGATCATTCAATACTTCGAAAATGTCTTCAGCATCGATCAAGTTCAGCGCTACAAGCCGGCGCCGGAAGCGTACGCGTACGTCGAAGCGCAGCTGGGGACGAAGCCGGCCGACCTGATGCTCGTCGCCTGCCATGCGTGGGACACGCTTGGTGCCGTGGCTGCGGGCTGGCGCGCAGCGCTCATCAAGCGTCCCGGCAATGATGTGCTCGGCGTTGGCCCACAACCGGAATTGACGGGGACCGATCTAACCGATATCGCTGCGCAGCTTACGACTATGTACACAGTTTCCTGAGATTCAGAAGTGTGCTCGGTCACAAAGCGCGCCCTAGCCGAACGTGAAATCGTATGCGGCGATACCCGGGTCGAGAAACTCGATCTCAAAGGTGCGCTCGACGATTGGTTTCGGTTGGCGGATCAATTGGTACGTACCCTGCTCAGTGGCGGTGCCGTAGCCCTCAGCGTTGATGTTGCCGCCGTGCGCGTCGCCGGGCGGTTTGCCATCAAGAAGCACGCGAAACCGTACTGAGGTGCCGCGCGCAGGCGGGCTCATGATGAGGTTGACGTCGCGTGAGTGAAAGCGATAGGTGATCCGTCCGCCGGCTTTGTTGAGTACAATCGCATCCTTGCGATGCGACCAATCGCCGGTAAGCGCCCATTCATTGAGGCGCAGCACGGTAGCGTTTGGAACGAAACCGGTCGTGCGCTCGGAGCCCAGATAGTTTTCCGGCGACTGCACGTCGGGCCAATCGGCAGCGACCTCGAGTCCACGTGGATCGACCGAAACCAAGCCCTGCGGTACATGCTTATCGCCCGCGTCAGCGAGCAGCGTTTGGATAACGTGCTCCGACTCGGCGTAGCCGGCTTCGCCGTAGTGATGGTGGCGGATGCGTCCCTGCGCGTCGATGAAGTACATCGCCGGCCAATAGTTGTTGTCGAAGGCGTTCCAGATCGTGTAGTTGCTATCGACGGCAACGGGAAACGTGATGCCCATCGCCTTTATCGCGCGCTGGATGTTGTCGAGATCTTTTTCGAACGGAAATTCCGGCGTGTGCACGCCGATGACCACGAAACCCTGATCCTTGTATTTTTCGGCCCAGGCACGCTCGTAGGGAAGCGTGCGCAGCCAGTTGACGCAGGTGTAGGTCCAAAATTCGACGAGCACAACCTTTCCGCGCAGTTCGGCGGGCGTGAGCGGCTTCGAGTTGAACCACGTTACCGCACCGCCCAGTGACGGGAACGCGCCTTCAACGGGGAGTGCAAGCATAGCGCTCAGCAACAATCCAAACACGCATGTTCCAACCCTTCCAAAAATATGCGAAACTATCGCTATGGAAACTGTAGCGCTTACTGCTCGAACCGTGCTAGGGGCCGCGCCGATCGAGCCGCTCACGGGCGAACAACCCCCGGCGAAAATTATCATCGATCCGCCGCTCGCGGATTCGTTGGTGGTCGGACGCGTTGTGATCCAATACTACGCGCAAAATCTGCACATCGCGCCGGTGTACGGCAAAGGGGCGCTGGCGGTGTCGCCTCGCGTCGGCCATGTCCACATCTTCCTCGACGACGCGCAGTGGCGCTGGCTCGATGCGAGCGGCCAGGCGGTGGTGATCAACGGCTTGCCGCCCGGCACACATAAGGTGCGCATCCTGCTGGTAAATGCAAATCATCAACCGCTCGACGAAGGGACCGTTGAATTCACCATACCCGCCAAACAGTAGTGCCCTGTCACCCTGAGGTGCGAGCGCAGCGAGCCTCGAAGGGCGGTGTGAATGGTTACTCCCGGTGCGATCCGCGAGGTTTTGTTCCGTTTTTGGGACCCGATTTGCGTTTCGCACAGCGAAAAGCTAAGTGATGAGTACGACAATCTCATTCCGTCATTGGCGAAGATGATTGCAGAAAATGCGCCTAGCGAACGAATAGAGGAAGCACTCTTCGCGTTCGAAACCGGGGCCGGAAGTACGACGAACGGCGCTCATCGACGAGAAGCCGCTGCGCTCTTGCTCGAGCTACGCCAGCCGCATTAGCGCCACCCTTCGAGGCTCGCGCTTGCGCGCTCGCACCTCAGGGTGACTACGTCGGATAGGAGTAGCCGATTTCGGCGAGCACGCGTTGGGTTTCGAGGCCGTCCTGGAACGTCGGCAGCGCGCTCTCGCCGGTCTCGATCTGCTTGACGAACTCGTCGTAAAGCTCCATGAGATACGGCACGTTGGGCAGAATGCTCGCGAACTTGGCGTACGGCGACGGCTTAACTTGTAGTTCGTTCGTCTCGTCGGCATCGACGCTGTACAGCGTGGTGTCCATCGCGCCCGGACCGCTGGCGACTGCCGTGCGATTCTCGGCGTGCACGGCAAAGGTAAACGACTCAATGATCTCCGTCGCGTCGGTCGTCAGCCGCCCGACGAGACCCTCACCATAGTCCAACAGCGCGAAGCAGCCGTCGTCGACCGTGCTGATAAATTCGCCTTGATCGTCGTGGCGCGTCTTATTCGCAGTGCGTAAGAAACCATACGTCTTGTGCGGCGGACGGCCGACGGCCCAATTCGCGCTGTCGATCAAGTGGCAGAAGATCGCATTGGCCATGCCGCCGCCCTTGTCGCGCTCGAACCACCAGCCGCGCTTGCGTTCGGTAGAGTCTTCGCGCAAGAACGTCGTGAGGTGCGTGATCTCGATCTCGCGCAGCGGTTTGAGGTGGCCGTTGTCGATCAGCTGTTTGATCGCTTGGCGTTGCGGCACGAAGCGAAACTCGTGCGCGATGCCGCAGGCGGTGCCCGCATCGCGCGACGCCGCGACCATCTCCTCGGCCTCTTCGACGTTGAGCGCAAACGGTTTCTCGCAGATTACGTTTAGGCCGGCATCGAGCGCGGCCAGCACGGCGTCGCGATGCGTAAACGGCGGTGACGCGATCGTAATCGCGTCGAGCTCGCATTCGGCGATCATCGCCTGTGCGCTCGGATACGCATGCGGAATCTTGCGCTCGGCTGCGATCGCCTGCGCACTCGACGGCGAAGCGAGCGCCACGACCTCGAAGCGCGGAAGCGCGAGCAGCGCGGGTAGGTGAGCCTTGACGCCGAAGCCGCTGCCGACGATGCCGATGCGGTATCTTTTCACAAAACCTCCTTGATCAATTCGAGTGCGCGATGGAGCTGCAAAGGCGAGATCACGAGTGGCGGCGTGATCGAGAGCACTTCGCCCTGCATGCCCGCTTGCAAGAGAATGACGCCGCGCGCAAGCGCGGCCTTGACCACGCGATCGGCATCGGCGCCGCTGCGTAGTTGTAATCCCCACATTGCGCCACGGCCGCGCATCGCGACCACGAGTGGATGTTCGAGCAGTACGGAGAGGCGCTTCTCGATAAGTTCGCCGAGGTCTCGCGCTTGCGCTGGTA
>JBAUEZ010000119.1:0-18146 GCA_049678885.1 Candidatus Aquilonibacter sp. | reverse complement strand
TCCCTCGACTACGCTTCGCTACGCTCGGGATGACAAGTGGGACGCTACTTCATCGCTTCGGCGCGAAGGCGGATTTGGTGCAGCTGCCACAGGTGAATGAAGCGCTGCAATTCTTCTTGCACTTCTTCCGGAATATCGATGAACTTCATCCCGTGTGCGAGCGACTTCGACGCAGGGACGTAGAACGTCGAAAGTATGGTGCCGCTCATGCGCATCGGCGCAAACGATGGGGGCGTGCTCTTTACGGTTTCCGGGCGCAAACCGAAGGGCGTCTGTTTGAAGACTTCCTTTTCGATCGTCAGGTCGCCGATGAACTCGTCGGGCAGTTGAAAATCGAGGTCGAGGACCGAATTTTTGAGGAAATCTTCGTCGGTCGAGAGGCGCAAGCCACCGGCCGAGAGGTCGTTTGCACGTCCGTGACGGCGCCCTTGGCGCCCGCGCATCGTGTACATCACGTCGAACTCGACGGGCATGCGGAATGACGAGCGTTTTTGCGGCGTTTTCGATTTTGCCGCGGCGTCACCCTTAGCCGCATCACCTTTTTTCTTCTTGAAAAAGAACACGCGAGGTGGGGCGTTGTCGCGGGCAGGCCTCGCTTCCTGCTCACCCAAAGTCAGCCTGGGATGCTCCGGGAACGATTGGTCGACGCACTAGGCGGGGACGCGGTAAAGACCGCGCCCGAAGACCTGCGCGCCTATGCGTTCGACGCGTACACCGAAGGCCAGCTCCCGACCGCGGTTGTACTTCCGTCGAGCACACGGGAAGTAAGTGCCGTCGTAAAGATTGCGCGCGACTGCGGTGAGCCGATCGTAGCGCGCGGCGCGGGCACCGGACTGTGCGGCGGCGCCGTGCCGATCGACGGCGGCATCGTCGTCTCGTTTACACGCATGAACCGCGTGCTCGCGTATGAACCCCTGCGCCGTCGCGCACGCGTGCAACCAGGACTGATCAATCTCGATCTTTCACGGGCAACCGCGAATGACGGACTCTTCTACGCGCCAGATCCATCCTCACAGCGCGTCGCGACGATCGGCGGCAACATTGCGACCAACGCCGGCGGCCCACACTGCCTCTCCTACGGAACCACGATCAATCACGTGCTTGCGCTGGAAATCGTCGACGATCGCGGCGAGGTCTTCACGACCGATCTCGATCGGCACGGCTACGATCTCACCGCAACGTTCGTGGGTAGCGAAGGAACGCTTGGACTCGTCACCGCTGCATGGGTGCGTTTGATGCAGTTGCCCGAATCGGTGCGCGTCTGGCTTGCCACATTTTCAGATGTCGATTCCGCGTCGGACGCGGTCTCAGCGATCATCGCCGCGGGCATCGTACCAACCGCGCTCGAGATGATGGACGCGGTCGCAACGCGGGCGGTTGAGGCGGCCTTTGCCGCCGGCTATCCCACCGACGCAGGCGCGGTGTTGCTGATCGAACACGCCGGGCTCGAAGACGACATGAATGTCTACGAAAGCGCAATCGCACGGATCGTTCGCGAGCACGGTGCGAACTCGTGGCGCAGCGCGCGCACCGCAGCCGAACGTGACGCGCTGTGGGCCGGGCGCAAAGGCGCTGCGGGCGCAATGGGCCGGCTCGCCCCCAACTACTATCTGCAGGACGTGTGCGTGCGCCGAAGCGTGCTGCCCCAAGCGCTGCACGCCGTCGAACGGATTGCGCGTGAGTACCGCCTGACGATGGCCAACGTCTTTCACGCCGGCGATGGCAATCTGCACCCGCTGATCTGCTACGACAAACGCGATACGAAGCAAGTTGCTGCCGTCATTGAATCCGGCAACGAGATCCTGCGCATGGCGGTCGATCTAGGCGGCACGGTCTCGGGCGAGCATGGCATCGGGTACGAAAAGCGCGACGCCATGACCGCGATCTACACGACGGAAGACCTTGCTGCAATGGCGCGTGTCCGCGAGGTCTTCGATCCGCATCGCGCCTTTAACCCCGAGAAGATCTTCCCGGCGGGCGTGCGTTGCGCCGAGGTTCTGCCGGTCGTGCCGGTCGCATGACGATCGACGCGATCGCCGAGTTGCTGGCAACCTGCACGCGCGAACGGCGCGCGGTTGTCGTCAAAGGCGGCAACACGCTACGCGGCATGGGACTTCCGCCGCTACGCGCCGATGTGACGCTCTCCACGCTCGAACTCAACGAAATCGTTGAGGATGCTCCGCAAGATCTGACGATCGCCGTGCAGAGCGGTGTAACGCTGCGCACCCTTGCAACCCGACTCGCAAAGCACGGAACGCACGTGCCGTTCGATGCGCCGCGCGCCACGGATGCCACGGTCGGCGGCACGCTGGCCGCAGGCTGGCTCGGGCCGCGCCGGCATCTTTACGGACGCCCGCGCGATTTTGTGATCGGATCGATCGCCGTGCTCCCCGACGGGTCGATCGCGCACGCCGGCGGCATGGTCGTCAAGAACGTTTCCGGTTACGACATGAGCCGGCTCTACGTGGGCTCATTCGGGACGCTTGCCGTCCTCGTGCAAATCAATCTGAAGACGGCCGCGGCCCCGCCGATCGCGCGAATGTTCCACCTGCGGCTGCCGGAGGGCACGCGCGAACGCGCGCTCGCGCAGTTCGCCCATCTGCCCATCGCGCCGGCAGCGGCGTTTTGGATCGAAGGCCACCACGGCTCGGTCGACGGCGACGACGGCGACGAAGGGCGCCTCTCAGTGTTGCTCGAGGGCTCGGAGAGCGTGGTACAACGCGCTACGCGCGATCTGCGTTCCGCCATGGGACGCGCCGGCGTTCCCGATACGCGCGTGGTGGACGCTGGTGCGCGCGAATCCTTCGAACGCGTGCTCGACGCGTATATCGCATCGCTCGGTGAACGCTCGATCACCTATCGCATCGCGGGTTTTCCCGACGAGGTGCTTCCGCGTGCCGATGCATGCAAGGCCCTTGCGGAGCGCTTCGAACTGCGCAACGATACGATCGTCGACGTGATCAACGGCGACTTGCTCTTTCGCGTCAACGATCTCGATGCTCGCGCGTTCGGAGCGAAGATCGAGATGTTCGATGACGCCTTGCACGACGTGGAATCGCGCGCCGTGGTTATCGCGGGGAATCATCCGCATCGCGCGTCCCTCAACGTCTGGGGCGAGCCGCCCGACGGTCTGGAACGGATGCGCGAATTGAAAGCTCGCTTCGATCCGGCACGCATCCTCAATCCCGGCCGTTTCGTGGCCGGTTTATAAGTGACTTGCCGCTGATGTTGGGCGATATCGTCTTCGCGTTGCGCACGGTGCTGGGCAGCCCCGAGCGGCTGCGCGCGCTCTTCGCCGGCGGTCCTGGTACGGCCGTCGAGCTGCTGCGCTTCATGGCGCGCATCGTACCGCAATCCGCCGCGTCGCTCCAAGCGATCCGCGAGCGCGCACAGGCAATTCCCGATCCGCAGCTGCGTGCGCAAGCGCTCTCGAGTGTCGACCGCAAGGCCTATCACGTCGCGGGCGCATGCATCCTTGCGACGTTTCTTCCACCCGATGCTGCGCGAAAGTACGTGGCAATCGTCGTGCCGCTCGAGACGATTTACGACTATCTCGACAACCTGTGCGATCGCCATCCCGACGTCGGGGTCGAAGCGTATCCAATATTGCATCTCGCGATCGCCGATGCATTGGATCCGTCAGCGCCACTATGTGACTACTACGCGCGCGGGCCGCATGGCGGCGACGGCGGCTACCTGCGCGATCTCGTCCAACTCACGCAGCGCGCGCTTGCCGGCGTGCCACACCTCGACCTGCTTCGCCCGCATTTTGCCCAGGCGGCATCGCTCTATGGCGAGATGCAAACGCACAAGCACTATCCCGCGGGAGAGCGTGAACGGCGCTGCGTCGCATGGTATGAGCGCCACCGCGACCGCTACGCCGACATCGACTGGCACGAATTCGCTTCCGCAGCCGGCTCGCAGTTCCACGTGTACGGACCGCTCTTCGAAGCCTTTCTCGGTCGGCGCGACGCAATCGCCGGCACCTACGATGCATACTTCCCGTATGTCAGCGCCCTTCACGTACTGTTGGATGCATTCATCGATCAAGCCGAAGACCGCGAACACGGCGAGTTGAACTTCAGCCAAATCTACGGTGGCGCCGCAGCATTGCGAACGCGGGTGCGAAGCCTGTTCGACGCGGCAAAGGTGCGCTTACGCGCGCTGCCCGGCGACCGGGCCCATCGGTTCGTGCTCGACGTCATGACGCTCTTCTATCTAAGCCACCCCAAAGTGGCGGCGCAGGGCCTCGAGCGCGAGGCTCGGGCGCTCCTGCGGACGAACGCTCAAACAAGTGACCATGGAGGGCTAATCCGCTGAACCGTACGATTGCCGCGGTCCTGTGCGCCAGCTTCCTTTGCATGTTGGCCGGACCTGCGCGCGCCGATGAGCGCGCTAACGAACAGCTCCTCATCGACGCAATCACCGCATCGGCTTCACAAGCCGACTCGGCGCGCCTCAACCAGGAGTCGCACTACGCCTCAACGCCAGGCGATTATCACATCGCGCAATGGATGCGCGATGAGCTCGCTGCGGCAGGCTTTAACGCCACGCTCGAAACCTTCACGCATGACGTACCCTTCCAGCGCCAAACCGGTCTCGAAGAGTTTGGCAAAACGTATTGGATCAAGTACAAATTAGGCGAGGTGCCGATTCCGCAAGATCCCGACGGCACACGTCGCGACGCCGGACCGCCGTTCAACGCGTGGAGCGGGAGCGGCGTTGCGATCGCCAACGTCGTCGATGCTGGTAGTGGGCTGGAAAGCGACTACAAAGCGTTAGCGGTAAAGGGCGTCGATGTTCGCACGCGCATCGCGCTCATTCGCTACGGGGCGCAGTTTCGCGGCGACCTCGCCAAGCGCGCGCAAGATCACGGCGCGAGCGGCGTCATCTTCTTCGACGATCCGGCATCGCCGAGCGGCTCGCAGAGCGGCCCCGCCTATCCCGACGGACCGTACCGTCCGCTCGGCTCAGTGCAACGCGGCGCGTTGATCGAAGGCGCGATCACGATCCCGACGCTTCCCGTCAATGCGCTCGTCGCGCGGCGCGTGCTCGCCACGATGAGCAACGGCATCAGCCGCGTCCCTTTCCGGCTAACCGCGCTCATGAGGGTCAAGCACGGCGTAAAGCTTTGGAACACGGTTGGCGTACTTCCGGGGATCGATCCCACGCATCGCGTGGTGATCGGGGCGCATCGCGATGCATGGGTGTATGGCGTTACCGATAACGGTTCGGGCACGTCGGTGGTGCTGCAGGTCGCGCGCGCACTCGGAGCGCTCTATCGCAGCGGTTGGCGCCCGCGCTATTCGATCTTCGTCGTCGGGTTCGACGGCGAAGAGATCGGTGAGGTCGGTTCCACGTCGTACGTGCGCACGCACGCGGGCGACCTCTCGAGCGGTTGCATCGCGTACATCAATGAAGACGAAATTACGACGGGCCAGATCTTCGGGGCAAGTGCTGCCGACGCGCTCCGTGATGCAATCGTGCCGGCAACCGAAGAGATCGCCGATCCGGCGCTACCGTCGCAAACACTCTACAATCGCTGGTCGAAGCAGTCACACATCATTCAGGTACGCGGCCCGGGCGGCGGTTCGGACTTCGAGCCCTTTCTCTACGAGCTCGGCATTCCGATCGTGTCGGTTGGTTTCCACGGCGTCTTCGGCGTGTATCACTCGGGCTTCGACGACCTCAACTACGCGGCGACGCAAGCCGATCCGGGATTCGTCAATCATCGCGCAATCGCCCAGCTCGTCGCGGTGCTGACGCTGCGTCTCGCGAGCGGCACCGTTCCCTATCGCCTTGCACCGTATGCGGTCACCTTGGCCAATGGAGCGCAGTCGATTGCAGGAACGCACATGAACGACCTCGCTCCGCTCTTTGCCGCGATCAATCGGTTTGGGAGACAAGCCGCAATCACCGATCACCGCGGCATGAACGGAAACGTCGAGATCGATGTCGTGCACCGGCTCGACAAACTCGCCTACGGTCGCAGCGGCTACGCTGCCGTGTCGTTACCCGCGGTTAACGAAGCGATCAGCGGCGGCAACGAAGCCGCCATCTCGGCGACCGTCGGGCGCGCAGTGAACGACCTCGATAACATCACTAGCACGATCGCCGCGGCGACGATGCGGTAACGACAATGCGGGTCGGGCTCGTCGGCGCCTCGGGTTTCATCGGCAAGCATCTGCGTGCCGCGCTGACCGGACGCGGCGATGACGTCGTGCCCGCATCGTTGCGCGATCCGCGAGCTGCCGCGGAATCCATGCGGTCGTGCGATGCCATCGTTAACGTTGCAGGTGAGCCCGTCGCGCAGCGCTGGACTCGCGCCGCAAAGGAGCGCATACGCAGCAGTCGCGTGGACGCGACGCGAGATCTGCTCGATGCGCTCGCGCGCGGGGGAACGCGTCCATCGACCTACATCTCGGCATCTGCGGTCGGGTACTATCCGCCGAGCGAGACCGCTACCTACGCCGAGGTAAGCCCGCACGGTGATGACTTTCTCGGTGAGGTCTGCGCTGCGTGGGAGCGCGAAGCCGAACGTGCCGCGGCGCTCGACATGCGCGTCGCCATCGTGCGCACCGGCATCACACTCGGCAACGACGGCGGTGCGCTACTCAAGATGCTGCCCTCATTCCACCTTGGCTTTGCCGGCGTGCTGGGCAGCGGCAAGCAATGGTTTTCATGGGTCCACATCGACGACGTCACGGGAATCTACTGCATGGCGCTCGATGGTGCGAGCGGCACCTTCAACGCAACCGCGCCGCACCCGGTAACCAACTACGACTTCACGAAGACCCTTGCCACGGTGCTCCACCGTCCGGTATTCGCGAAAGTCCCGAGCCTCGCGTTGCGCTTGATGTTGGGCGAGGGGGCCGATATGCTGTTAACCGGGGCGCGCGTGCTCCCGCAACACACGCTGGAGGCCGGGTATATGTTTCGCTTTACCACTCTCGACGACGCCTTACGCGATCTGCTGATTCAAAAATGATAATCGCCTACGACGACTTCGAACGCATCGACATTCGCGCCGGAACGATTCTCAGCGCCGAGCCGCTGGAGGGCGCGCGCAAGCCTGCTTACAAAATGCGGATCGATTTCGGGCCGGAGATCGGTGAACGCGCGTCCACCGCGCAGATCACCGTCGTCTACCGTGCCGACGAACTAATCGGCATGCAAGTCTGCGCCGTCGTGAACTTCGCGCCAAAGCAGATCGCCGGGTTCACGAGCGAAGTACTGGTGCTGGGCATGAACGATCTCGACGGCAACGTGGTGCTCGTACGACCGCAGTATCCGGTGCCGAACGGCTCGCGGCTGTACTAAGGAGCCTCAGCTCGCAATGCTCTCTTTGATCTCGAACTCCATCGCCTCGAGGTAGCGCTCGGCATCCATCGCGGCTTTGCAGCCCGAGCCGGCGGCGGTCACCGCCTGTTTGTAGCGAATGTCGTTCACGTCGCCCGCCACGAAGACGCCGTCGATGTTCGTCTCACAGCCGTCGGGCGAGACGATGTAGCCCATCTCATCGAGATCGAGTTGCCCGCGGAAGATCGACGTGTTTGGGGTGTGCCCGATTGCGATGAAGAGCGCGTCAGCCTCGTACTCGATGATGCTGTTGTCGTGGACGTTGCGTAGCATCAGCCCGGTCATGTGCGTCTCGCCCAACACCTCGTTGACGACGGTATTCCAGATGAAATCGATCTTGGGGTGCGACTGCGCCCGCGCTGCCATGATCTTGCTCGCGCGCAGACCCTCGCGACGGTGAATGACCGTCACACGGCGCCCGAAACGGGTAAGAAAGAGCGCTTCTTCCATCGCCGAGTCGCCGCCGCCAACGACGACGATGTGCTTCTCACGGAAGAACGCGCCGTCGCAGGTCGCGCACGTCGACACGCCGCGCCCGCGCAGTTTCGTTTCGCCCGGAATCTCCAGCCAGCGCGCGCTCGCGCCGGTCGCCACGATCACCGTCTTCGCGTGGAACTCTTCGTCCGCCGTGCGCACGACGAACGGGCGCTTGGAAAAATCGACGGCGGTCGCATCGACGTTTTCCACGCGCGCACCGAAACGCTCGGATTGTTCGCGGAACTTGATCATCAAGTCGGGACCCATGATGCCTTCGGGAAAGCCCGGATAGTTCTCGACGTCGGTGGTCAGCATCAGCTGCCCGCCGTACAGGCCGCCGGCCAAGACCAGCGGCTGAAGGTTTGCACGCGCCGCGTAGATCGCGGCGGTCAGTCCGGCGGGGCCGGACCCGATGATGACGACTCGTTCCATGGTTGCGGGGGCTTCGACCCAGCGGCAGTGGGTCCCGGTTGCGCGGCGAAGAGCCAGCCATGGACGGCTGGCCGCGCATCCCGCTTGAGGACACGTTCGGCGACGTGCTGCGTAAGGCGATGCGCGGCAACGAGCTCGATGCGCGCGCGCTTGCGCTGCGCACCGGCATCGGCGCCGACGAGATCGCGAATTGGGTCAAGGATCGTGGCACCGCAACCGAAGCGCAAGCCCGTGCGATCGCGCCGATCTTGCGCCTCGACCCCGGCAAATTTGCTGCACGCGCCGCCGATGCATGGTATCCGCCCCCGATCGAACCGCACGACGTGCGTCACCATCCGCAAGACCCGCACCCGAGCAACGGCTACATCTTCTTTCTCGATGGCGGCAAGCGCGCCGCGCTCGTCGATCCGGCCGGCATTCCGGCAAATCTGCTGCGCGCGGTGCGCGAAGGTCCGTACCACTTGCAATACATCTTGATCACGCACAAACATGCGGATCACTGCGATGCGACCGCCGAAGTTTTTGCGGCGTTTCCCCAGGCGCAGATCGTGATGCACAAACTCGACGCTCACGCGATCGGGTCGCTCGCGAGTAAAGCCCTCGCCGTGGACGACGGCGAAGAACTTCCGCTCGGCGACGATGCAAAGATTCGCATGTTGCACACGCCGGGGCATACCGACGGCTCGGTATCCTATCTGTTTAAGTCGACGGTCTTTACCGGCGACACGCTCTTTGCCGGCAGCGTAGGCGGGATCTTCGCCGACGTCAGCACCTACGACGACCTGCTCCACAGCGTAAAAGCCAAGCTCTTCACGCTCCCGCAGGATACAGTGATCATGCCCGGGCACGGTCCGCCTTCAACGATCGAACTGGAGCGCCACCACAACCCGTTTTTCTAACACGGCACGTCCGTTTATTGTACTCGGCGAAACCTTTCACGCTGCCCGTGGCTACCCTAGTCATGGTGGCAATGATGCAGCGCTCTCCCTGGTGGTATCGCCAGCGCGGAACGGTCTTGGCCGCGATCTATGTGCTCGGTTTTTTCGGCGGCAGCCTACTCTGGACGCTCGGCGGACACGGCGACGAAGCGTTGGCAGCGTGGGCCGGGGCGGGCTTGGGCAACTTCGGCCCCGACCTCGTGCTTGCGTTGGGAACGCTCTCTGCGATTATGGCCTGGGCCATCCGCGTGTGGGGCGCGTCGTACCTGAGCGCAGGCGTGGTCTGGAATCCCGACGCGACGACGAACGCGCTCCTCGTCGATGGGCCGTTTCGCTATCTTCGCAATCCACTCTACCTCGGTAACGCCCTGCTCGCGCTCGGCATCGGGACGCTCGCATCGCCGTACGGATTCGCGATCCTCATCATCGGCCACGCAATCTTCCTCCCGATGCTCATGCGATTCGAGGAACACGGACTTCGCGAACGGTACGGCGCCGCGTATGACGCATACACACGTGCCGTTCCCGCATTCATTCCGCGCCTCACGCCTGCGCACGTGAACGGCAGCGTTACGGGGATGCCCTCACTCGCGCAAGGCTTGCGCGCCGAGATCCTCAGCGCTGCTCTAGCCGTCGGAATGCTCGAAGTCTGGTTCGCCGGGCGCTATGGCGGGAAAATCTTCATCGCGCTCTTTATCGGCGGCTGGTTCGCGCAGCTCCTCGTTACCCAGCCGCGCAGCGAATCAGCGTGAGGCTTGCGGTACCACTAAACGCGAGCCGTCGCTGCTCGAGATGATCGCGCCGCTTCTATGCGGCGCATTGTCCGTTTCGCGGATCAACTCGAACTGCACCACGACGCTTCCCGTTTTCGGGATCACTTCGGTAAGCTGCGTCGGCGAACACACTCTCGTGTCACAGAACGCGGCAATCCACCCCGTTGCGACACCACTCGTGTTGAGATGCACGGTCGATCCAGGCTTGCCCGAGATCGTCAGCCGGTATTTCGCCGCAGCTTGCGTCGCGGTCGGGAGATCCGTTCCGGTCCATGGTGTGAGGCCCATCGTGGCGAGGAGTAGTGCCAGCATGCAATCTTTCTCTAATAACTAGGTGCGCAGTTTGTACCCGATCGCCATCATTCGTAACGCGATCGTGAAGGCGACGACCGCCAGCAGCGCGATCATGCCGAGTGAGAGCGACAACGGCAGATAGCTTACACCTGTGTAGCTATACCGGAATGCGTCGATCGTGTAGAAAATCGGATTAAAAAGCTCGAGCGCGCGCAGCACCGGCGGCAGCATCTGCGCCGAGGTGAAGACGCCACCGACGAAGGTGAGTGGGGTGATCACGAAGGTCGTGAGCACGGCGAGGTGATCGAACTTCTCGGCCATCAGCCCGAAGATCAGCCCGAGCGACGAGAAGAGGATCGAGACGATTGCCAGCACGAGCAGATACAGCCCCCAGTTCTGGGGCCAGGTGTGCACGAGCACCGCGCCAAGCAGCGTGATCAACACAGCGATGAAATAGGCGCGCACCAGCGAGCCGAACACGTAGCCGAGCAGCATCTCGAGTGCCGACATCGGCGCGATCAGCATCTCCTGGATCGAGTTCATGAAGCGCCCCTGGAAGATCGAGCTCGACGATTCGCCGTACGACGAGTCGATCGTCTGCAGCACGATCAGTCCAGGAATCAAGAACTGCGCGTAGCTCACCCCCTGCACGCTCTTGATGCTGCTGCCGAGAGCTAGACCGAAGACGAAGACATAGAGCAGCGTCGAAATGATCGGCGGCCAAATCACCTGGTTGATGATCTTGAGGCTGCGGATTAGCTCGCGCTTGATGAGCGTCCACAGCGCGACGCTGTTAAAACCTTCGACGGCGATCATGCGCGCGTCAACTCCAAAAAGACATCCTGCAAGCTCGCGCCGTCGGCGATCAGCTCGCGCGTCGGTTTCTGCGCGACGATGCGACCTTGCCGAATGATCGCGATGTTCTTGCAGAGCTCCTCGGCCTCTTCGAGATAGTGCGTGGTAAGAAAGATCGTCAGGCCGTCGCCGTTGAGTTCGCGTAAGAGGGCCCACAGCTCCAAACGCAACTCGACGTCGACCCCAGCGGTCGGCTCGTCGAGAATCACCAGCTTCGGTTCGTTAATCAATGCACGCGCGAGCGTGAGGCGGCGCTTCATGCCGCCCGAGAGTTTGGTGTATTCGACATTCGCCTTGCTGGTAAGTCCGAAGCGGTCGAGCAACATATCGGCGCGTTCGCGCACCGCCGGCCCGCGCAGGCCGAAGTAGCCGGCCTGAAAGATCAAAACATCGCGAATCGACAGGTAACGATCGAAGTTGTATTCCTGCGGTGCAAGGCCGATCGTGGCGCGCGCGTCGCGCCACTGCGTAGCATTATCGTGGCCGAAGACGCGGATCGATCCCGCATCGGGCTTGGCGAGGCCGACGATCGCATTGATCGTCGTTGTCTTGCCGGCGCCGTTCGGGCCAAGAAAACCAAAGAACTCACCCGCTTCGACACGTAGTGAGATGTCGTTGACGGCGGTAAAGTCTCCATAACGCTTGACCAAATGGTCGATCTGGATCGCAGGTGTTACGGCACAAATCCTTTGAGACGGCGGTAGCGATGACGGCGCAACGTGGCGATCAACTCTACACTTCCCGGAATCCCGCAATCGGCGAGTTGGGTTGCAACTTTCTTCACATCGAACTCAACGCGGCGGTGTTTGACCTCCCAACCGCCGCCGCGCTCGGTGAAAATCGCATAGCAGGCGCGGGCGTCACCATCCTTGGGCAAGCCCGCCGATGCAACGTTGACCAGCATCCTGCCGCGCCACACGCGCACGTAGGGCAGATGTAAATGTCCGAAAGCAATCGCCGCTGCGCGCTCATCGCCGACGAGCCGTTCGAGTGTCGCATCGTCGGCATCGGGCCAAAGATGTTCGTCGTCGTTGGTCGGATTGGCGTGTACGACCAGCAGTTGATTGTCATCGTCGCCGATGCGAATCGCAAACGGCAGGTCGTTGAGCCATCCGAGCCACTTCTCACCGAGATCGCGGCGCGTCCATTCCAACTGCGCGTGCTCCGGCGTTTCGAATCGCTCGTCGCCCGGTGCCGCGAGATACCGATCGGTATTGCCGCGAATCGATTGTGCCCCCACCTCTTCTAAACGCTGCAAGACCTTCTTCGGTTTGGGCCCGTCGATACACAGATCGCCGGCTGCGATGATCGCATCCGCGCCGCCCTGACTGTGCAAGTCGGCTAAACAGGCATCGAGCCCGACGAGATTTCCGTGAATGTCGGAGACAACGGCGACGCGCATTCAGCGGTTAGTCGCGTTTCAGGGCAAGTGCCAGAAGCGACGGCGTAATGCCCACCTTCTCGAAATCGTAGAGATCGATGCCTTCGACGACGATACCGGCCTTGCGCATACGCGCGAGCGATGTGCGGTAACGCACGTCGGCGATCACGTGGCGTTCGCCCAAGCAGATGACCCCTGCGGCGCGATCCTCGCCACGCTCGAATTCGATCGCGCGGAAGCCCGTAAACGCCGAAGCATCGACTTTATCGGGCGCAAGAACGACGGTGTCGCGCGCAACTGCGGCGGCGACCGAGCGTAATGACGACGTACCGGGCGCTAGCGCCACCTCGACCACGGTGAATCCGTGCGCGCGCGCGACCGCCGCAAACCCGGCGCGCCCGAGCTCGTTCCCGCGCGAGCTTACGCCGACGAACGCCGTGCGTGCTACCAGCAACACATCGCCGCCGTCGAGCAATCCCGGCGCCGCAATCGTTCCGGCGATCGGAATGTCGAGCCGCGCGCATTCACTCTCGAAGCGATCGGCTTCGGCGCGCCGCGACATCGCACTCAACCGCATGATCGTCGCGCCGTCTTCAAAGACCACCGCCGCATCGCCGATTGCCGTCTCGTACGGATCCTCACCGCGCGGCTCGAGCACGATCGTCTCGACGCCGAAATATCCGAGCGTCTTGCGCAAGATCTCGTGCTGTTCGAGCGCGCGCGCATAGACCGCGCCAGGTTCGCCGGGCAGCGGGGTCGCGCGTTCGAGCATCGCCGTCGGCTTCAACAGAATGGCGGCGCGCAATTTACCGGTGGGTGTACCCACCAGGCGCGGACCGAAGTCGATGGTAGTCATCAGTTCCTTACTGGGGAAGTGCCTGGTACGTCGACGGATACGGGACTTGCCCAAAGAAATCCGCCATATCGCTCGCCAGGAGGTCGGCCAGCGACAGGGGCGGCAGTCCCAGCAGTTCCTCCTCGGTCTTGACCACGCTGGCCACCGTGACGTGCTTATGCCCCACGTAGCCGGGGCGCGCCAGCGGAGACACGACCAGCGCATAGCTGCGGGCCGGGTTCACGTGGTCGCGCGGGCCGGCCACCCCTTCGCCGACGATAAACACCGCGGTCGAGGACCAATGCGGCGTTCGGCTCAGAAATGCGATCGTCTGCCCCAGCGCGCGATCCGCAGCCGCCATGCCGCCTGGCGCCGAGGCGGGGAGCCACAGGTACGTAAATGCCGGCTCCTGATCGTTCTGCACGAGGCGTCCCATATCGCTGATGAACTCGCTCGCGCGTACATCGTCGCCGATCGCCGGATTCCACCCCGGATACGCGAGATCGACGTGTCCGTCGAGCGCGGCCAGTGCCGGAACATTGAGCGTGTAGAAGTCACGCGCGCGAGCGTTTTTGGTCGGCGCCTGCGTGCCGTAGCCCGAGAGGGTGAGCAATCCGCCGTAGTCGCGATACGAGATCCCGGCGCGCGCAAGGGCATTGAACAGATATCCGGCGCGCGGATAGTCTTCAGGATCGTTCCCGCGATCGTCGAACAGCAGGCGCGAGGTGTTCACGGGAATCACGCGTTGCGCGTAAAGCGACGGCGCACCGCCGAGCGCGGCTTGTGCATTGGCGTCGAGATTTGCATCGGCGACGTAGAAGTTGTCGGCGATGCCGAAGGCGTTTGCGAGCGCGTGAAGGTTCGGCGTAGCATTGGCGCCGTCGACGACGAATGACGGATCGCCGTTACCCCGCCCGAGGTCGCCGAAGATCGCATCGTAGCTCTCATCGCCGACGGCAATATAGACGACATGATCGATCGAACTACTGCGCCTTCCCGAACGAATCGACGGCACGACGGGATCGGCACGTGCGGCGCTGACCGCACGGTTGTAACGCAGCGCTGAAAGCGTTGCCGATTGGAGCGGCACAGTCTTCAGATCGACGCGCTGGAGCTCACCCCAGCCATCGACGCCCTTTGCCGCCGTGACGTAGAGATATCGGCCATCCGGCGAGAGTGCGAGCGCCGACGGGTACCATGCCGTCGGAATCAATCCTAAACGATGCAAGTGCGCGGGGACGCGCGCGTCGAGCACCGCCACTGCATTGAGCCCCGCGAGTGCGACGTAGAGCCGTTTGTCGTCGCGCGAAAGTACCTCCGCGCTCGGCTGCGTGCCGTAGGGCGCATCGACAAAGAGACGCAAATCCAACCCGGCAACAACTTGCGGATCGCCATTTTCAAGCATGACGGTCGCAACGCGATCGACGTTGGCCATCGTCACGTATGCAAAACCACCACCATGCCGTGCAACGATCGCGTCGGGTCGCGCACCGCCGACGTTTTGCTTCCCATCCGGAATTGGGTCCATCGGCATGCTCGCAATCGCGGCAGCCTGCGCGTCGATCGCACCACCCGGGTCGAGCGTAACGACGGAGAGCGACGACGACTGTGCTTGATCCGCAGTCGGGTTTGCAAATGTAGGCTGCGCCGCCGGAGCCGGCAAGGCGGCGTAGGTCGACAGACCGCCGTTGGCGACATACAATCGCTCGCCGACCGCCGCGAGCCCGGCTGGGAAATATCCCGTGCTCGCGCTGCCAACGATACGTCGCGACGCAAGATCGATCGCGGTCACGGTATTGCCGATGTTGCTCGTCACGTAGGCGACGCGTCCGCCGCTACCGATCGCGATCTTGTCGGGAAATCCGGCAACGGGAACCTGGCCTTGCGGCGTCAGCGTGCCGTCACTGCCAAGACTAAAAAAGCGCACGAGGCCGCGACCGCCGTCCGAGGCAAGCACGAGCGTTTGCGTTGGATCGTTCGGATCGTTCGCGGTTGCAATGCCCGTGAAAAGCGTCAGCGCGGCGTCGCGGTAGACGCTCGTGACGCGTAGCGTGCGTGCATCCGCAACTGCTAGACTGTAACCGGCAACGATGCCCGGTGCTGACGGCGGCGCCACGCCGAGCGCGGCGTTCTGCTGCGCGTTTGCAACGACGACGAAGTGCCCATCGGGCGAAACGGCAAGCGCAAGCGGATCGGTACCGATGAAGGTCGATGTTCCAATGGGCGCTGCGATGCGGCCGTCAGGAAGCACGGCGTCGGTGGCTCGTTCGCGGGATGCGCCGGCGGGGCGGGCTGCGGCAGGGGCGGAGTAAATGGTCAGGGGCGCCGGTCGGGGGGCGGCACCCAGCAAAACAGCGGCCAAAGCCGCCGTCGTTACGGGTCCTCGGAAGTTCACCCGCTTAGGCTACGGACGCGCGACGCGGGGAACCTGCAGCCTGCGCGAAGACCCTGGGAGCATGCGCTTCGTCTTGCTTGCCTGGCTTGTCACCCGAGCCATTATCGGCATCGCACTATTCATGGCGTCGCCGCACCCACTTGCGAGCGCCGGCAACTGGGATGGCGCATGGTACGGTTCGATCGCCCAACACGGGTACGGATTTGCCACACGCGGCATGCAGCACGACCTTGCGTTCTTTCCGCTCTATCCACTCCTGGCATCGCTGTTGCTGCGTGCCGGAATCAGTTGGCCGCTCGCGGGGGTCTTGGTAAACAATATCGCGTTCCTAGGTGCGCTTGCGATACTCTACGCGCTCGCGCGCGAACGCTGGAACGTCGCCACCGCACGTTGGACTATCGCCGTCACCTGCGCGTGCCCGATCTCGTTGTTCGCAAGCGTCGCATATCACGAAGGGACCTTTCTCTTTTTCAGCGCGCTCGCGCTCTGGTGGACATTGCGCGATGCGCGCTTTGCGGGTGGCCTTGCGGGAGCCGCTGCGAGCGCCACGAGCGCGCTCGGCATTGCTCTTGCTGCAGCACTCGTCATCGATGCCATCGTGGAGCGCCGCGGGGCGCGCGCGATTGCGGGCGCGATGCTCGCGTTCGGCGGCATCGGCCTCTTTGCGCTCTTCTGCGCTTTACGCTTCGGCGATCCACTTGCATTCGTCCACGCGGAAGCGGGTTGGCGAACCGGCGGAATCGACATCGCGGCGTGGTATCGGGTCTTCCGGTCGCTCATCGGCTCATGGAGCAGCAATCTGCTGGTCGTGCTCGTGCCGATCGCCGCCATCGCGCTCGTCGTGCAGCGCAAAGCCCTCGGCACGTTGCTCACGCTCTACGGCCTGCTGGCGATCGCACTCATTTTTTCTGCCGGCGAGCCGATCGGCGCCGATCGCTACGCATTCGTCGTGATACCGATTCTTATCGCCTTTGCGCGCGCGCTGCAACGCGTGCCGATTGCGGGCGGTGCCGTCGTGCTCGCGTCACTCGGGCTGTTGGCGTACGATACCGTGCAGTTCGCGCGCTTCCACTGGGTCGCGTAGCGCAAGGCCGACACGACGCACGCCTTCCCGTGCGGTCTCGATGTCGATGTCGCCGAACGAAAGACGCAGAGCGGGCGGCCCGCTGCGCGTGGGGTAGAACGGCTCTGCGGGCATGACGAGCACACCTTCGCGCGCGCACGCATCGAACGCCGCTTGCGTCGAGATGCGTGAGGGCAGCGCGAGCCACACGTTGACTCCCGCAGCGGGCGGCCGCACCTGGGCCCAGGGAACATGCGTTGCAAGCGCGTCAACGAACGCGTCGCGCCGGTCGCGGTAGAGTGCGCGTGAGCTGCGTAAGTGCCGCGCATACGCCGGTGCGCTCATAAAGCGCCAAAGCGCGCGCTGCGTCAACGTCGACGTAAACACGTCGGCCCGCGCCTTCGCGACCTCAAGGGCTTCGGCGATGCCGCCTCGCGCGTACAAATAGCCGATGCGCAGCGCCGGGAAGATTGACTTAGAAAGACTCTCCATCACGATGACCCGGCCATCGGTATCGAATGCTGCGAGCGGCTGCGGCGCGGGCGCGTCGTAGGTGAGCTGCCACCCGGTCTGATCTTCGAGTACCATCACGTCGTAGCGACGTGCGAGCGCGACGATCTGTTTTGCGCGGCGTGCCGGCAGCACGGCACCGGTCGGATTCTGCGCGATGGGGTTGACGTAGAAGAGCCGTGGACGATACTCGGAGAACACGCGCTCGACGTCATCGACACGGACGCCGTCGCTGTCGCCTCGTACCTCGACGTAGGTCACCCCGCGTGCATCGAAGACGCCGAGCGTGCCGGAATATGTCGGGCTCTCACTGGCAACGACGCTGCGGTCGTCGAGCAGCACGTCGGCGACGAGATCGGCAGCCTGTTGCGCGCCGCTGCAGACGATGAGGTCTTGCGCACTTGCACCCACGCTGCGCGAACGCAGACGTTCGGCAAAGGTCGCGCACAGATCGGGGTCGCCGGTCGACGAGCGATATTGCATCGCCTCGGGTGGGTCGTCGAGCAGCGTACGATGCACGGCGCGGCCGAAGTCTTGGAGCGGAAAGGTCTCGGGCGCCGGATGTCCCGCCGCGAGCGAAATCGCGCCCGGATGCGTTGCGCGTGTGAGCTGCTCCATCACGCCGTCCAATCGCTGGGCGCGCGCGAAGCGTGAGACGTCGGGCTCCCAGCGGCGCGCAAAGGGCGATTGGACTTCGGGCGGCGGGGCGACAAATGTGCCCTTTCCCACGCGCGCAATTACACGACCGCGCGCGACCAGCAGCTCGTAGGCCTGCGACACGGTGACGAGCGCGCAACCGAGCTGCCGCGCAAGGTCGCGCATCGCGGGCAGACG
>JBAUEZ010000118.1:0-33522 GCA_049678885.1 Candidatus Aquilonibacter sp. | reverse complement strand
AGACGGTGTCGGCGTCGACGCTGCCGTACGGCGACTGGCCCGCACCAGTTGCGCTCGACGATGCCGGTTTGCAAAAAGTGCGCAACGATTTCATCGTGGCGGCCGAGCGCGCGCAGCGCCTTGGCATCGACATCATCGAACTGCACTTCGCGCACGGGTATCTGGCGCATCAGTTTCTTTCGCCGCTCTCGAACGTGCGCACCGACGCGTACGGCGGTTCGCTCGAAAACCGCATGCGCTTTCCACTCGAGCTCTTCGACGCGGCGCGCAACGTCTGGCCGCAGGAAAAGCCGCTCGGCGTGCGCCTCTCGGCGAGCGACTGGGTTCCAGGCGGTTGGGATCTCGAGCAGACGATCGCGTTCGTGCGCGCGCTCCAGCAGCGCGGCTGCGATTTCGTCGACGTCTCGAGTGGCGGGCTCTCGCCCGATCAGAAGATCGAGATCGGCCCCGGCTATCAAGTACCGTTCTCCGAAGCGATCAAGAAGGCAACGGGCATGACGACGATCGCCGTCGGCATGATCACGCAGCCGGCGCAGGCCGAGGAGATCGTCGCGACCGGACAAGCCGACGCGGTCGCGCTCGCTCGCGCGTTCATTCGAAATCCGAACTGGGTGTGGGACGCCGCCGATCAGCTCGGCGCGGAGTCGTTCGTGCCGCCCGAGTACCAGCGCGGCCGCAAAACCAAGACGTAAGCCTTACATCCGCGTAATCGACGCGGCCTCCAGCCTGCCGATATAGTAAGCAGATATTTTTTGCAAAGGAGGCTACGTGCGATGAAGGCACTGCTGGCATTCATTTGCGGCGCGAAACCCGCAGCTCCCCACGACGACCGGCTGCGCGCCGGCCAATTCGAGTCGAACACGCGAGTCAGCCTATGGCTCGCGATGCTCCCGTACCGTTAAATCGACCTTAGCTAGAGGCTCCTAGTCCGTCCGGCTCGCACTGTAGCTATATAGATGCGAAGCTTCACGTGCGTTATAGCGGTGGGATTCCTCACCTTCGCATTACCGACGGTTGTGCGCGCACAGGCTTCACCCACTCCGAGCCCGTCACCGTCACCGACGCCCGGCTTTTCGTTGCACGCGCAAGGCGCAAACGTGTTCGTTTCGCAAGGTGAAACCGGGCCGGGACTTGCGCCACCCGAAGCGCCCGCGTTTAAAACCGGCCTTCCGCTTTCACCGATGTCGCCGTACGATTGGTTTACCAGCACCGCGCAGACGCCGGGTAACGCGGGTGAGCTGCAATATCTCGTCGACGGCAACGACCGCATGCGCTCGATCACACTCGATGCCCAGGTGTTGCTTGGCGCCTACGGCGGCGATCTCAACAACCTCATGTACTGGAGCGAGCCTTGGCAAGGGCTGCTCGATCCGCATGAAGGCCACTCGCCGATCAACTATGCAATCAACTTTCCGCAGAGCGGTGGCCAGGGCATCGAAGGCGCATCGGCACAATTTGTGACGCCCTACGCGGCATCGCTCGCGAGCAATGACGGCGCATGGAAGGCGAGCGGCGGTTACGTCAATCTCACGCAGACCGAGCGCTTCGTCTTTGCGCCGGCTGCCGTGACGAATGCCAATCCTTCGATCGGCGTCACGAGCGCGGAGACACTTGGACCGGGCATGCCCAACGTCGATACATGGACGCCGTCGGAATCGTCGCTGCCGCTTCTCGGCGCCGATGCAGTGTTCTCGCACGGGCAGTCGACCGTCGAACTTACGGATGCATTGTTGCCGGTGCTGCAAGGCACGGGTGCCCGTCTCACGATGGGTTCGTACGTCCTCGATCGCGGCGATTACG
The DNA here is from genome assembly GCA_049678885.1 of Candidatus Aquilonibacter sp. Lineage (GTDB taxonomy): Bacteria > Vulcanimicrobiota > Vulcanimicrobiia > Vulcanimicrobiales > Vulcanimicrobiaceae > Aquilonibacter. Next base: position 31,722 of record JBAUEZ010000118.1, on the reverse strand, counting down.
GGCGCTTCTCCGCGCAAGTTGCCAACATCACGACGTCGGGCGGTCCGATTACCACGACGACGTTCTTCGGCGCCGACCAAACGCTGTATCCGGGGCCGCAAGGCCGGCTCTTCTCGAGCGTGCTTGCCGATCAAGTACAGACGATTGCCGGCATTCGCGCGCTCGTACATCCGTTCCATGGTGACGACATGCTGATCGAGCTCGGCGAGGCGTGGTATCACGATGGCATTGCTGCGGCGCCCGGCACGCAGCAACCGGGTTCGTATCAACATTACGCGTTTACGCGGCACTTCAACGCGATCGTTGATGCCGGCGCCGAGTACTATCGCTTCGATCCGCATTACGCAACCGTGATATTGCCGTACGGCGTTCCCGAGAACGTGTGGAGTGTTGCGTGGTCGTGGCCCGGGCAGTGGTTGAAGTCGACCTATCAGGCCGTCGACAATTCGATCATCGGAATCAATCGTGAAGGCTATCGCGTGCACGCTGACTACACGCGCGGACACTTCGAAGCGCACGCTGATGCTTACGTCTGGCGTCAAATCGAGCCGATCACGTTATCGAGTGCGTCACAGGAAGGGTGGATCGACGGGTTCTTTCTCCCGCAGTACGATCAATTCGCAACACTCGGCTGGCAACGACAAGTCGCATTCTACGCCGCCTGGCATTGGAAGCACGACGATCTTGCCTTCGATACGGTATGGGACCGCTCGTACCGGCCGGCGATCGACCCGGTCGATTTCGTCAGCATGAACTACCCGCAGATCGTCGGGAGCTTCCAGCACCACTGGAACAAGCGGATGGTCGCCACGATCGGCTACGGACGCTACAGCGCCAACGGAAGCTGGGCGACGACACCGGTCCAAGGGATTTACGGCGAGGCCTTCGCCGGCGGAGAGTGGGATTTTACCAACGGCCAGCAATTGCTCGTCCAGCTCCGCCGCTATGGCTTGACCGGGTTGCCCTCCGTACCGGGCGGTCCACCTCCGAACGTACGTGGCACCGCCCTCATCGTCGACCAGAGGATTCAGCTCTAGACAACCGTAATGGCCCCGGGTTCTCCCCCACGCCTTTGAGGAGGTCAAGTTCTCCACGTGAAGATCGTGGTTACGGTCAAACTTGTGCCGGATCCGAACGCCGACAAGCGTATCGACGACGGCACGAAGCGTTTGGTTCGCGCAGGTGTCGAGACGGTGCTCAATCCGTACGACGAATACGCGCTCGAAGCCGCGTTACAAATTAAAGAGAAGGTCGGCGGTGATAGCACCGTGACCGTCTTTAGCATGGCGCCCGAGTCGTTGAAAGAGACACTACGTAAGGCGCTCGCGATGGGTGCGGACGATGCGGTGTTGCTCTCGGACGCGGGGCTGGAAGGCAGCGATGTGTGGGCAAGCGCGTACGCGATCTCGCACGCATTGAAGAAGATCGGCTTCGATCTGCTTCTCGTCGGCGGACTCTCCGATGACGGATCTACCGGTGCGACACCGGGTGCGCTCGCAGAGTATCTGCAGACGCCGCTCGTCACCAATGCGCGCAAGGCCGAAGTGGCTGATGGCAAGTTGAAGATCGAGCGCGAGACCGATACGGGCTACCAAGACGTGAGCGCGCCGTTGCCGTGCGTGATGACGACCGCATTGACGTTCGGTGAACCGCGCTATGCGTCGCTCAAAGGCATCATGGGCGCTAAGAAAAAGACGATCGCTGCGCTGACCGTTGCCGATTTGGGTTTGAGCGAAAAAGTCGGCCAGGCCGGTTCTAAGACGCAGCTGCTCGCATTCGCGCCGCCGCCTGCTCGCGGCAAGGGCCAAGTGATTGAGGCAGCCGATGCTGCTGCCGGCGCGCAAGCGATCTTTGATTTCCTTAAAGAGCGGAAGCTAGTTTAGATGAAAAACGTTGTCGTCTACGTTCAACATAAGAACGGGCAAACGCCGAAAGTCACCTTCGAGATGGCGACGCAGGCGCGCACGCTGGCCGATCAACTCGGCGGTAAAGCGCATGCGCTCGTCGTCGGCGCCGGTTCTACGGCGCTCGCCGATGCGCTCAAGAGCTATCCGCTCGACGCGATCCACATCAACGACGATGCTGATGTCGACAAGTACTTGCTCGATCCGGTTGTCGATTATCTCGAAGCTGCGGCGAGATCGATTGGCTCGGCACTTATTCTCGTCGCCAATACATTAACCGGAAAAGACGTCGGCGGCCGGCTGGTCGGCCGTCTGGACGCGGGCGTCTGCGCCGATGCGACCGAGTTCAAGATCGAGAACGGGAAGATCGTCGCGGTAATGCCGAAGCTCGGTGGCGCGCTGATTACGAATTGCGAACTGCTCGCTGGTGACTATGGCATCGTGACCGTTCGTCCGAATGCGTTTGCTGCGGAAGCGGGCGGTAGCGGAGCAGCGGTGCAAGCAATCGACAAGCCGTCCGGCAAGAGCTACGGCGTCGTCGTCGAGAAAGACGTTGAAGAGGGCTCTGGTGAGCTGGCACTCGAGGAAGCACCCGTCGTCGTGGCGGGTGGCCGCGGTCTCGGCGGCCCCGAACCCTTCGATACGCTGCTCAAACCACTTGCGCACGCACTCGGCGGCGCGGTGGGCGCGTCGCGTGCAGCCGCCGATGCGGGATGGGTTCCGTACAGTCTACAAATCGGCCAAACCGGCAAGACGGTCAGCCCCAACCTCTACATCGCGGTCGGGATCTCGGGCGCGATACAACACAAGGTCGGCATGCGTTCTTCAGGTACAATCGTCGCGATCAATAAGGATGGACAGTCACCAATCGCCGAATTCTCGGATCTCGTGGTTGTCGGCGACGCGTTCGCCATCGTCCCAGAACTTACCAAGCTCGTCCAAGCCGCCAAGTCTTAGATAGGATCTCGAACACGTTGAAACGCTTCACATTCCTACTCGCGGTCCTCGTTGCCCTCTGTGCAACGCTGGTCGTCACGCAACCCAGTGCGCAAGCCTCGCTCTTCGGGAAGAGCGCTGCATCGCCGTCGCCGTCGCCATCACCGTCGGCACTGCCGACCGCAACGCCGGAGCCCCCGTCGGTTGCGATTCCAAAACTGCAAGCGAAGCTCAAAGCGAATCCCAACGATCAGGATTCGATGACGCTGCTCGCGGGGCAGTTTCTTACGATCGGACGACCCGACCTCGCCGTGCAGCTCACGCAGCATCTCTTGCAGATGGGCGATAAGAACGCGCAAGTCTACTATCTCGACGGTTACGCAATGGACGCACTCGGCCACGACGATGTGGCTATTGGCGATCTCGAAGCGGCGGAGAATCTCGATCCGAGCAACCTCGGCGTGCTCCAGCAATTGGAGCAACTCTACCTCAAGGCGAATCGCTTCACCGACGCCGAACGCATTGCCAATCGGAGCGTCGTGCTAAACAAGGGCGACGCGCAGTCCTACTCGATGCTCGGCGCCGTGTACGCTGCCGAGCAAAAGTACGACGACGCGCGCAAGCAGTTTGAGCTTGCCGCGGCCAAGGACCCCAAGGCCCCGGACCCGATCATCCAGATCGCGCAGACCTATGCCGCGCAAAACAACATCCCGATAGCGCTCCAGCAAGTTTCGCGCGCGCTCGCGCTCGATCCGAAGAACCTACAAGCGCTGGTCTTCAAGGCCGATCTCTACGCCCGTCAGCACGCCGACGACCAAACCTCGGCGGCCTACGATGACGCGATCGTTGCGGCGCCGGATGACGCGCAGAAGGTTCAAATCGTCATTCGCAAAGCCGCGTACTTCGTGCAAGAGAAGAAGAACTCACAAGCCGAAACGATTTTCTTGCAAGGCATCGCGCAATATCCGAAAGTGCCGCAGATCTACGTTGCCTACGGCGATTTCTTGGCGAGCCAGAAGAATCTCGACAAGGCCAAGACCGAGTGGCAGGCGGCGCTGGCGATCGACAACACCAACGTCGATGCACTTACCCGCTTAGCCCAGCTGTCGATGCAGCAACAGAAATATCAGGACGCTGTCGGCTACCTCAAGCGCGTTACCACAGCGCAACCCGACCCAAGCGCGTTTGCGATGCTTGGCCAGGCGTACTCGTACCTGCACGACTATCCGGACTCGAAGGATGCGTGCAGCCAGAGCTTCAAACTGCAGCGCACGCCGGAGATGCTCGGCTGTATCGCCGGTGCCGACTTCGAGCTGAAAAACTACAAGGAAGCAGCGCAGATCTTCGACGTGCTCGACAACAACGCGAAGGGCTTCCTGGATCAGAATCCGCAGTTGCTCTACGTTGCGGGCCAGTGCTATCAACAGACCAAGCAGCGCACGAAGGCAATTACTGCCTACAAGCGACTGCTTGTGAAGATGAATAAGGGCACGAAAGAGTACGCGAAGATCCAAGGCTACATCGCCGATCTCAGCAAGCCGGCGGCGACGGCGAAAAAACCCAGATGACGTGAGAATCGTCTACGACGCGCTCTACGGCGACCATCTCCGCGATCTCGGGCATCCTGAATCGCCCGACCGCGTCGAGGTGGTCGCCGCGCGTTTAGTGCAGCGTGGTCTCGCTAGCGATGTTATGCAACCCCGCGACGCGGATGATGGCGAGATTGAGCGCGTACATGCGCAACGCTATGTCGAATTGGTCAAGCGCGAAATCGGCGATCTCTCCGGTCCGCGCTACCTCTCGACCGGCGACGTGGTTGTCGATGCGCGCACGCTCGACGTGGCGCGCCGCGCCGCCGGCGGCGCAATCAACGCAATGGAAGCGGCGGTGCAAAGCAGCGCGCCGGTTTTCGCGCTCGTGCGCCCGCCGGGTCATCATGCCGAGGCGGCGCGCGGTATGGGCTTCTGCGTCTTCAACAACGCTGCGATCGCCGCGCGCGCGTATCAGGCGCAAGCCGGAGGCCGCGTGCTGTTGATCGATTTTGATTACCACCATGGTAACGGAACCGAAGACGTCGTGGGCGAGGGCTTGAGCTACGTGTCGACGCACGCATCGCCTGCGTATCCCGGCACCGGCTACGAAAGCGCCCTCCTCGGCGACGACGTGCTTGTTAACGTGCCGCTTCCGGCTTCCGGAATCGCGACCGAAGCGTTCGTAGCGATCTGGGAGCACCTGCTCGATCGTGTCGCAGCGTTCGTGCGCCCCGACCTTATCGTTGCTAGTGCAGGCTTCGATTACGTCGCGGGTGATCCGGTCGGCGATCTCGGCGTCGACGTGGGCGCAGCTTCAGCGCTCGCGCGCGCGATCAACGCGACCGCGCAGCGCCATTGCCACGGTCGCGTCGCCTATATCTTGGAGGGCGGCTACGATATCGACGCGCTCACCGAATCGATCGCGCAGGTAATCGAGACCACGGATCGTGGCGAAACCGCCGCCAGCGGTGCGCAATTGGACGCGGTGCCGCGCGCGCAGCGCGACGTGCTTACAGCACTCGACGCGCGGTTTCGGCGCTGAGTTCCTCTAGGACGCGAAGCGCTTCTTCGCCGCGGTCGATCGGCACGAAGATGTGGTCGTGATAGAAACCGCTGACGACGTTTGCCGCGATCGTATGCTTGGTGAGCGAAGCCGTCACCGCCGCCGTAAGGCCAACCGATTCCAAGTCCGATTCGACGCGTAGCGTGATCCGCCGCGACAGAAATGCGTATTCCAGATCGTGTTCCTCGGCAACGGCGCGCTCGACCACGATCGTGACACCTTCGGTCTCGCGAAACGTCAGGAGCGGGCGCGCGTCGGCAATCGGGAACGAACGGTCCACGCAACAAAAGACCCACTCTCTTGGGTCAAGAGCGGGTTTCATCGTGACGAGGAGCGTGGCTAAGTCGCGTTCCGGCACGCGCTTAGGGTAACACACTCGCGCCGATTCGTACTAGTTCGTTCAAGCTCAAATCGCCGACGAGCGCGAAATGCCGGTTGCCGTCGGACCACGCCAGCAGTGTCGTCGGACCCTCTTGGACATAGTGTGCCGGATGATTGGCAACGCTGGTTGTAATCGCGTGATAATGCGAAAGGTCGACTGCAGCATCTTTTTCGTTTTGGAAAAGCGAGACCGTGCGAATGCCGTCGGAATAGAGCAGGTGCAGGGTTGGGACGTTCTTGATCGATACGACGTCGCCGGCGATTGGGCTGAAGCCCTCGGGCAAATACTTTGGCTCGAGTGCGCTGAATCCGGCGTTGGAGATGACGTGCTCGACATCGCTCGACTCGGTTCCGCGCGCAACACCGTCCACGCGATGCAAGCCCGGCGGAACGGCGAAGATGGCCTGCGGAATCGCGCCGGTGTAGCGGATCTGCTCTATGCGCGTTTGTGCGATCAGCGATCCGTTGCCGGCAAACTGTTGACGCTCGAGCACAATGTGCGTGGCGCCATCGATCAGCAAGCGCATCGTGGTCTGCCCGGTGTATTTGTTGTTGAGCAAGACGACGTCGACTATGCGGCCATCGAAGGTTTCGTTCGGGGCGTAGACGGCGTTGTAGTTGGCCATCAGCACGGTGAAGTTCCCCTGCTCGGTGACTTGCTCGTCGGCGTCTTCTCCGTTCGCTACGACGACCTGCTCGCGCTTGACGTCGATCGAATAGGTCGTTGAGCCGCGCGTGATGATCGAGTCGCCGTAAAGGTCCTGCGGCGCAAGGTACCAGCGGCGCGTCATGTCGGGGGCACGATGCTCGACGCGATAGACTTCGGCATCGGAGTGCTCTTGGCCGATGCGAAGCACCGCGACCTCGCCCACATAGGAAATGCGTTGCGGCGCGGTCATCGCGTCGCGTAACACATCGACAGGTGCAGGTGAGGGTGTGGAGCTGGCGAGTAGCGCCGCGAGAAAGAGCGGGCTACTACTGTGCGCCATCCGCGTTCTCGGTGGTGAAGAGCGCGGCGGGTACGGTGTTTCCTTCGCTGAACGGCACGGCGCTGGTCACGGCGGCGTGGTCATCGAGGTAGTAGGCGGCATCGATCGTGGTGCTGTGACGCGCGCTCGAGCTAAAGCCGAGGAAGGCGCCGAGCACGAGCAGCGCGGCAATGGGAACTGCAACAGCCGGCTGCAGCCAGGCGCCAACGCGCTGCGTCCACGACGGTGCGCGTTCGCTGGACTCGATTGCAGCCCAGATAGCGTTGCGCACACCGGCGGGCAGTTCGCGCTCGCTGACGCGCGCATACGCGCGCAACGATTCGGAGAGTTCGACCTCGTCCTGATAGCGCGCGTGGCAGGCCGTGCAGCTATCGAGATGCAGCAAAAGGGCAGCATCCTCGCCCGGCGCAAGTTCGCCGTGCAGGTAGTCGATGAGTAGTTCGTGATTCGGATGTGCGTTCATGATGATTTTGGTAACGATTCGATGGAGCGGCGAAGCTGGTGCCGAGCGCGGTGGAGGCGCGAGCGCACCGTTCCGATCGAGCAGCCGACAACGTCGGCGATTTCCTGGTAGCTGTATTCCTCAACGTCCGCGAGGATCAAGACCTGTCGCTGCTCGAGCGAGAGGGCCGCAAGCGCCTTTGACATGCGCTCGCTGAGCTGCCGTTCCACCAGGTCCTCAATCGGCTCGGTGGCGAGCGGCCGCGTGCCCCCGAACCGTTGCGGGGCGTTGTCCTCGGGGATCTCTTCCTGATAACGTCCTTTCCGTCGCCGAAGTTCATCCCGGTGCAGATTCGTGACGATCCGGTAGATCCACGAGAGGAAGGAGGTGCCCGGCTGGAAGCTGCGCCACGCGCGGTAGACGCGGATAAAGGCTTCCTGGGTCAGATCCCGCGCATCGGCCTCGTTGCGCGTGAGCCGCAGCGCATAGCTATAGGTCGCCTTACCGTGCTCGGCGATCGCACGTTCGAGGAACGCGGACTGCTCGGGAGACGGCGGATCGAACGGCTTGCGCGGCGCGGCCATGCTCGGGCTTTATGCAGCGCGATGCCACAACACCCTTCCGACGATCACCAGCGCGACCGTCACGACGACCACGATCAGGAGAAAGAGCGTGACCTCGAGTAGCACGATGCCCGCGAACTGGCTGCCTCCGCAGAGCGCGACGACGCTGGCAATTAGCGAAAGCTTGAAACGCTCGAATGGGTTGCTGGTCATGCCCTCGATCGATCGCGCCTCAGCGGCAACACCGCGCGGATCCCACCCGGCGGTATCTACGACGTAGGCCACGCGGCCTTGCGGCGTGATGATAAAGAGCTTGTCGCTGTGAATGTAGCGCGAGCTATCGGTTTGCAGCGATGAAATGCCAAATTCGTCGAGTACTTGCTCGATCGTCGAGCCGGTCCCGGTCAGCAGGGTCCAGCTCGCCGGATTCTGCTCGAATTGTTTGCCGTACGCGCGCAGCACCGCCGGCGAGTCGTAGGGTGGGTCGAGGCTGATCTCGACTAGGGCGAATCGCGCCGGATCCAGTTCGCGCTGCAGTTGACTGTACTTCGAGCTGATCGCGATGCACACGTCGGTGTCGGGACAGCGCGTGAAGATGAACGAGAGCAGCATCGTCTTGCCCTTGAACGCGTCGGCGAGTTGCACGCGGCGCTCGTCTTGATCGATTAAGGTCGCGCGCGGCAGCGGCTTGCCGACGTCGACCGGGATCACGCGTCCGGGATTCGGTAGGCCTGCAACGAACGACGCGGCCGCGACCGGATCGCGGAGCGTCCACGGCTCGCTCGAACGATCGAGCAGCGCATCGACGCCGGTTCCCGCGCGCAGCGTCACGTTCGGCGCGAGCCGATACCTCCGCGTCTGCAGCGGTAATGTCTGCGTGATCGGCGCGTTTTGGACGACGGCCTCGCCGTTGCCGACCGGCGCCACCACGACGCCGTGAAACGGCAAGAGCCCCGCGAGCACGAGCGCTGCAATCATCGCAGCAAGGTCGCCAGATCCGCCGCAAAGTCGCGCTGCGGATCATCGTCGTTGTGAATCATGCGCTGGTTGCCATTGCGGTCGATCAGAAAGGTAAATGCGCTGTGCGCTTCGTCGTAGTCGTCGCCACCGTGGGCCGCCGGGACCTTTTGCGACCACACATGGTAGGCATTCTCCACGGCAGCGATCTGCGCCGGCGTCCCGGTCAAGCCGACGATCGGTGCGCCCGGGAAGCGCGCAATGTACGCGTGCATCACCGCCGGCGTGTCGCGCTGCGGATCGATGGTTACAAACGCGATTTGCGCAGTGCCGGGCGTCGCGCCGTCGGCGCGCAGTGAGGCCGCGAGCTTTGCGAGGGTGTCCGGACAGGTGTCCGTGCAGTGCGTGAAGCCAAAGAAGAGCGCTACGGCTTTGCCACGTTGCGCCGAGAGGGTCCACGGGGTGCCGTTGTCGCTCGTGAGCGTAAAATCCGGTGTGCTTGGGTGCGCGCAGCCGGTAAGCAGCGCGCCCGCGAGCACAAGCGCGAGAGGGGTTTTCACGTTCAACTCCCGGGGTGCAGGATCGTTTGGAACGTCATCCACACGCCGAGAACAACGATAACCGCGGAGAGCGAGAACGTAATTGCATTCCCGAGCAGCGTGTTGCGCCGGTCGCCGATGACGCGCTTGTCGTTAACGAGTACCAGCAAGAAGCCGAGCACGATCGGAAGCACGAAGCCGTTGAAGGCTTCGACGTTGAGCGTGATCTGAATCAGCGGCAGATTCGGAATGAGCACGACCGACGCGGCGACCACAACGCAAGCGACGTAGAGCGCTGAGAAGCGCTTCGCCCGCAGCCCATCGTTGAGCGAGCAACGCCAACCGAAGGCCTCGCCGAACGCCCACGCGGTTGCGAGCGAGACGACGAATGCGCCCAGCATCGATGCACCGATCAAGCCTATGCCGAAGGTGAGGCCGGCAAAACGCCCGACGAGCGGCTGGAACGCGAGCGCCGCATGCGCGGCGTCGGTGACTTGGATGTGGTGCACGAAGAGCGTGGCAGCCGTCGTGATGATGATCGCAGCCATGATGCCCTGCGTCAGCACGGCACCGAGCCCCGTGTCGAACCGCGCGAACCCGAGATCCTTGGTCGTGAGGCCTTTGTCGACAACGGCGCTCTGCTGGTAGAAGATCATCCACGGCATGATCACCGCGCCGATGTTCGAGGCGATCAGCATCAGGTAGCCGTAGTTCGCAAGCGGCTGCTTCCCGAAGATGCCTTGCATGATGACGTCATGCACCGGTGGATGCGCGGCGAACGCCGCCGGAATGAAAAGCAACTCGACCGTACAGAGCGCAAACGCGAACATCTCCGCGCGTTTATACGACGCAGTGAAGATCACGACGACGAGCAGCACGGCGGCTAGGATCACGAGCGGCGCCGCAGGCAAACCAAAGATCAACGCCGCACCGGCGATACCTGCAAACTCGGTCACGAGTGCGGCAACGTTGGTGATCAACATCGTGCCGAGGGAGACCCATGCCCAGCCGAGTCCGTAGTGCTCGCGAATCAGCCGCGCATGGCCTTTGCCCGTCACGGTGCCCAAACGCACGGTCATCTCTTGCACGACGAACAGCGGCACGATCAGCAGCAACTGCAGCAAAATCAACTTGTAGCCGAATTGTGCGCCCGAGACGGATGCCGTCGTGACGCTGCCGGCTTCGGTGTCGGCAAACGCCACGATCAGCCCCGGACCGGTAACAGCCAAGAAGCGCAGAATCACTTGCCATAGCGAACGGCGGGTCGTGGCGGTCGCGACGGATGTCTCGAGGGTGGCCATGGTCGTTGTTAGGTTAGCCTAATTTGGTCTATGCCCCCTGCAAGAAAGGTCTCTAATCGATGGCGGTTGCACTCGCGCGTTGGCTGCTCGGCGCCCTGTTGGTTTGGGCCGGCGCCCTCAAGGTGGGCCATCCTGAAGCGCTGGCCTCGGTGATTGCGGGCTTTCGCCTGTTGCCGCCCGGGATCGTCGCCCCGCTGGCGGTTATGCTCCCCTATTTTGAGATACTGCTTGGCCTGTACCTGATCGCCGGGCTCTTCACGCGCGCCGCGGCGTGGGTCGCGGCGGCGCAGTTCGTTGTCTATGCAGGCGCGATCGCATCAGCGGTGCTGCGCGGCATCCCCGCGAACTGCGGGTGCTTCGGGCCGGGGGATACGGCGGTTGCGGATTGGCCGCACGTGGGCTTCGACCTGGCGCTTGCAGCTATTGCTCTTTTTATCGCTTTGCGTGCACCTGGGGCGTTCGCCTTCGATCGGAGACTCCGTCCACGATGAATCAACGCGTGCTTGCCATCATCTCCGCCATCGTGCTGGTCGCGATCGTAGCCGGCGGCATTCTGTACCTGAAGCTGCATCCCACGCAGTTGCAGAATGCGTCAACCGCGCCGGTAAACGCGTCGCTCGTCGTCGGGCAAAAGGCGCCGCAGTTCACGCTGCCGACGACGGCGGGTTCGTTCGATCTCGCAACCATCACGCAGCCCGCGTTGATCGAGGTCTTCGCGACTTGGTGTCCGCACTGCCAACGCGAGACGGTAGTAATGAACAAGCTCTACGCAGCCTACGGAAAGCGCGTTGCGTTCCTCGCGATCCCCGGCAGCGATACCGCGATGGATGGCGCATCGCCCGAATCGCAGTTCGACGTGCTTAACTTTACGATCAAGTTCAACGTGAAGTATCCGATCGGTATTTACGATCCGAACTTAACCGTCGCGAAGCTTTATTTGCAGGGCGGATACCCGACAATTGCGATCGTCGATCCCAATAAGAACATCGCCTATATCAACAGCGGCGAGATCGCGTATCAGGAACTCGCCGCCGCGCTGAACAAAGTCTTGCGTTAATCGCCGGGCGGGAACGCGTAGTTCGGCGGGGGTACCGTTGGCGTACCGATTTCGAGCACGACCTGCTGGTGCGAACGCAGCGGAATCGACCCCAGATCGCCGTCATATTGCGTGCCGTTCACGTAGGCGATGACAGGTCCTTTGAGCCCTGCGACGTTATCGCGCGTGAGCGGCTGTCCCCAAACATCAAAGAACATTCCGAGTTGGAATCCCGGGCTGCCTTCCGGTGCGAGTACCGGCGATTCGACGTGAATGATCCCGTCCATCGAGTGCGTGTGGGTCCAGTAGAGACAGCCCTGCGGTGGAACCGGCGCCGCGCCGACGAGCCTCGGAACGGCGACCTGGGTACCGTGATAAAAGATCGCAAGGTGTGTGTGTGTGTGAAGTGTGCCGTACTCCATCCCGCCGCAGGTCATGCCGTCGATCGGTTGGCCCTGGCCTCCTGTAGGCGTGTCGGGAAATCCCGCCTTATACAACTTGAACGTTGGCTTGCCGATCGTCTCGCCGTCGGTCAGTTGAATCGCCTTCGAGGTCGGCGCGGTCGACGGCGCCGGCGTTGGCGTCGCATAGGCCAGCGCTAGTTGGCGCTGCTGCATCCAATTCATAATGCCAAAAATCGCGATGACCACGACGATTAGCGCGCCTGCGCTCATGTAGACGATCATCATCGGGTCGCGTTTGGGCGGTGTCGCCGAGCCACCACGCGCTTGACGACGGCGCTCGGAACGGGAGTTTGACATCGGGCCTCGTTATCGGACGGAGAGAGCTTCTTGTTGCGCGGGATCGAGAACTCGCGCGGGAACGAGATAGTTCGAGACGTAGTCACTGACCGCGTCGGCGAGCGGGGTGATCGGTGCCGCGTATCCGCATGCGCGCAGACGATCGATCCGCGCCTGCGTGGAATACTGGTATTTCGGTCGCAAAAGTTCCGGCATCTCGATAAATTCAATGCGCTCGGGCAAGCCAAGGGCTTTGAAAATCGGTCGCACCAAGTCGAGCCAGGTCTGGGCCTGACCGGCGCCGACGTTGACCAAGCCGGTGGCATCGCTCTGCGCGACCGCGAGTGTCATCTCGACGGCATCCTTGACGTAGACGAAATCGCGCCGTTGCTCGCCGTCGCGGAACTCGGGACGATAGCTCTTGAAGAGCTTGACGCCGCCGCCGGCGCTGATTTGCTCGTACGCCTTGCAGACAACGCTGCGCATATCGCCCTTGTGTTCTTCGTTAGGGCCAAAGACGTTGAAGTACTTGAGGCCAACGATGCGATCGCTGATCCCCGTGCGCTGCGCGTAAAGATCGAAGAGCTGCTTCGAGTAGGCGTACATGTTCAGTGGGCGCAGCGTGCGCAGATCGATCTCGTCGGAGAGGTTGTCCTCGAGCGCACCGTAGGTCGCGGCCGACGACGCATAGACGAAGCGCACGTCGTGCTCGATCGCCCACTGCGCGAGGGCCTTTGTGTATTCGTAGTTGTTACGCATCAAGTAGTCGGCATCGCGTTCCGTGGTCGAGGAACAGGCGCCGAGGTGAAAGATCGTGCCGACGTCGCCAAACGAATCGGGGCGCTCGTCGAGGACTGAAATGAAGTCGTCGGCATCGACGTAATCGGCGAAACGAAGCGGAACGAGGTGGCGCCATTTCTCAGATTCGTCGAGGCGATCGACGGCGATGATATCGTCGATGCCGCGCCGGTTGAGGGCCCAGATGAGGGCGCTGCCGATGAGGCCGGCGGCACCTGTCACAACTATGGGGCGATGTTCGAGATTCTTCATATAGCGAAGCGGCCTATTCCCCGGCCCAAAATGCTGAGTCCTTTGCTCAGGAAGGGAGCCGGCTATAACTTGCGAATGACTCGCAAATCATGAAACGCAGCTCGGCGTCGATGGCGGCGCTTGCCGCCCCGGTTGCCTTGCTCGGGCACATCGTGCCCGAGGCATTGGTTTCCGGGCGTCCGCTGCTTGCGTTGCTCCAAGAGCCGGTCCATCTGGCGCTCCTCGTCCTATCGCTCGGCGCAATCCCGTTGTGGTTGCGGGCAGCCCGCTCGCGGCGCCTCGGGCTCGCAATCTTCGGCTTCGTCGCCGTTACGCTGCTCGCCGAAGGCAATGGTCTGAGCACAGGTGCACTACTCGCGGCGCTCGCGATTTCCGCGATTATCAGTTGGTTGGGTGGTCTGGCTCTCGAGGCTGCCGTTGATGCCGGTGATTACGCTTTCACGCTTGCGCCGCCGACTCGCGTTCGTGCGGCCTTGCCTGCACCGGTCGATCGCAGCGGCCCCTATTTTGCCTACGTCGCCGCGCGGGGTAATCGGCCGCCACCTTTGCTCCTAGCATAACCACGCCCCCAAGCAATCACCGTCTTCTAGGAGCATCCATGTCTTTTAATCCATTGCGGCGCTGTGCAGGCGCGGCAATTGCCATCGGGCTCTTGCTGCTCTGTTGCACGCGCCCGGCATTTGCAACCAACACGAGCGCCTTTCTCTCCGGAACCGTCACTCAAAACGCGAAACCTGTCGCCGGAGCTCAGATCACGGCGACCGGCAACAACCGTACATACAAGACGACCACCGACATGCAGGGCCGCTTTCAATTTCCGCCGTTTGGCGTCGGCACATATAACGTCGAAGCGACGTTCAAGGACGCGCACGGGTCGGCGCGCGTCGATTTGGGCACCGGTGGCGCTACCGTTATGATTCCTATCGGGCTCAAAGAGATCGGTGCCGTTACCGTGACGTCGTCGAATGCGGTGCGCGGCAGCGGCAGCGACGTCGTGCTCAATCACGCTGCGCTAACCGAGATGCCCTATAATAACAGCTTCAGCGAGATGGAAATCCAGCTCCCGGGGGCAGCACGCGGCGCCAATGGGGTCGTGCACTTCAACGGCGATCACGGCGTGATCAACTACCAGGTCGACGGTGTCGCACTGCCGCAGGAGCTCAATCGCGACATCGGCGGCGAGATCAATTTGAACGATCTTTCCTTCGTCGACTTCATCGCCGGCGCGTATCCCGCGCAATATGGGCTTCGTTTTGGCGCGGTCTTCAATATGTCGACGCGCGCCGGCACGGGACCGGCCGGATTCGACGGAAATGCTTCCTATGGTTCGTACGGGACCGTGAATACGACGATCGGCTATCATTCGCCGCTCGCCGGCGGCGGCGGTTACGACATCGCGCTTAGCGGCATGCAAACGACGCGCGGGCTCGACCCGCCGGACTTTGACTCGCCGCATAACGAGGCAAGCTCGGTCAATCAGTTCGCGCGATTCACCCTGCCGGGCGGAACGAACAACTATACCAACGTCACGCTTATCCACAGCACGGGGACGTTTCAGATTCCCAACGACGTGCAGTTCGGCGAGCCCGCCGACACCGACGACAACGAGAATCAAGAAGATACGTTTCTCTCCGTCCAGTTTCACCATGCGATCGGCGACACGGGCGCGTTCAATTTCGGCCCGGCGATCAAGTCATCGCAAATTCAAGACTTCGGCGATCCGAACAACGACTTCATCTACGGCGAGGCGCTCAACGTGACGCCGCCGCCGTACGGCAACGGCGGGACGCCGACGGACTGCTCCGATGCGATCAGCAATCCAGACTCGTATCTCCCGACGACGTGCGCGTATTCGCTGGCCGATCAGCGCACCGCGCTCGACTACATCATGCAGGCCGACTTCACGCGCACTTATGGGCGGCACACGTTCCAAGCCGGCGCAACCTACGACAACACGCGCGTGCTGAAGTACTACGCGATCACACTGCAACCCAACAATTTCCTCGCGCCGATTCTGACGCCGGGAACGCCGGATGCCCCGACGACCGTCGTCGATAACGCGCCCAACGAAGGAAACACGTATACGTCCTACGCCCAAGATAGCTGGCGGATCAGCGACATCTGGGAGGCTGACTACGGCCTGCGCTACGATTTCTTCAACATCAAGTCGACGGCGTTTGACGACGGCTTCGGCGCCTTCAGCCCGCGCCTGAAGATCACGCGACTCTACGGGACGCGCGCCAGCGTCTATGCCTACATCGGGCGCTTCTTCGAACCGTTCTCATTCGAGAACGTCAGCCCGGAAGCAGCGCAGCTGCTCAATCTGCCATTGCAGCCGACCGCCGCGCAGTTCGACCTCAAACCCGAACGCGACACGGACCTCGAACTCGGTGGCCATCTGCCGCTCGGCAACGGCGATCTGGGCTTTCGCGTGTGGCAGAAGAACGCCAACGACTTGATCGACGACACGCAAGTTGGCGTAACGCTGCTGCACCAAGACATCAATTATGTGCTCGGGCGTATATCGCAGGAGTCGCTCGTCTACACGCACCCATTGGCACGCGGCGGCCGGTGGTACGCCTCGGTAGTGCACCAGATCTCGGTCAACAGCGGGTGTGAGACACAACTGCTCGCGCCTTGTTTCGGCGCACCGATCGGCTATACGCCGGCGGACCACGAGCAGCGCTACAGCATCGTTGGGGGCGCGTTGCTACGAGATAGGCGCGGCGGCTGGTTCTCGATGGACGGCGAATATGGCAGCGGCTTGTCGTCGGACGCCTGCGAGCCCGAGAACCTTCTGTGCAAAATGACGCCGCACACGATCTTCGACGTCGAGAAAGGCATCGCTATCGCACCGAAGACCGCCTTGACCTTCGATATACAGAACCTGTTGAACGATCGGTACTACGTCACGCTGCTGAACGCACAGGGCAACCACTATGCGGCGCCCCGCGCATTCAGCATGGGCGTGCGCTTCACACCTTGAGCGTGATCACAGCTTCATCGAACCGGACGTAGCCATGACGTTGAACGTCGCCGTGTTGCCGTTGGCGGTGACGGTCACGGTGTATGTTCCATCGGGAAGGGTGAGATTGTTGCCGTAGTGTGTTGACTGCGGCCCCTTCCCGATAGCTTGCATCTCCACGATCGGCAAGCTGTGCGCGGGGCTGGTGCCCTGCGAATAGCTGATAGTAACCGTCGCATCCGTAATCGCTTTGCCGCTCGCAGCGTCGTAGACATGAACGATCAGGTGATGGTTGGGATGCGACGCCGCATCCGGGCTCACCGGCGCTGCGCCACCCATGACGAGCATCCCGTCCTTCGGATGTTCTTTCTGGTATTGCGCCTGCGAATAGAACGGTTCCGCCGGCAGCAGCTGCAACTCGATACTGTATGGCCCGGCCGCCTTGGTCATGGTAACGCCTTTGTCCATAGCCATCGCGGTTACCGGCGATGCGAGCGTTGCAGCGATTGTCAGCGCGATTGCGGGAATGAAACGTCTGAAGTTCACTTCAAATCCTTCCTTTGGCTAGAACGGCTGCGTGAAGCGCAGCAAGAAGGTGCGTGAGTTCGCAATTTGCGACGTGTTGAATCCGTTTGCGATCTTGATCACGTACTGATGGTTGAGCAGATTCAACACCTGAAGCGTCACGCCGAGTCCTTGTGAATCCGGACCTTTCCCGGGCTCGACGATACGGCCGGTCGAGAAGTCGAAGGTCGTGTGCGCGGGAAGCGTACCGCTGAGACTTGCGCCGTTCGCGTTTTCGAATTGCACGGGGAAGCCGCTGCCGTAATTGGCCTGAAGTGACGCGAACCACGCGCGGCGGTTCCCGAAGTACGCCGTGTAGCCGCCGGTCGAATCGACCGTTTGTGAGTGATCTTCGGGGCTGAGTTGGGCCGGCGAAGAGATCGGCAAGCCCGCGTTGATGTCCGGCGGAAAGAGGAACGTCGATCCCGAGATGCCGCCGGCTAATGATTCGGAGATCGTCGCCGTGTAGAACCAGTCGTTGCCGTTCCCTTGACGATCCTGCAAGCGAATCTCGAGACCCTGATTGTGACCGATCGCGTTGTTGAACACGGCGAAAAGCGGGGTGTTGAGCAACTGCGTCGTGTCGAGAATATTTACGACGTTCTTTTCGAAGAGGTTCGCCCAGCCGACGAGATTGCCGTTGAACGTGTGCTGAAGCCCGATCTCGTAGTAGCTGTCCATTTCGGGCTGCAGGTCGTAGGGTGGCGCGGTGCTCGCGCAGCCGTTTTGGGCGGCAAAGATCGCGCAGGCTTGACGCACGTCTTCGAGGAGCGGCGCCGCGTAGTAGCGGCCGTAGAACATGTGGAAGATATTTCTACCGCCGTCGGAGACGTTGACGCCGATGCGCGGCTCAATCATGTAGCCGCTGGTGTAGCCGGTCGAATGATCGTAGCGCAGGCCGTAGTCGAAGACGATGTTTTGCGACGGCTGCCATTTGTCTTGCGCGTAGATACCGATTTGCGACCCCGGTTGTGCTTGTTCCGATGACGCGGCGTAATAGCCGAGCGGATAGCCGTTAGCGGCTGTTGCGGGAACCGCCGGCGTTGTGTTGCCCGGCAGGTTGCAGTTCACGTAATAACATGCATAGGTCTGCGAGCCCTCGGAGTTCTCGCGGTTTGCGTCGATGCCGACCTTCCACGTATGATGGGTGCTCGACCGCAGCTCTGAGACACGCAGCCCCAAATAGTTTGCGTAGGTAAAGTTCTCCAAGCCGACGTTGTTGATGAAATTCGGTGTGATACCGTCGGCGTTACAGTCGGGATAGTTGTCCGGATCACCCGCCGGCGAGCAGCCGAAGTTTGGGCCCATCCCTTGGACATCGGCGCCGAGGTCGCCGTCGTAATTGACGCGCGTCGAGCGCACCCAGGGAATGAACTGAAAGACGCCGTTCCCGTCCTTCGAGACTTGCGTGAAGTTGATGTTGGCAAACCGGTCGTACTCCAACTGCGTATCGTCGGTACCGGGGATCGCATAGATTGGATCGTTGGGATTGTTCGGATCGATATTGATTGGAATTTGGAATTGCGAGAACTGATTCGAAAAATCCGCGGCGATCGTTGCACGATCGCTGAGCTTTGAGACCCACCGCAGAAACTGATCGCTCGAGGAGCTGTCGTCGTGGATGGCGTCATACGTTGGCGCGTCCAATCCGCGGTTCGTGCTCGAACTGTTCAAACTTAAAAACAGCTCGTTGTTGCCGAAGCGCGAAACCGTATCGAATTCTCCCACCGCCTGTGCTTGGCTGCCGGCGCCGCCGGTGATCAAGCCGTATGTGCCTTCAGGTATGTTCAAGAAACGATCCGTGACGATGCTGACGACAGCGCCCATGCGGTCGCCGCCGTACTCCGCTGGAATCGCTCCGGTGAAAATCTGGAGTGAATTAATCGTCTTTGGGTCGATGATCTCGGCGAAGTTCGACGTCGTCGCGAGCGGCAGCGGAGCCCCGTCGACCTCGTACGTCACGCCATGGAAACCATTGATCACTGGTTCGTTGTACGAGAACTGCACCGCGCCGGGTACCGTGACGATCAATCGGTTGAGGCTGTTGTTGACCGGCGACGCGGCGATCTGCTTTTGATCCATCGTGGTGACCGCGACTGGCGATCCGCTGACGCCGGCCACCGCGTTGGTCGATGTGACGACGATCGTCTTGAGCACGTCGATGTTCACCACCGACACGGCGCCCTCGACAACGTCGACGTCTTGCGTCTTGTCCGTTGCGCCTGCGACGTGCACGGTCAAGAGGTAGCGTCCAAAAGTGACGATAGGGAGCGAATACTCGCCCTGCGCGTTAGTCTTCGCCGTGTACAGTTGCCCTTGACCGGACAACGTTACGGTTGCGTCCGCCTTGGGCGTCCCGGATTGGGTGACGACACCGCGCACGATGCCGCTGGTGGCGGCAAGCGCAGGTGCTGTGGAAAGAAGCATACACGCGGCAATTGTCGCCGCGATCCATCGAGACATGGGAACTCCTCTTGAAGCTGTTTTTAGTGATGCTAGACGGGGAGCATCACGCCCGGAGGAGGACGGGCGAAGCGCCGGTAGACGAAATCCGTCCGGCGCGCAGAGGAGACGTGTTCGAAGCGGCGGCGATAGGAAGCCGCGCGAGGAGCAAATGCGAGGGTGATAATTGCGAGTGCGACCATCGCAGCAACGGCAGCGACGAACCACTTTGCCGCCAACGCGATGAGCGCGGAGGCAGCGAACAGGCACAAGCCGATCAGCGGGATTGGTGCCTGCGTGACGTGTTCGGGTTCAATGCTCTCGATAAGTGCAAACCAGAGGGTGGCACTGGCGAGCAAACTGGCGAGCGAGGGCAGGAGCGGCCGAACCGCGGCGGCCAGGACCGAGCCGTCGGCATGGCGTCCCGCACCGAGCCACGCAAGCCCGGCCACGACCATGCCAAAGGATCCTGCGCCCGCGAGGGCGAGGAGTTCGAGCGCCACGTGGTGCGAGCCGCCCACGACGTGGTCGCTGCCGTAGCTGGCCGTGTGTGCCAGGAGGGCGGCAAGCAACCCAAGCGAGGCGACTGGCAGCAACTGCCGGAGTCTCACGATTGTTACCATTCTACGCGAGGCGCAGGGGGTGCCTGGAGCCCGCGTCGTATCAGGTGGGCCCGATCATGAATAGCCGTCAACCCTTAGAAAACGCTGACACCGTCAGCTTGGTGTGTGCGCTGCTGGTGCGCTTCCCCGAGTTGGCATCGATTCGCTCGATGCCTGCCGAGGGCAGCGTCCGGTTGACGTTTGCGTTGCGCGTGCGACTCAATAAGCGCGAGCAAGCGGCGATCGCTGAGACGATCGACGACCACATCAACGGCTACCTCGCACTTGCCAAGGATGAGGTGCACGTCTTGCGCGTAGAGTTCGACGGCGATCGCTCCACGACGTTCATGCACGTGACGCGCGACAGCGACACCTTCACTAAGGAAGAGCTCGAGCTGCTCGTCGCGCTTCTGCGCGATCGCTACCCCGACGCGCTGGTCCGTAATCCGCAGCCCGAGGATCACCTCGACGCGGACCCGGCGGCCCAGGATGAAGCTGCGCTCTATGCGATCGAGGCCCTGCGTGATCCGGCGCAGTCGAAGAGTCTGGTCGGCTTTCGCGAAGAGGCGCGCGTACTCGTCTACTTCTTAAAATCGCAACGGAAAGCAAAGGCGTCGTCTCGCCGCTGACTTCTCTTAACTTACTGTTGATTGGCGACGTGGTCGGCTCGCCCGGCCGCGACACGCTCAAACGTTGCCTCGCCCTCGCGCGCGACCAACACGATATACACGCCTGCATCGCCAACGGCGAAAATGTCGCGGGCGGTTTTGGTCTGACTGCGCAGACCGCCGGCGAACTCTTTGAAACCGGCGTCGACTTCATCACCAGCGGCAACCACATCTTCGATAAGCGCGATTTCAAGACGTACTTAGAGTCGAGCGATCGCGTGCTGCGTCCGGCGAACTACCCGCCCGGCACACCAGGCCGCGGTTACGGCACCTTCGTGGCCGATGGCACGACGGTTGGCGTCCTCAACGTAATGGGGCGGACGTTCATGCCGCCGGTTGACGATCCGTTTCGCATCGCCGATGCACTCGTCGATGAACTGCGCGCTCAGACGCCGGTCGTCATCGTTGACGTGCACGCCGAGGCCACGTCAGAAAAGGTCGCGCTCGCGCGTTACTTAGATGGACGCGCATCGGCGATCTACGGAACGCACACGCACGTCCAAACCGCTGACGAACAGATCCTTCCCGGTGGTACGGCCTACATCACCGATGTCGGGATGACCGGACCGACCGACGGCGTGATCGGCATGGAAGAAGAGGCGGTGCTCGAGCGCTTCCTCACGGGCATCTCCGAACGCTTTAGCGTGCAGAAGAACGGAACCAAGCAGTTCTGTGCAGCGGTCGTACGCATCGACCGGTCGACCGGACGGGCGATCGAGATCAAACGCATCTTCCTACGGGGGATCGCATGAGTGATGAGTCGCACGCAACGTCGCCGGGCACGCTAAAGGTTTCCGCCAAAAGCAATCCCAACGCAGTTGCAGGCGCGCTGGCCGCGGTCATGCGCGAACGTGAGACGGCGGAGATCCAAGCCGTCGGTGCAGGCGCAATCAATCAGGCGATCAAAGCCGTCGCTATCGCGCGCAGCTATCTGAAGGACAGCGATATCGACGTGATCTGCATTCCCTCGTTCATCACCGTCGCGATTAGCGAGAACGAGCGCACCGGTATTGCGCTGACGATCGAGCGGCGCAAGCCGTGATCGTCGACTTTCACAGTCATACCAGCGAAAGCGACGGCACGCTCAACCCGCAGGCGCTGGCCGATTTCATGGGCGAGCGCGGCGTCGAAGTGTTCTCGATCAGCGATCACGACACGTTGAGCGCTTATGGGAAGTTCACGCCGCCGCCGGGAGCACGCGTCGTCACCGGCGTCGAGATCAATACGACGTATCGCGGCAATGAGGTCCACCTCTTGGGCTACGGCATGCCGGCGGATTCTCCGGAGCTGTTGGCCACGATCGAGCGCAACCGCGATGCGCGACGCGTGCGCGCGCAACGCATGGTCGATCAATTGCAGCGCGCCGGATACGGCATCACCTACGACGAGGTGCTCAAAGAAGCGCCCGAGGCGAAAGCGATCGGGCGCCCGCACGTCGCTAAAGCGTTGATCGCAAAGGGTCAAGTCCCGGATATCGATTGGGCGTTCCGCAATCTGCTGCGCTCGGGAATGCCGGGCTACGTTCCATCGCTCCACATCACACCGCAAGAAGCGATCGAGCGCATCAGTGCCGCGGGCGGTGTGCCAGTTCTTGCGCATCCTGGCCGATTGAAAGATCGCGTGCTCATCGACGAGCTTGCACCCCACGGGCTGCGCGGTCTCGAAGTCTTCTATCCGTTGCACGATGCCGAAGACGTGCGGATCTTTCGCGACCTCGCCAAACGCTACGGCTTGTTGATGACGGGCGGCATGGATTTTCACGATATTCGCTACCATACGCGCGGTGTCGGTATCGACGTTGCAGATGATGACATCGCTCCGTTTCTCAACCTAATAATGTAAGTCAACATCGAGTAGAGGCACTACCACGCGTGCGTCAAAAATGCGCGTACATGTGGAGATATAAGCGCTTTGCCCTGATCGCTGCATCGCTGGCGATCGTTGCTGTTCCGGCTGCCGCGCAGACTGCTGCGCCGACCGCGCAAACCGTTTTGAGGGCGCTGCACTGGCGCAACGTTGGTCCGGGAATCGGCGGGCGCTCCGTAGCGGTCGATGCCGTGCCCGGCAACCCGTTCACGTTCTATTTCGGCGGTGTCGACGGCGGCGTGTGGCGTTCGACGAACTACGGCCTCACCTGGACGAATATCACCGACGGCCAGCTCAACGCTTCCAACAGTATCGGCGCGCTTGCCGTTGCGCCCTCGGATCCGAAGATCATCTACGTCGGTACGGGCGAAAGCGACATCCGCAACACGTTTATCAGCGGCGACGGCATCTACAAGACAACCGATGCCGGCAAGACGTGGCGCTACACCGGACTGAAGGACACGCACACGATCGGCAAGATCGTCGTCGATCCGAGCAATGCGAACGTCGTCTATGCAGCGTCGATGGGACACGTCTACGCGAAGAATCCCGACCGCGGTATCTTCAAATCGACCGACGGCGGCGCGCACTGGAGCAAGATTCTCTATATCGATGACGCGACCGGTGCGATCGACCTCGTGATGGACACGTCGCATCCGAAGACGCTCTATGCCTCGATGTGGCAGGCGTCTCGCACAGCGTGGGGGCTAAACTCGGGCGGCCCGGGTAGCGGTCTCTATAAGACAATCGACGGCGGTGCGCACTGGACGAAGATCTCCACCAACCCCGGTTTTCCGGCCGGCGTGCTCGGCCGCATGGGCGTGAGCGTTGCGCAGAGCGATCCCAAGATCGTGTACGCGATCGTGCAGGCAAAGGAGGGCGGTATCTTCCGTTCGGACGACGGCGGCGCCCATTGGAAGCGCGTCAACGACAGCATGGAGATGCGGCAACGCGCGTTCTATTATATGGCGATCTACGCCGACCCGACCGACCCCAATACGATCTACGTTCCCAACGCGCGCTTCTTCGTCTCGCACAACGGCGGCAAGAGCTTCGGTCTTCTGCGTCCGCCGCACGGTGACAACCACATCGTCTGGATCGATCCACACAATCCGAAGGTCATCCTCGAGGGCAACGACGGCGGTGGCACCGTTTCGGTCGATCGCGGAGAGACGTGGAGCACCGAGCACAATCAGCTAACTGCGCAGCTTTACCACGTCGCGCTCGATGAAGCGTTTCCGTTCAATATCTACGTAGCGCAGCAGGACGAAGGCTCATTCGAGGGTCCAAGCGCGTCGTCGAGCGGCGTGATTCTCACGACCGATTGGAAGCGCACGGCGCTCGGCGAGAGCACGTTCATCGCGCCGCAGCCCGGCAATACGAATATCGATTACGGCAGCGGCTACTTCAGCATCATGATGCGGCACGATGCCGTGACCGACGAGTACAACAGCGTCAGTCCGTATCCGCTCTACCGTGAAGGCGCGAGCTCGGGCGAACTCGAGGACCGTCTAGCCTGGACGCATCCGATTATCTTCTCGCCGGTCAACCCGAAAGAGTTGCTGGTCGGCGCGCAGTTCGTGCTGAGCAGCACCGACTTCGGCCAGACGTGGAAGAAGATCAGCCCCGATCTCACGCGCAACGATAAAAAGAGCGAAGCGCCGAGCGGCGGCCCGATCGACTTCGACGCATCGAGTGCCGAAGTCTATCCCAACGTCTCCGCGCTTGCGGTCTCGCCGCTCGACGGCGACGAGCTGTGGGCGGGTTCAGTCGACGGCCTCGTGCACGTGACGACCGATCACGGCGCGAACTGGAGCACGATCACGCCGCCGGCATTGCCGCAGTGGGCGGAGATCACGTCGATCGAACCGTCGCACACCGATAAGGGCACGGCCTATCTCACGGCTTCACGCTATCAATATGACGACTTCCATCCGTACATCTATAAGACGACGGACTTCGGGAAGACCTGGACGTCGCTTAGCAGCGGGCTTCCCGCGGACCAATATCTCTACACGGTTCGCCAGGATCCCAATGCACCGAACCTGTTCTTCCTTACGACGAAGAGTACGGTGTACGTAAGCTTCGACGGCGCCGCGCATTGGCAACCGTTGACGCTCAATCTGCCCAACGTGCAGGTGCGCGACGTGGCGATCAACACGCGCGAAGGCGAGGTCGTCGTCGCGACGCACGGCCGCTCGATGTGGGTGCTAGATAACCTCACGTTGCTCGAGCAACTCACGCATCCGGCATCGAGCGTTGCGAACGGCGCGATGCTCTACGCGCCGGAGCGCGCGTGGCTGACGCACGCCTACGGCGCACCGTTTTTCGGTGGCGCTGCGGGTCTCGCGGGCAACGGTGAGAATCCACCGTTCGGCGCGACGGTGATCTTCTACGTGCCGCGCTCGTACGACGGAAGAACACCAGTCTCGCTCTCGTTCAAAGACAGCGCCGGCAACGTTGTGCGTTCGTTTGGGCTGCATTTCGTGCCGCGTCGCGAAAGGCCGGAGCCGCCGAGCGAGCGCTATCATCCTACGGAAGATCGAGAACACGCCTATGCGCGTCTCACCGGCATTAGACCCGGCATGAACGTCTTCCAGTGGGATCTGCGTTATCCGGATGCAACCGAAGTCACGGGCTTCGAGCCGTCGGGTTCCGGTGGCGGACTCGAGGATTCGCTGCTCGGACCACAGATCGTCCCCGGAAACTACACGGTTACGCTCGACTACGGCGGCGCGCAGACGTCGCAACCGCTCGTGCTGACGCTCGATCCGCGCAGTACCGCAACGGCTGCGGATCTTGCGGCGAGACGCGATCTCGGCTTGAAGATTCACGCGTTGCAAGACGAGCTGGATCGCACGGTCAACGCGGCGGTTGCCGCACGCGCAAAGGTTGCCGCGGGCAGCGCGGCTGCGGCGCAACTCGATGCGGCGATCGCTGCGGTGGTCGACCTCGTACATCCCCAAGCCGACGAAGGCTCGCTGCTGTACGAGTCACGGTTGCGCAACTTCATCGCCTACCTCAACGCCGAGGTCGATACCGGGTACGTGCGTCCGACGGCTGCGGAATACCAGGTCTTCGATAAACTCAGCGCGGACGCCGCGAGCGCCGAGACGAAGTTAAAAGCCGCGATCGGCGCAGCGCACTAGAGGCGCGCAAAGGGGATGGGTTCGTCCGGTTTGTCCCGGTCGTTCCCGTCCCCGATGTCGCGACCAAGCCACGCCACGTCGTACCAGCGATCGAACTTCCAGCCGACGCGGCGATAGACAGCGATCGGTTCGAATCCGAGCGCGCGATGGAGCGCGACGCTCGCGTCGTTCGGCAACGCAATGCCGGCGTACGCGCGGCGGAAGCGCTGCTCTTCGAGAATTGCAAAGAGGCGTTCGTAGAGTGTGCGGCCGATGCCGCGTCCGCGTGCGCTTTCGTCGAGGTACGCGGAGACATCCACCGACCAGCGATAGCCCGGCCGCTCGCGATGTCGCGATGCGTAGGCGTAGCCGAGAATCGCGCCATTGGAGACCGCCGTGAGCCACGGCGTCCAGGCGAGCGTCTTTTCGATGCGCGCGCGCATCTCGTCCACGCTCGGCGGATCCTCTTCGAAAGAGATGTGCGTCGAAGTACAGATTGGCGAATAAATCGCGGCAAACGCGGCTGCGTCGCTTGGAGTCGCGACGCGTATTTCAATCACGTCTTTGGTGCGAGCTCTGCGTTGACTGCACGGCGGATCTTTGTGAGTAAGGCGTGCGCATCGCGTTCGTAGCGCGCGAGCGCATCGCGTTGCGCTTCGATCGCCGCGCTATCGCGCATGAATTTATGATTGATGCGCACGTTGTAGGCGGACGACGCAAGCGCGGCCGCAGCAAACTCCGCTGCACAGCCGATATCGCTTATAAGGTTGGTGTTGTTCAGATCGAGCGCGTCGTCTGCGAGGCGCAAGACTTCGAGCGCGTTCTGCGCGGCCGCGAGCGGTTCGGCGGCGGCGTGTGCAAGCGCGAGCTCGAGCGCCGCACGGCGCGCGTGCTTCTCGGAATCGGTCGACTTCGGCATGGCGGTTGCCGCCACTACCCGGTCGAAGGCGGCCTCGTCACGTTCGCGCGCACGAAGAAACTCCTCGCGCAGTGAGTCGGCTTGACCAACCAGCTCGAGGGCAAGATCTTTGTGCGCGACGTACTTGGGATTGGCCAAGCAGATCCTTGCGACCATGGCCACGAGCGCGGCGCCCGCGGCTGCGACCATGGTCGCAGCGCTGCCCCCACCGGGGGTTGGCCATTCACTGGCGAGTTGTGCTAAGTATTCGGAGAGCGTTTCCACGCCGGGGGCTTTCCGCGCCGGGCTCGAAAAGCTCCCCCTTCATCCCGACACATTCCTCGCCTTCGAATATAGGAGTCTCATCGTGCCCGTCACGGAAAAGCTCGCTGGTGATGTCAAAGACCGCGGCTTGGCAGAAGCCGGCCGCTCACGCATTGCGTGGGCCGGTGCATATATGCCGGTGCTCGCGCAAATTCGCGATCGCTTCGAGATCGAGAAGCCGCTCAAGGGTGTGCGCATCGGCGCGTGCTTGCACGTAACGACCGAAACCGCGAATCTGATGCTGGCGCTGCAAGCGGGCGGTGCGGAGATTGCGCTCTGCGCGAGCAATCCGCTCTCAACCCAAGATGATGTCGCCGCCGCGCTCTGCGAGTACGGCATCCCGACGTATGCGATCAAGGGCGAAGATAACGCGACGTATTACTCGCACATCGAATCGGTCGTGGCGACCAAGCCGCACATGTCGATGGACGATGGCTGCGATCTCGTGACCACGATCTACACCAAGCACAACCATCTGCTCAAAGAGATGATTGGCGGCTGCGAAGAGACCACGACCGGCGTAATCCGGCTCAAGGCGATGGAGAAGGACGGCGTGCTACCGTACCCGGTCGTCGCCGTCAACAACGCGCTGACCAAGCATATGTTCGACAATCGTTATGGTACCGGGCAGTCGACGCTCGACGGCATCGTCCGCGCGACCAACGTCTTGCTCGCCGGACGCACGGTCGTCGTGGTAGGCTATGGCTGGTGCGGACGCGGTATCGCCCAGCGCGCGGCTGGTATGGGCGCACACGTCGTCGTGACCGAAGTCGATCCGCGCAAAGCGATCGAAGCGGTCATGGACGGCTATCGCGTGATGCCGATGACCGACGCCGCAAAGGCCGGCGACATTTTCGTCACCGTCACCGGCAACTATCACGTGATCCGCGAAGAGCACTTCAAACTGATGAAGGACGGCGCGATCGTTTGCAATTCCGGCCACTTCAATGACGAACTGGATCTCGACGGCATCAAGCGCCTTGCGAAGGGCATGACCGTGCCGCGAAACTTCGTCGAGCAATATGAGTTCCACGATGGCCGCAAGGTGTGCATCCTTGCCGACGGCCGTCTGGTGAATTTGGCGGCGGGCGAAGGCCACCCGGCGTCGGTGATGGATATGTCGTTTGCCAATCAAGCGATGGCGGCCGCATACCTGGCGAAGAACCATGATAAGCTGAAGAAGCACGTGTACGATGTACCGGTCGAAATCGACGAAGAGGTCGCGACGCTCAAACTCTCGTCGATGAACGTCGAGATCGACACGCTGACGCCGGAGCAAGTGAAGTACATGGCGTCGTGGTCGGAGGGCACCTAAGATGAGCGATTACCGCAGACTCTTTACCTCGGAGTCGGTGACGGAGGGTCACCCCGACAAGGTCGCCGATCAGATTTCCGACGCGGTGCTCGACGCACTGCTCAAAGACGATCCGTATTCGCGCGTTGCGGTCGAGACGTTCGCGATCACCGGCCAGATTCACATCGCCGGCGAGGTCACCACGAAGACGTACATCGACATTCCGAGCATCGTGCGCAAGACGATCGCCGACATCGGCTACACGAAGTCGGCGGTGGGCTTCGACGCCGAAACGTGCGGCGTGAGCGTCTCCATCGACGAGCAATCACCCGACATCGCGATGGGCGTCGATAAGTCGCTGGAAGCCAAGGGCGGCAACGACGAAGAGTTCGAGCGGACCGGCGCCGGCGACCAAGGCATGATGTTCGGCTACGCTTCGCGCGAAACGCCGGAACTGATGCCGCTGCCGATCACGCTCGCCCACGGGCTCACGCGACACCTCGCTGCGATGCGCAAAAACGGCGACATTCCGTATCTGCGTCCCGACGGCAAGTCTCAAGTGACGGTTGAGTACGACGGCGATCGGCCAGTGCGCGTGGATGCGGTCGTGCTCTCAACCCAGCACGAACCCGACATTTCGCTCGAAGTGATTCGCCAAGAGGTCAGCAACAAAATCATTCGCCACGTGATTCCCGCGTCGATGCTCGATAAGAACACGCGCGTCTACGTCAACCCCACGGGGCGCTTTGTTATCGGCGGCCCGAAGGGCGACGCGGGACTCACCGGACGCAAGATCATTGCCGATACGTACGGCGGGATGGCGCGTCACGGCGGCGGCGCATTCTCCGGCAAGGATCCGACCAAGGTCGATCGTTCGGCGGCGTACGCAGCGCGTTGGGTCGCGAAGAACGTCGTCGCTGCGGGACTCGCGGATCGCTGCGAACTGCAGGTCGCCTATGCGATCGGCGTGGCTGAACCGATGAGCGTGCTCGTTGAGACATTTGGTACGTCGAAGATCCCCGAAGAGCAGATCGCCAAAGCCGTCAAGGCGGTCTTCGATCTGCGACCGGCAGCGATCATCCACTATCTCGACCTGCGCCGTCCGATCTACAAGCAGACCGCGGCGTACGGCCACTTCGGACGTCCGGATCTCGATCTTCCCTGGGAGCGGCTCGACAAAGTCGATGCGCTACGCGCTGCAACCGGCTTCACCGGCGAAGCGCTGCGCGTGCCGAACTTCGCAACTTGAACGCCGTGGCGGTACTCATCGCGCTTGTGCTCGGGGTGACGACCCTCACACAGCCCGTTACACTCAAGGCCGGTACGAAGATCGCGTGCATTATGCAGACGGCCGTTGACTCGCGCACGGCGCAAGCGGGCGAGACGTTTACCCTTCACGTCAACGATCCATCGGAGCCGGCGCTCGCGGGCGCGCGGATCAAAGGGCACATAACACACGTAAACGGGCCGTTTGGCATGCAGCCCGCGGAGATCGCGTTCTTGTTCGATAGCATCACGTTTGCAAGTGGAGCGAAAGAGCCGATTCGTGCCTTCGTCGTTTCGCGCAACGTCGTACAACGCAATGCCACGGGCCCTGGCGCACCGGCCCCGCCGCCAGGACCGTTCCACATGCCAAACACCGTCGGTCCACCGAATCAATCGACGATGGTGTGGTCGACGCAGCTCGGGCCCAAGACGCAGCAGACGTCGCAAACCGGCGGGTATGCATATGCCACCGGAACCAAGCCGCTCGTGGTGCAAGCGGGCACGCCCGTCGTGATACAACTGGCGAGCGACTTACAAGTTCCTTAGAAATTCGATAGAAAAGTAGGGCCCCGCGGAACGAGTCCGCGGGGTTCTTGCGTTGCGTGGAGTAAATATCAGTAAAAGGAGAAGGCATGAACCTTCGAAATGCACTGACGGCGCTCGTGATGCTGGTCGCGTTCGCCGGAAACACACTCCTTGCGTCGGCGCAAGAGCAGCTGACGCTCTACCAGGGGGCACAAGTCAACGCGCGGATGCGCACCCAGATCGATACCGGCAAAGCGCATGTCGGTGACCGCTTCGTGATGGACGTCGTTCCGCCGTTCCCAAGCGGAAATCCGGCGTTCCAAGGCGCGATCATCGCAGGCGAGATCACAAGCGTGACGAGCGCAGGGCAGGGCCGCAAGCCATCGCTCGGTCTGCAGTTCGACTATCTTCGGCTAGCCGACGGCAGCACGGTCGACATCTCAGCAACGATGACGGCCGATCAGCGCAAAGCGGAATCCAAGAATGCGGTCAAGGTCGCACTCGCCACGGTTGGGGGCATGCTGCTCGGCAACGCCATAGGCAAGACGCTCTTCCACGTCGGTGGCGGCGGTATCATCGGCGCGGCCGGCGGTCTGCTCTACGGGCTCAATGGCAAGGCGAACTTCGCAATTCCGCAGGGCTCTGACGTGCAGATCACACTGAATCAGACGGTCACGATCCGTCGTCAAGCGCCGGGCCAAACCAGCACGCAATAAATGCTGCTTGACGCGCTGCTAGCGTGGTTGCATTTTCTCTGCATCTTCACGCTAGTCGGCGCGTTGGTGGCAGAACTGGTGCTATACCGTCGTGAGATGAGCCTTGCGCGGCTGGTGCAACTGCAGCGTATCGATAATCTCTATGGTATCAGCGCGGGATTGGTCATCATCAGCGGCGTGCTGCGCGTGACCCTCGGGATCAAAGGCGCGAGCTTTTATTTGCACAACCCGATCTTCTGGACGAAGATGGGATTTTTTGTGGCGGTCGCATTGCTCTCGATCCCGCCGACGATCCACTACCTGCGCCTCAAGCGTGCACTCGATGCCTCGGGGAACGTGGTCGTGGCCGGCCAGTCGTACCGCGCAACGTGGGCATTGCTGGCGGCCGAGACCGTGCTGCTTGCTTGCATCCCGTTCTTTGCGACCCTATTGACCCACGGGTACTCCCGCTTCTAATTAATTCTTTAGTTGACAGAAGGAATTAGGTGGAGTAGGCTATCGGTATCAACTAAATCATTAGGAGATACCGAGATGTTCCGCCGCTTCCTCGTCAGTCTGGTCGCAGCAGTTGCCGTCGTTTTCGCGGGAACCGAGGCGCTCGGCGCCGCGATCTATCCCGCGCCGCTGAAGGTGATCGCCACCGTTTATGCCTATGCACACCCCGAGTCGAGCTACATCGCGCGCTACTAGCCGGGGTCGCTAATCCGGAAAGGGAAATCCGCTTGCGTCTGCTGGCGTGATCCAGTAGAATCCCGCAGTACCCTCTGGTCCGGATTAGCTCAGTTGGTAGAGCAGCTGACTGTTAATCAGCGGGTCGCTGGTTCGAGTCCAGCATCCGGAGCCATTCGAAAGGCGAGAAGCCCTCGTGAAAGCGGGGGCTTCTGCTATTTCCCGACGCGCTTATGTGAGCGTGAAGCCCACGATCTTGCCGGTGGCATCAATCTGCAACTTGAGTTGGAGCTGTCCACGTTCGAAGGCGACGTTGTAGTAGTACGACGTAAGCCGGCCTTCTGGCGTGGAGTATTCATACC
>JBAUEZ010000117.1:0-2122 GCA_049678885.1 Candidatus Aquilonibacter sp. | reverse complement strand
CTTCGGCGATGTGTTCCGCGCGAATGTTCGCCGACTGTTCAAGATCGGCGATCGTTCGAGCGACACGCGCGATGCGATCGAGCGCGCGCGCCGAGAACTGCCGCTTCGCGCTGGCATTTGCCAGGATGCGCATCGCCGCGTCGTCGAGCGGACAGTACGTCCGCATCAAACTCGGCGGAATATCCGCGTTGGCGCCGATTGGTGTGCCGGCAAAACGTTCGCGAGCGACTGTGCGAGCTGCAACGACGCGCTCGCGAATCGCCGGCGAGCGCTCCGCGCCGTCGCGGCGGACCATGTCGTCGAACGGTACCCGTGCGATCTCGATTTGCAAGTCGATGCGATCGAGCAACGGCCCAGAGAGCTTGCCGATATACTTTGCGACGCTCGCGTCATCGCAGCGGCACTCCGCGCCGCGCAACCCCCGATATCCGCACGGACACGGATTCATCGACGCGAGGAGTTGAAAGCGTGCGGGATACGTGAACGTCCCCGCTGCGCGCGCGATCGTCACCGTCCCCTCTTCCAACGGTTGACGCATGACCTCAATTGCACCGCGTCCGAATTCCGGAAGTTCGTCGAGAAAAAGCACGCCGTGGTGCGCGAGGCTGATCTCACCCGGTTTCGCCATGGGGCCGCCGCCGACGAGTGCGGTCTGACTTATCGTGTGATGCGGAAACCTGAATGGTCGTGCGCTCACCACGCCCGCGCGATTGGTGAGCAAGCCGGCGACGCTATAGATCTTGGTGACATCCAACGCTTCGCCGAGCGTCATCGGTGGCAGAATCGATGGTAGACGTCGCGCAAGCATTGTCTTGCCGCACCCGGGCGGCCCGACGAAAAGCAGATTGTGTCCACCGGCTGCGGCGATTTCTAACGCTCTCTTCGCCGCCAATTGACCACGCACGTCGGAGAGATCGCCGTGTACGAGTGCATCCGCAGGATCGAGCGCGGGCGCTTGCGTGCGCCGCCGCCATTGCGCGCCGTTGCCGAGAATGACCGCGACCGCGCTCTGCAATGAGTCGACCGCGTACAATTCGATGCCATCGACGAGTGCGGCTTCATCGGCGTTGCGTTGCGGTACGATCAGTTTGCGAAAACCCGCGTTGCGCGCGCCGAGTACCATCGGCAATATGCCATGCACAGGGCGCAGCGTTCCGTCGAGCGCGAGCTCGCCGAGTGCGATGAAGCTCTGGATTGCAAGCCGATCGATTTGCTCGTCGATGGCGAGCAGCGCGAGTGCGATCGCAAGGTCGAAGGCCGGCCCCTCTTTGCGCACGTCGGCAGGCGACAGATTAATGAGCAGCCGTCCCGGCGGGTATCCGAAGCCCGAATTAAAGATCGCCGTCCGTACGCGCTCGCGGGCTTCGGTGAGCGCTCGGTCGGGGAGTCCGATTATCGTGAGTGCCGGGGAACCGGCGGAACTATCGGCTTCGACGCGAACAACATACCCCTCGATACCGAGCATCCCGGCGCAGAATGAAAGTGCGAGCATATCACGTCCATACTGCGACGAGATCGCGCAACAGCTAGAGGAGAGAATGCTCATGCGCTATATTGCTCTGGTCCTCGCCCTCGGTTTTTTGGCGTTGAGCGCGCCGGTCGCCGCGCAGCAGCGGCACTATGAATTCACCCACAAACTCTTCAAAGTTAGCCGATGCGACGCTGAAGCAAATGTCTCGACGACGTATCCAGGCTACGTACCCGGCTTTTATCCTCGATACGGCCGTCCGTACTACTGGGGCGATCCCTATGGGTACGGCTTCTATCAACCGCCGGTAACGACCACAAACCCCACGATGTATGTCGACTTCACGAATATTACCAACAAGGTGATGAAGGACGTGGTGTGGGGATTGGTGGCAAACGGCCGGCTCGTCGCTGAAGCGCGCGACGTCGGCACGTTTTCGCCGGGTGCCGAGATCAAACACAAATACGGCATTAGCATCAACGCGTTTCCATTGCAAACGGCATTGCCCCAATGCATTGCCCTCGCGGTGACATTTGCCGACGGTACTCACGTGCGTAACCCGAATCTGCCGAACGAGCGCCGGCAGATGTACGCCTCGCCGCCACCGGGTGCCGGGCCGCCAGCGAACCCTATCCCGAGTTCGCGACCCTAACC
>JBAUEZ010000116.1:0-28178 GCA_049678885.1 Candidatus Aquilonibacter sp. | reverse complement strand
CGTTCGACGCGTCCGCGCACGAAGAGCCGCATGCCTTCCTTAAAACGGCCGTACACGTAGCGATTGCGGCCGATCCACTTGGCGGTGAACTCGCCCGCGTCGTCGCGAAGGCGCGCCTCAACGATCTCGAGGCCGCGCACGCGCCGTTCCTTGACGTGCTCTATGACACCGACCGCATTCTCCTCCCCGCCGCTCTGGCCAAGCGCGTTCGACGGCGTCGGAAAGCGCAGGTCATCGTAGCGGAAGGGCAAGTAGTCAAGCAGATCGCGCGAAGTTTCGATGCCGAGTTCGCGAAAGAGCGGAACGCTCTTTGGTCCGACACCCTCGAGATCGCCCACCTTCACGAAGAGGCAGCCATCGAACGCAGCTCGTTGTAGACGCGTCGCAGATGTGGAACTTCGACACCCACGCCCTCCGCCAACTCGATCACGGCGCCGACGATCGGGTCGAGTTCGAGCGGCCGATTCGCAAGTGCATCCTGGAGCATTGAAGTTTTCACGTCGGCGACGTGCATCGCATAGGCGATGCGTGTATCGACATCGACCTCGCCGACGACGCCCAGCGCGCGTCCGACGGAAATCGTTTCGCGCATCAAGTCACGCACCTCGTCGCGGGTTACGGGATCGGTTAGCATCTGATGGATGGTCACATCATGTAACGTGCTCACCGGATTGAGGGCGGCGTTGTTGATCAGCTTGAGCCACACGAAGTGCCGGATGTTCTCTTCGATCTCCGGCGCGAGCCCGGCTTCGCGCATGCGCGCGGCGAGCTGCGACACGAGCTCGTCGGCATCCGGATCGAGCGCATGCAGGATGTAGCGCCCACCACCGCTCTGCCGGATCTTTCCGGGTTGCGCGATGTGCCCCGAGACGTGCACGACGCCGCCAATCGTACGATCGTCGTGGAAGAGTGCGCCGATCGCGCCGCCCGGATCGACCGTTTGCAAGGGGGGCTCGCGCCGAAACCAAAACGGCACGCCGTTTTGCAGCGTCACAACGGCGGTGCCCGCGGCAGCGGCGGCTTCGAGCTGCGGCAAGAATGCCGGCCACTGATGAGCTTTAAACGTAAGGAGTGCGAGATCGAACACGCCGAGCGAGCGCAGATCGTCGCTCGCCTCGACCGGAGCGGTAAACGAACCGAGGTCACTCGAGAGCACCGTGATGCCATCACGGCGCATCGCATCGAGGTGCGCGCCTCGCGCTATGACGGCAACCTGCATTCCGGCGTGGGCGAGCGCTGCCGCGATATACGCGCCGATCGCTCCCGCACCAACGACTACGATTCTCATGTCAAAAAAGACTTGGAGGCGACGGGCAGATTTGAACTGCCGAATGGGGCTTTTGCAGAGCCCTGCCTTACCACTTGGCTACGTCGCCGTTTGCTGGAGCGGGTAGTGGGAATCGAACCCACGCGTCGACCTTGGGAAGGTCACAGGCTACCATTACATCATACCCGCAGACCACGGCAGCGGCCGATTCGTTGCAGGCCGCGACGCGTCCTGGCGGAAGTGCTGACCAAATGACGTGGGTCTACACGATCCCGGTTTGGCTCGTCTGCGTTCTGTTTATCGGCGGCATGAGCACATTCGCGGCTGCGGGCCTCCTTTTGGCCCGCAGCGATCGCACCGCCAAGCTGCGCGCGGCCTCCAACGATTTCGCCGGTCCGATCATGGCGACGCTCGGCACGGTCCTGGCGGTCATGCTCTCGTTCATGGTTGCCGGCGTCTGGCAAACGTACGACGATTCGGCACAGATCGTGCAAACCGAAGCCGACGAGATCTCCAATCTCTATCACGAGGTCACCGTGTTTCCGCAACCGCTGCGTGACCAAACCCATGCTGCTATCGAACACTACGTCGACATCGTCGTCGACAAGGAATGGCCGCTGATGCGTTCCGGCAGCGAGAGCGAGGAAGCGCACAAAGCCTCGCTGCGCATCGTCTCGCTGATCGAAGAATACGATCCGAAGACCATGGGGCAGCAGACCGCACAGGCCGATGCGCTTGAACACGCGCACGCGATGATGGACGCGCGCGGAAATCGGCTCTTTCAGAATCAGCAGACCGTGCCGCCGCTGTTATGGGTGATGATGATCTTCGTCGCGATCGTCACGCTCGGTTCATCCTATTTCTTTTACGTGCCCGATGTGCGTGCGCACCTGCTCATGACTGCGGCCGTCGGCGCAGTGATCGGCGCAATCTTTGTGGTGATTGCGGAACTCGATCTGCCCTTTCGTGGCGATCTGCAGATTCCGCCGAGCGCGTTCGCCCATGACTATAAGACGTTCCTCGACGATCCGGTGCCCACGCCAACGCCAAGCCCGAAGTCTTAACTCAGGATATTGACCGAACGCGCGAGGATCAGCGCGACGGTTATGAACGAAATCAGGGATTCGCCCAGCATCAGCATTTTTGCCGCGCGCGTCAGCGGCATTGTATCGGTCGGGCTGACCGCAAGCGCATTGGTGAACGAAAGATAGAGATAATCCAGGAACTGCGGCCGCCAGGTGGCGGGATTGACGCCGGTGATCCGCTTGGGATCGATCAACATCTGTTGGAAGAGAAAATCGATCGACGGTGTGACGCAAGCCGACGCATATTGGTCGCGATCGAACGGCCCCTCGCCGTCGAGTTCCCAATACCACAGTGCGAAGACGATGATGTTGGTAAGCCAGATCGCGCCGCCGTATTCCAGCAATTCTTGCGCGCTGAGGCCGTGTCCAGGCGCGTGTGAGTTCACCAAGTCGTTGATCAGCAGCAGCACCGAGACGACGTTGAAGAAGGTCAGGACGGCGCATAACAGGATTGAGAGCGCGCGCACCAGCCGACCTTGGCTCAATTTCGTCGGCGCCAACGCGACGAGCGGAATGAGGATTACCGCGACGAGCGCGGGGACGACCCACACCGGGCCGATCGTCAAACGGGCCGGCAGGACGATGTAGAGCGCCACCGCGGCGAAGACGCCAATGCGGGCCTGAAAACGATCGTTCACGGGGCGCTCGTTCGCCCGTTTCCAGCAACCGCCTTCGATTCCGACGCGTTCTTGGGAGACATGGCTACTGATTTTCGAGACGGCAAAACCTTTCCACGCCGCGGTCGCGATGCGATCGACGGCATCATGTGGCTCAAACGGGTCTCTGACAAGGGGCGTGCCGCTGCCGCCGGCACCATTCACGATTACATTTATCCGTGCCCGATGGATAAGGGCGTCATGGAACGCTGGGGGATCACGCCCGATCAGTTCGATGCGGCGCTCGTTGGGTATCAAACCGACGAGGCGTTGCTCGCGTGGCTGCTCGATCGTGTTCCGTCTGAGAACATCCAGCGTGCTAATGAATGGCTCCTCACCGAAAGGCTAGAGAACCTCGATCGGCAAGACGCCGAGGAGGGAGTAGCAGTTGGGTGAGATGATCGACTTCACGCGCCCCGACGGCAAAAAAGCGCCGGGCTACTACGCGCCGCCGCCAGGCGGCGGTACGAGTGCGCCCGGTGTCGTGATGCTCGAGGAGTGGTGGGGCGTCACCGACCACATCAAAAAGACTGCCGATACCTTGGCTGCTGCGGGATTTCGCGTGCTCGTTCCGGATCTGTATCGAGGGCGCACTGCAGCGGTCGGCGATGAAGCCAACCACTTGATGGAAGGCCTTGACTTCGGTGATGCCGCGACGCAAGATGCGCGCGGCGGGGCCCAATATCTTCTCGCAACCGGATCGAAGAAAGTCGGCGTGATCGGCTTTTGCATGGGTGGCGCGCTGACGTTTCTCGCCGCGATGTACGATCCCGAGTTCAGCGCCGCGGTCTCATTCTACGGTTACGCGCCGCCGGAGGCGGGCGACGTTGGACAGATCAAGATTCCGATTCAAGGTCACTGGGCGGTACATGACGAGCACTTCAAGCTCGACGGTGTTGATATGATCGAAGCCCGTCTCGATCAGGCGCAGGTGCCGCACGAGTTTCACCGCTATCATGCCGAGCACGCATTCCACAACCCCAACCAGCCCGGTAATTCCGGGCTCGGGCACTACAACGAGGAGTTGGCGAAACTGGCCTGGAGCCGTTCGGTGGATTTCCTTAAATCAAATCTCGCCGCGTAGCTACTTGCTGTACAAGGTCCCGGCGTTGACGGGCGCGCTGCGAAGCGCGCCCTGTTCGAGTCCCCACTTCTTGAGCAGCGCATCGTAGGTGCCGTCGGCGATCACGGCATGCAGCGCGGCGACGATCCGTCCGCGCAATTCCGGATTGTCTTTCGGCACGGCAATGCCGTAGGGTACGAGGTCGAATTGACGGCCGGCAATTTCATATTGGTGATCGTGCGTCGCAGCAAGATACGCAACGACCGGGAAGTCGGTCACGTGCACGTCGGACTTGCCCGCTGCAAACGCCGCGAAGGCCTGGTCGTCGGTTGCGAACGCGATCAGCTTGATCGGAGCTAAGCCGACGCCAGCACAATGCTTCGATTGCTCGTTGAGCGCGGTCTCTTGCGAGGTGCCGCGCTGCACATCGACGCGCAAGCCGCATAATCCGCCGAGATCGAAGATGTGCTTCGGATTGCCTGCCGGCACGAGCATGCCGCTGCCCGCGAGCAAGTAATCGACGAAATCCACTTGCCCTTCGCGAGCGCGGGTGTCCGAGATCGCCGAGATGCTAATGTCGAACGTGCCGTTGCGCACGGACTTCAGCAGATCGTCGAAGGTGTGGTTCGTGAGCACGACCGGCTCGCCCAATTCTTTGGCCAGCGCTTGCGCCAAGTCGACGTCGAACCCCAGCATGCGATGGTTGGGCCCGTAAAACTCGAGCGGCGCATAGGACATGTCGGATCCGACCTTCAGTTCGGCGGTCGCGGCGCCTGCGGCGACACATGCCGAGAAGAGTGCCGCCAGCAAAGCGGCGGCCGCACGCGCGAAAAGACTCATGCACCGGTTATCGGCAACAGCCGGGCCGACAACAGCGAGGCCCGCCACTTGGGCGGGCCTCCTCATTTATGGTGCCAAGGGCCGGAATCGAACCGGCGACACCGCACTTTTCAGGCGCGTGCTCTACCAACTGAGCTACCTTGGCATACAAGGGGCGCTCTCGCTTACGCGGAGCGCCCCTCATTCACGATGGCGACGCTGATGGGGCTCGAACCCACGACCTCCGCCGTGACAGGGCGGCGCTCTAACCAACTGAGCTACAGCGCCATACCGGCGCTCCGAACTTTAAGACATGGGCACGGTTGGGATTGAACCAACGACCCCCCGCGTGTGAAGCGGATGCTCTCCCACTGAGCTACGCGCCCCGGTCCGTCGGTCCGCGACCGGCCCGCAAGCATTGGACAAGCCGAGAGTTTATCCTACCCGAGGGCATGTTGTCCAGCGACCTCGGTCGAAACGGCCAGCCCATGCTCGAAGCGTTTAAGCTCGTGACGCGTTTTACGATCCCGTTTTCCGATATTGACATGCTCCAGCACGTGAACAACGTTGCGTACATTCGCTGGTGCGAAACCGCGCGCACGGAGTACTTCGCGCGTGTGATGCACGCGGATATCACCGGCAGCAAAGGGATCATTCAGGCGAACATCAACTTCACCTACGAAACGCAGTTACGCTTTCGTGAAGCGATCGCGGTGGGCGTACGCATCTCACGCGTAGGGACGAAGTCGTTTGACTTCAGCTACGAGATCTGGAGCGAAACGAACGCACATCGCGCCGCATATGGCACGACGACCGTCGTCGCCTACGATTTCCCCGGGCAACGCTCGATCGAGATTCCCCATGAGTGGCGCAAAGAGATCGAAACGTTCGAGGCGGGCCCACAGATCGAGTACATATGATCGCCGCCGTGGTGCTTGCGATCGCACACTACAGCATCACGACGACACAACCGCTCGCCCAACAGCGCTTCGATACTGCACTCACGGATCTCTACGCATTCGATGGACCCGACGCGGCGATCGAGTTCGACGGGGCAGCCATCACCGATCCGCAGCTGGCGATCGCATTCTGGGGCAAGGCACTCGCCGAGGGCAGCGATTTGAACCACGCCTTAAGCGAGGAGCGCTTTGCTCGCGCGCACGCGGATATCGCGGCCGCCGTGACCCTCGAGAGCTATGCGTCGCCGAGCGAGCGCGCACTGATCGACGCCGTCGCGCTTCGGTATGCCGGGAAATACCGCGACGCTGCGCGCGACGAAGCCGCTTACGAGACCGCGATGCGCTCCTACGTGGCAGCACATCCGACCGATGATGACGCCGCTATGTTGCTCGTCGAAGCGCTCATCGAATCGCATGGCATGACGTGGACAGATAACGGATCGACGGCAAACGCAGTGAGCGGCGAGATTCTGAAGATCGTGCAGGACGTGCTCGCGCGCGACCCCACGCACCTCTTTGCCAATCACCTCTGCATCCACGTCTACGACACCGCACCCGACCGCACGTTTGCCGTCGCCTGCGCACAGCGTCTGGATGCGATGACGTTCGGGCCAGGCGAGGAGCACCTCGCGCATATGCCGGCACATCTGTGGATCGAGATCGGTGACGGAGAGAAGGCTCTGGCGTCGAGCGCGCGTGCGTGGGCACTCCACCCGACGGAGTACGCATCGCACGATGCGTTCGTCGCGCTGCTTGCCGCGCTGATGGCCGGAGATCGTACTGCTGCGTTGCAATGGTCGGCGCGCCTTAGCACCCTCGGTCCGTACCACGAAGCCGCTGTCATCGACGCGCGCACCGGTGATTGGAGCAGCGCCGAGCACGAGTTGAAGTTCGCACCAAACTCTTCCGACGCCGCGGTGCTCGACGCGCGGTCAAAGGAGACCCGCCGCGACACGGCCGGCGCGATTGCGCGCTTAGTCCCGCTCGAGCATTCGGTGCGGCTCGCCGGCGAGATGGTTCCCTTCTTTCCGCCGGACGAGGCACTCGGCGCCATCTACTATCGCGCCGGCCAATTTACCGCGGCAACGCGGACGTTCAGTTCGATTCTCGCCAGCAGGCCGGACGATCCGCGCGCGCTCTTCGGGATGTGGCAAACGTCGCTCGCACTCAACGACGCGACGAATGCGACTCGTTATGCAGCGCTCTTTGCGCAGTATTGGGCCGGCGGCACGCTTACCATGAACGATTTCTAGCGCGCGGTTAGCTGTAAAACGCCGGCGCGACGTGCAACGCGCCGCTGCCGCCCTGCCAGAGCGCGTACTGCAGCATTTGCTTGGTGTTCATCGACATCGCGCCGACCTCGCCGCGCGGATTGATCGCAATCACGCAGTACATGTCGGTATGTAGCTTCGGCGCAGTGCGTGCCATGAAGCGCATCGCGCTCTCGCACGCCTCTTGCGGATGCGCGCCTTGGTGCATCTGCTGCACGATATACATCGACGTGCAGTAGTTGGTCATTACGTCGCCGTCGCCGGTCGCGGACGCCGCGCCCGCCGCATCGTCGGCGTAGTAACCACAGCCGACGAGCGGCGAATCCGCAACGCGTCCCGGGATCTTCCAGGCGAGCCCGCTGGTCGAACAGCCCGCCGCGACTTTGCCCCTGCCGTCAGCCGCGACCATGCCGATCGTGTCGTGGTGCTCGCTATCGATCCAAAACGTCTCGTGGTTGGGCGTGTTCTTCCACTTCTCCCACGCGGCGAGGCTCTTCTCGGTGAGCAGCTGTTGCGGCTGAAAACCCATCGCGATTGCAAACTGCAGTGCGCCTTCTCCGGCCATCGTCGTGTGACGCGTCTTCTCCATCACCATGCGCGCAACCGAGATCGGATTCTTGATCATGTGCAGATTGCAGATCGACCCCGCGCGATGCGTCGTGCCGTCCATAATGCCGGCATCGAGCTCGACCACGCCCTGCGCGTTGGGCAACCCGCCGTACCCGACGGTCATTACGTTCGGGTCGTCTTCGACGACGTTGATGCCCTTCTCGATCGCATCGAGGAGCGAATTGCTCACGCCGAAGACTTGTGCCGCTTTCGTATTCGCTTCGACGCCCCACTTCCACGTCGAAAGAAAGACCGGACCGTTGCTCGCGGCGACGGCGTCGTTTGTTGCGCCGAGTGTTGCGGCTGCGGCAGCACCTGCGGCAATAAACGTGCGGCGATCGATCGGCTCCATACATGCCTCCTAAAACGTGAATGCGATAATCGAGGTACTTTTCGGCTCGTTGCACCAAAAGCGGCGCCCATCATATGCGAGCGACACCGCTGCATACGGCAGCGACGCGACGACGTCGACACGATCGCCGTTAACGCGCCCGATCTTCGGGCCACCATCTTTGCCGAA
This sequence comes from Candidatus Aquilonibacter sp., assembly GCA_049678885.1. Taxonomy (GTDB): domain Bacteria; phylum Vulcanimicrobiota; class Vulcanimicrobiia; order Vulcanimicrobiales; family Vulcanimicrobiaceae; genus Aquilonibacter. The sequence continues at coordinate 19,929 of JBAUEZ010000116.1, read as the reverse complement.
CCACAGTGACGTATACAACTCGCCGTCGGCGCAGCACATGCCGAGGATCTGTCCATCGGCGTGAATCTCACGCCGCACTTCGGCGTTCGGTCCGAGCAAGAGGATGCGCTTGTTGTAACGCTGGCTCAACCACAACGACGCGCCGTCGTAGGCAAGAAACGAGCCCGTGTCATCGGGACACGGAATCTTGTCGTGTGCCTTAAAGCCGTGGCCGGGAATAAAGCGGCGGATGAATCGGTGATCCTCCTCGCCGCCTTCACTCACGATGCCGCGCAGCTCTTCACCGACGGGACACAGGCTTACCGGCTTGCCGGGCGCCGCCCGTTCTTCGAAGACGGTGAAGTGCGCGCGATCGATGCCGTAAATGCGATCGGTCTCCCACGAGCCCATCCACAGGTGGTCGCCCGCGCACGCAAGCGCTTGCGGCCGCGGCGCTGGGGAAGGCATCCGCAGGACCTCTTCGATCGTGGTGATTTGCTCCATGAGCGCGGCTTCGACCGAACCCAAGCGACCCCCGCAGGTACGCTTCGGCCCCGAGATTAATCGTTTGACGCCGCCCGCGGCCTCTGCTATATTCGGTCGGTCCCGTGCGAGGGCGCGGTGCGAATATGTGCGTGTAGCTCAGTGGGAGAGCACTACCCTGACACGGTAGGGGTCGTAGGTTCAATCCCTACCACGCACACCATTTCGTTTTCCTAGACGCCGGCTGCGGGATATGCGTTGTCAAAGAATTTCCGGAAGATCTCTGGATGGTTCGGTGACTCCATCAGCCGCTGCGATAAAAAGATAGCGGTCACACCGGTTCGCGGATCCCAATACGCGCAGGTGCCATAGCCGCCATCCCAGCCGACGCCGCGCGGCCCTCCCGGAACTTGCTTCTCCATAATGGAGACTTGATAGCCCCAGCCGCGCTTTTCCCAGAAGCCCGTTGAAAACGGCGAACGTGCTTTCACGTCGGACGGAATATGATCGGTCATCATCGCCGCTGCCGACTTGGCCGACAGAACCTCCGTGTTTCCTACGCGGCCCTGGTTCAGGAGCATTTGCGCGAAGGCGAGATAGTCGTCCGCGGTTGAGACGAGGCCGCCGCGCGCGTCGGGGAAGCCGGGCATCGTGGCAAAGAAACTCTCGGCCCCGGACGGATCGAAAACCGCCAATTCGCCCGTCTGAATGTGCTTCCAGTAGCACGTCGGGAAGCGATCGAATTTTTCCGGCGGCACCGTGAATCCGGTGTCCTTCATGCCGAGCGGTTCGAAGATGTACCGCGCGAGGACTTCGTCCATGCCTTGACCGGTAGCGCGCTCGATCAATGCGCCGAGCAAGGTGATCGACGTGTCGTAGCGCCAGACCTCCCAGGCTGATCCATGAGCGGGAACGCCGCCAACTGCGCGATCCATTCATCGGCATTTCCGTTCGCGTTCATCTTGAGGGGCCTGAATACGCCGGCTTGCATCACCGCCATGAAAATTGGATAGGTGCCCGGCGTCATGATTGCGCCCATCCCCATTCGCATCGTCAATAGGTCGCTAATCAGTATCGGGCGCTTCGCGGGAACCGTGTCGTCGACCGGGCCCTCGATGCTTCTGACCACTCGGCGATTCGCGAGCTCGGGAATCAGCGTATCGACCTGCTCATCGAGGCTGAGCTTTCCTTCCTCGATCAGCCTCATTGCAGCGGCGCCGACAATCGGTTTCGTTAGCGAAGCGATGCGGAAAATCGTGTCGCGTCGCATCGGCACTCCGCCACCGAATTGGTGCGTACCAATGGCATCGACGTGGGTCTCGCCGTTCCTTGATATCACGGTCACGATGCCTGGCCGCTCGCCCGCAGTTACGTAGGCGGCCATCGCGTCGTGCAAGCGTTGCAAGCCGTCCGTTGAGAATTCGGAGTCGCTGATATTAATCGAAGCAATTTCGCGCTGACAATGCATTTTTACTGTCCGTACGATTTGCGCATTGCATCCGCGCTACGGCCGGCAAGCCAGGTTCAACATTCGCGTCCACGCGAAGGTGCGTCGGGGATGCGACCGATCCGCGAGACCGTTGCCGTCATAATCGCTGTAATATCCGCCGAATGAAGAACCGTCGCTGCTTAGAGCGCCAGTAATCCGGTTACCCCCCGCGCCTGTACTCGCCAAAAACGACCATCCATCGGCCGAGCGCTCGAAGTGCGAATCGTCGTACCATATTCCGTAGTCATTAACGAAACTCGGCCGCTTTATATCGTTGCCGAGAAAGACATTATGCCATTCGCCCCAGAGGATCAATGCGTCGTCCTGACCGGTCCCGATATTCAGGCAGCCGTAGTCCTCAACGTGCTGGGTTGGCCAGATGGAAACTTGAGAATACGTACGCCATGTTCCGACCGGCGCGAACGAGTCGCTAAATGTTGGCCTGAGTAGTGCGACTTGCCCTGCGAAGAATGGATCGCTGAACGATCCCTTCCACGCCATATCGGTCGGGTCATATATCAGGTCTAGCGTAACGTCAAAGCCTGCCTTGCCGCTGCGCACTTGATGAAACTGCAAGTGTCCGGTTCGCAAGACGAACACTCCGGTTGAGTCTCCGCTGCTCCACCAGGTGCGTGTCGACTTGCCCTCTTTGCGAACATAGGTGTCGAGGGCGAGCGAGCGCACCTTTTCGTCTGCGTTTGTAGTGATTTGTAGAGAAAAGCCCGCAACCTCGCCCGTCGCCACCTGGCCTTCCCACGGGCCGGCGGCCGCAGCAGGCGGGGTGAGGTTTTGGCCGGCCTCGACATTCATCTGCAGGACGCCAAGGAGCAGCAACGCGCTTAGCATGTCGTTATGCCTATCGAAAAACCGATCGGGCCCGTGACCTTACAACAGAGCGGTCCCGATCAGGCCGTCGCGCGTTATAAGCGCGGCGAGTTCGGCTTCGCTGAGATCCTCTGTACCGGCGGGGCGCTGCGGCAACACCATGTAGCGCACTTCCGACGTACTGTCCCACACCGCAACCGCTTGTTCAGGCGGCAGCGTTATACCGAATTCGGCAAGAATGCTCCGTGGATCGCGAACGACGCGCGAGCGGTAGGCTTCACTTTTGTACCACGTCGGCGACGGCCCGAGCAGCGCGATCGGATAGCACGAGCAAAGCGTGCAAACAATGACGTTGTGCGTCTGCGAAGTGTTTTCAACCACGCGCAAACGCACGGGCGACCAGTGACTTAAATCGATGCCCAGCTCCGCGAGCGCTGCCGATCCATCCTCGAGAAGGCGCCTCTTGTACTCCGGGTCGACCCATGCACGTGCGACCGCGCGATACGCGTTCTCTTTGCGTGATAGGCGCAGAAACTCTTCGACGATGCGATCGAGGTCGCTCTCGGTCGTAAACCCATCGCGCTCGAGTCGCGCAACGAGCCCCTTCACGCGATTTGAAACAGCGGCACTATGCTCGTGATCGTGGGTATGCGCGCTCATTGCTCAGGCTCCAAATACGTTTCGAAAAGATCGGCCAAAATCACGTCGCCGTCGCGGGCCTCGAAGCCCCACACGTCGCGCGCCTTGAATTCAACGGTATATAAGACGTCCTTCCGAGCGTCGACCTTGCGCTCCGCCCATTCATCCGAGAGTGGAAACTCGCCGATGCGGCGCACGACCGTGCCGGGTCGCATCTCGAGATAGCGTGGCAGACGCGTATGCCCCTGCGGCCGTTGTCCTCGCGTTTGTACGCGCGAGCCTGGTTCAAAGCGCATCGCGCGCGTCCTTTTGCGCGAGCAGCGTCTCGATGCCGTAAAGCCACCGCTCGTAATACGACGCAGCATAGTATGCTTCGGGCTCCATTTGTTCCACCGCGAATCGGAATTCATCGAGCGTATACGCACCGCGCGCGAGAAGCATGCGATTGATTGCAAACACGCGGGCTTCCCACTCGTGATGAAACGGCGCACCATCATCGGCTACGTCGATTGCATCGAAGTCCGACCTTCCACCCACGTCGTGCGCGCGGCTCACGGCTACCCTTCGTTGTAAAAGTACGGATCCAACACGCTCACCGCCGTAACGGAATCGACGGGAAGCCCGTTCTGTTCGGCCGACGCGCGAATGGCGGCTTCATTTGGTCCGTCGTAGACGCAGTACGTCTTGGTTTTGTCCGCCGAGACGTACGAGTGAATCCATGTAACACCGTTGCTCGCGTTCTTGCCAACCACGGTTAAGCACGCTTGGGCACCCGAGTTATTGCTCGGAATGTGGAGACCATCCTTAAACGTGCGTTCCACCATAAATCGAGGCATTGAAACATCCCCCTTTGTTAGAACGTTTGGCCGCGCAACTCGAAGGTGAGCCGGCCGCCGGCTTTGCCGTACGCGTAGTCGATGCGCAGCAAGTGAAAGATCACGCCGACACCGCTATCCGGATGCCACGTGAAATACGGAAGCGCGTTCGCATTTGCGCTCTGCCGCACGCGGCTCGCGGCATCTTCGGTAAACAGCACGAACTCGAAGGTCTTGAAGTGCTCTTCGTTGATGCGATATTCTGCCGTCCAGCCCTCGGAGTCCGTGCCGCAAAACCCCTTCGGGTAGCCGCGCACGACCGCGCAGTTGACAAAGCTGTCGGGAATCACGCCGCCGGTGCGCGCCGCGGCTGCGTGCACGACGAACGTCGACGGACCTAGTGCCCAATACCGTGCTACATCGCCGGAATAGTTCTGATACGTCGACGTCGCGCCGAGGCCGCCGATTGCGTCGGTGACGCTGATCCGATATTGAAAATTGCAATACGGCGGGTACCACCGCACGGCCGGCACCAGGCATGCGTGCGAAAGACCCGCCGCAAGTTGTGTGGTTCGTCCGGGTGCCAAATCCGTCCGGTAAAGCGATGGCGCGTCCAGGCCGGACCACGCCTCGTTGGTCGTATGCACGACGCGCAAGCCGCCTTCGAATTGCGTGCCGTCGGTTCGCGCCGTCGAGAACAGCGCCTCTTCACCCGCGTTCCAACTGTAGACATTTACCGCCGTCGGAACGCTCGTACGAAAGACGCCCCGACCGCCAAACGTGTCGAGGACGATCGACGACTCCGTACCGCTATCCGGGTTTACGTGGAACGGCGTCGTGAAGAGGAACCGCCCGAGGTTCGCGCGTTTACTCAGTTGCGTGTACGCCGAAAAGTACGAGCCCGCCGCATCCATCGGCGGTCCGTTGAGAATGAAGCCCACGCCTTGAATCGGCGCCGCAAGCGGCGGGTTCGCGTAAAACGGATGTTCGGTCGGTAACAGCCATCTCGACGTGATGATCCAATGCAGCTTGACCATTCCCGCCGTCGAGCCCGGCTCGATTTCGAGACGCGGACGATAGCGATAATCGGCGAGATGTTGCAAGTTCGCGTAATCGTGATCGACCGCTGATTGCTCGAGCCGGCTGCCGCGCTGAATCGAGAGGTAACGGCGCACGGTGACGATCCTGAGCTTGCCGTAGATTTCGAAGCTGATGTCCTCGACGGTAGCACCAATCTCCGCGCCGGTAAGTTGCGGCGGACCGTTGAGGTCGCGTGCTACCGGCGCGTTGATGGCCTGTGCGCTCGCCATCCATGGAGCGAAGAGCAGGATGGCTGCGAATGCGATTGCGCCGATGCGCGCGAGGAAGCGGTTCATGATGGTCGGACGGAGGCTTTCTTATCGCAGCCGGGCAGCAATCCTCCCCACGAAAAGGCATTGTACCGCAGCGCCGAATGGACCACGAGATGCAAATCGGGAGCAACGAGCACCGGGACCTTTTCTGCGGGTCCTTTATTGCGACACATGAAGCATATGAGCCACGTGACCTACCCTGGCCCGAACTGGATGCAGCCTCCCTCGAACTCCTTCGCGCAATCCCGATCTGGAGCATGGCGCTGCAAGTCGAGGTCAATGCCGGCGCAACCCTCGAGCACTTTTCACGGTCACAGTCGGACCCGTTGATCGTTCAGGCGCTTCGCTTGCAAGGTTACGAGGAAAATAGGCACGGGCGCATGCTTGCGACGTTGGTCGAACGCTACGGCCTCGACGGCGAGGCCGGGCCCGCCGCCCCCTACGGCGGCCGCCAAGCCTTCATCGATTTCGGCTACAACGAATGCTTGGATTCATTCGCCGGCTTCGGCGTCTTCCGCATCGCGCGTCAGGTGCGCCTGTTCCCCGAAGCGCTCACGTCGTTGTTCGCACGCGTGCTCTATGAAGAAGCGCGGCACATCGTCTTCTTCGTCAATTGGATTACCTACGATCGCTGCGTGCGCGGCTACGGCGCAAAGCCGCTGCAGGTGATTCCGACGGCGATCGGCTACCTGCGCGCCTTGAAGAAAACCGCCGGACGCGCCGGCGCGGCAAATACCTCCGACAAGGGCATGGCTGCAGCCGCCGACATCTTTGCCGACCTCACGCTGCAAAAGTTCGTCCAGGCATGCCTCGACGAGAACGAGATGCATATGGCCTCGTTCGATCCGCGCCTGTTGCGCCCGCGCGTTGTGCCGACGCTGGCGCGCGTCGCGATGAGCGTCGCCGATGCGATCGATGGAGCGAAGCGAACCGTGCGTTCGCTCGCGCGGGCGTAAGCTGCCGTGCGCCTGAACGGCGCCGCCGTCATCGTCGTCGGTGCATCCGGCGGCATTGGATCGGCCACCGCGCACGCGCTGGCGCGCGCCGGTGCGAATTTGGTCTTAGCCGCGCCCGAAGCCGAACGCGATGCGCTCGAAACGCTCGCGGCCCTGGTCGAAGCGCAGCATGGCATTCGTGCGATCGCCGTACCCACCGACGTCACCGTGCGCGCCGAGATCGACAATCTGGTGAAAGCGACACTCGACGCGTTTGCGCGGATCGACGTCCTCGCGTATATCGCCGGCATCGGCTCCAGTCCGTCACTCTGCGATAGCACCGATGCAGAGATTGCGCGCGTGTTCGACGTCAATCTGGTCGGATGCGCGCGCGCCATGCACGCGGTGTTGCCGGTAATGAAAGCGCAGCGTAGCGGCGCGATCGTCAACATCGGCTCGATCGCCGGCGAAGCCGGCGTGATGGGCATCTATTCCGCTTCGAAGTTCGGCGTGCGCGGGCTGAGCGATTCGGTTCGCCGCGAGGTACGTGCCGACGGCATCGCGGTGACGTTGATCGAGCCCGGCTTCGTGCGCACGCAAATGAACGCGGCGATGGGCGACGGCCTTCCCGGCCCCGAGGTCGTGGCCGATGCGGTCGTCGACGCCGTTCGCAAACCCCGCCGCGTGCGCATCGTGCCGAGGCGTTACCTGCTGCCGGTCGCGCTCGCTCGCGCGTTCCCGGGATTGCTCGACATGATCTTCGGCGATGCGCGCATCCAGCGGCGCTTGAATCGGGATGCACGCGCTAGAACGCGTTAGCGGATTTCTGATGCAGCCGGTGCGCTGGCTGGGTTGCTTCTCCGTGTCGTGCTGGTACCGCGTCGCCTACCGCACGCGCGCCTGGGGCTCGCTGCCGCGCAAACGGCAGGCATCGTTGCTCGTCGCCAACCACCAGCACGAAATGGAATCGGCGATCATCGTCGGCGACCAGACGATCCGCTCGCTGAGCTGGCGCCGGCCGATCAACACCGTCTCGTCACGGCGGATGTGGGAGCCCGGTTTCTTCGCCGAGCGCATTGCGTGGCTGCGTCCCATCTTTCGCACCGCTAATCTCGGCTGGTTTTTCGCCGGTCTCGGCTTGCAGCCGATCGAGAACGAATTACACTCGCGCCCCTTCGTCAGCATCGCATACGCGCTCACGCAGTTGCACGGCGATCTGCCTGCCGCGCAAGTCTTCCACGAACGCGCACTCGCACGGATTCCGAACGTTGCATCGGTCCGCGACTTGCTCGCGCCGGCGAACTTCGACGCGGCGCGCGGCACCGTCTCGCTTTCGGAACTCAACGAACCACATCGTGCCGAACTGCTCGCGCAAACGCGCACGCAGCTCGAAGCCGACATCGCCAACTTCGAGCAAATCGTGCGGCGCGGCGGAACCATCTTTCTGACGCCCGAGGGATTCTACACGACCGATGGCAAGATGCTGCGTTTTCGCGGCATTCTCTCGCGATTAACGCCGATGGCACGCGTCTACGCGGTGGGCATCAGCTACGACCCCTTCATCGAAGGACGCTTCACGCTGCTCTATCGCGTCCGCGAAGCCGACGCCGGCATTCCGCTCGAAACGTCGATCAAACGTACGCGCCCCGTCACTGTCAGCGCGCTCCTTGCAATGTATCTGCACGAGTGCAAGACGGCGTTCAGCGACGACGACGCAATCGCCGCGGTGCGTACGCATCTCGAGCAGCTCCCCGAGTACCTCTTCGTCGAACCCAACCTCGCGCGCGATCCGGCGCGCATGACCCGCTCGGCTCTTCGCGGGATGATGAAGCTGCGAATGCTCGATCGCTTCGGAAACCGCTACGCGCTGACCGGCTGGCGCCGACACCCGCAGTTCCCGAAGACCGACGATATGATCGCCTACCAGGCGAACTTTCACGCTGAGACGCTCGCTTGAGCGAGCGCGCCGTTCTTGTCACCGGTGCCTCGACCGGGATCGGCGCCACAACCGTCGCAGCGCTCGCGGCGCGCGGTTTCGTCGTCTATGCGGGCGTGCGCAACGGCGCCGATGCCGAGCGTGTACGCGCGTCGCACGCAAACGTTCGACCGCTCTTGCTCGATATAACCGAGCAACGGGCGATCGCAACTGCAGTCGAGATCGTACGCACCGGCAATATTCCGCTTACCGGACTCGTCAACAATGCGGGCGTCGCGTTCGGCGGACCGCTCGAAATGCTGCCGCTCGACGAGCTGCGCGCGCAATTCGACGTCAACGTCATCGGCGCGATGGCGGTTACTCAAGCGTTCGTGCCATTGCTGCGCGAGCAGCCATCGCGCATCGTCTTCATCGGTTCGATCGCGAGCCGCATCTCGATGCCCTACGTCGGGCCATACTGCGCGTCGAAAGCGGCGCTGCGCGCGCTCGCCGATGCACTGCGCATGGAGCTTGCGCCGGCGCGCATCGACGTGTCGCTGATCGAGCCCGGCTCGGTCGCGACGCCTATCTGGACCAAGGGCCTTGCGCTGCTCGCGCGCTTTCCCGTAACCGCGCCCGCGTACTACCGTGCCGCGGTCGATGCGGTCATGCAAAGGCTCGCAGACGAGGCGCGCAGCGGCATGCCGGTTGCGCGCGTTGCCGACGCGGTGCTGCGCGCACTCACCGTGCGCAACCCGAAGGCGCACTATATTCTCGGCGCCCCGGCGCGCATGGGCGCGGTGCTCGCGCTCTTACCGCCGCCGTTGCATGACCGCTTTCTGCGCGCGACGATGCGCTTGCCGTAGCGTTAAGGTTTACACTTCGTCCAGCTCGGGTCGCCGAGCGGCGCGAGATCGACGGGTGCGTCGCTCGCCTTCGTCCAGTCGTGCAATACGAATCCTCGCTCGACAAGACCGTGCGCGAGCGCGGACAACTTCGCCAGATCGTAATCTCCGGCGTCGTATTCGGTCATGATGCCGTTTTGCAGGGGCGAATTACTGCGCAGCTGCGCCATCGTCTCGTGAACGTACTGCACCTCCACGTGGTATTCGCCCGGCGCGCGGCGGTACAGAACGAACACGAGCGCACCACCCGGGGGCGCATCGTTATTCGCCGTATCCAGAATGCCGCCAAGCGCACCAATCTGCGTGTCGTGGCCGGAGAGAATCACGACATTGTCGTGCGCAACGTCGGGGACGCTTACGTCGGGATGCGGCATACCGGCCTTTGCCTGCAGCAAGCCAACGATATGCGCAAAGACGTTAGCGCCTTTGACCGACGCATTGTACGGGTTACGCGCGTTGATCGCATACTCGACTTTGCGCAGTTGCAGCGTTTGATTGAACTTGAACGCATCCAGCCCCGGCGCGCACTGCGCCTGCTCCAGAAACATCGACTCGACGTAGCCTTCGCCGACACCGAGCGGCCCATGGAGCGCAGCCAAACCTCCCGGCTTGGCGGTGATCTCACTCGGTCCCGCGTCCGCACGCGGACAGCTGCCGCTGCACTGCGTATCGAGCAACGATTGAAGCGCCGTGAACGCTCCGGCGTATTGCGAAACGACCGACGACGGCGGCTTCGGTGCCGCAGCCGTAACCGACGCGATCGACGCGGCCGTATCGACTTTCCCGGCGGGAATAAGCCAATCCGCTCCGTCGAACAGCGGGTCGTTCACGTTCGGTCCGATCGCCGCATCGTGATACAGCGGTAACGCGGTAGGCGATCCGCACGCACCTTCGATCAAGGCGCGTCCCGTCTCGAGCGTGCGCTGATCGACGTCGGCGTACACGTACATCCCGTGCGACGCGCAATCGATCGGCAGTCCGATCGACGCGAAATACTCCCGGTAATAGTTCCCGAGGAACGTGATGAGCTTGTAGCCGTGCGCCGTCAAAAATCCCGCCGCAACCGGCGACCAATCCAGCCACCTGTATGCAGCCGGCGGTTTGGTGAAACTGCGCACGCCGTGGCGCGTCATCACCACCGCGAAGATCGCCGTACCACGATCGCTCGACGGCAGCGCAGCCGTTGAGGCGCCGAGCAATAGGAGCACGCACGTAACCAACGCTCGTAACATCACGTGCTCCATTCAAACACGGCGCGATGACAGCTAGATGAACGCTCTAGACAACGTCGATCGTGTATACGAAGTTCGGCGGGTCGAGACTATCCAGACGCGCTCCGTTGACTTCAGCTTGCGGATACATCAGGAACGGCACCGGCTTTCCGCTCGAACCCGGCAGCGCGACGTCGGCGGCGTCGTTGTACGCCATGTAGTTGCCTTCCCACGAACCGAAGAGCGTCTTACGCGCGTCGACGACTTTCGGATCGTCGGCCGGCAGATTGCCCGGCGGCTCCTCGAGGATGACCTTGCGCACGTCGGCTGGATCCATCGGCACCCACCCGTAATCGGCGAGAAATACTTCCGCGCGGCAGTGCTGCGCTTTGGTTATCGTGGTCGAGTTTGCGCCCAAACTCTTGTAACCGAAGCGTGACGGCGCAACGCGAATCCCGTAGAGGTCGCGCGCGGGAATACCGCTTGCGCGCGCAAGCCCAGCCGCAAGCCCGTTGAGATCGGCGCACTTGCCGCCGAGATCGCCCGTCTGGAGCAGAAAGCTGACGTCACCCAAACCACACCCGCGCACGGTCGGCTTGCGATAGGTGTTCTCGACGATCCACGCGTAGATGCGCTGCGCTTTGTCGAGATCGGTCGTGGCGCCCGCAGTGATCTTGTCGGCTGTCGTCTTCACGATGCCGTCGATTGGAATGTTCGTGGTCGGCGCGAGATACCGCGCGCGATCGCTCGCCGAGAGCGGCGCAGGTTTCGACGGCTTCGCAAGGTCCACGCTGAGGTCGCGCGTTCGAACGCTGTTTTGAAGAACGAGCGTGCGCGGAGCGCCCTTCGTAGAATTCGCCGGCCACACGGCATGCACGAAGGCTGCCCGTCCGTTTTGACCGGATACAACCTCCGCGGAGGCGGCGTTCCCGTCGTGCACCGTCGCCGGACTTGCACTGATCCAACTTGCCTCGCTGAAATTCGGGATCGGAATCCAGGCCTGGATCGGCGCATCGGCCGTAAACGTCACCGTCGTCTTCACGTGGTAGGTGTTCCAGACTCCGGGCGACGGAGCAAATGGATCGGTTGCGGCAATGAGCGTTACCGCACCGCTCGTTGCTAGAAACTCGTTTCTCTTCATCCTCTTCACCTATTGTTAATGTCTAGCATGACGGATACAACATTGGTGCGAAGTTCGCCTCGTACTACAATTCGCCGGGAGGGTCGTTCGTGAAACGCTTCTTCGTCGCATGCTGCGCCGCATTTTCGCTGTTGGCTTCGTCCGTGCCGGCACCGGCGCAACAACTTCCGCCCGCCCCACAGATCGATCCCGCGCTGCTCGCGCTCGTGCGTTCGAAGATCAAGCACGTTTTCGTAATCTATCAGGAGAACCGGTCGTACGACTCGTACTTCGGTTCCTTCCCGAACTCGGAAAATCTCAGCACGACGTTTGCGCAAACACAGGGCTTCCGTCAGTACGACCCGCTCGGGAACCAATGGGTTACCCCCTTCCGTATCACCGCTTCCGATACTGCCGATGCCGATCACTCACGGCCCTCGCTGATCACCAAGAGCGACGGCGGCCGGATGGACCTCTTCGTCGCGACCGAGGAATTCGGGCTGCTGGCGCGCGGCTATTCGCGCGAAGACGCGCAGCGCGTCGGGTTGCTCACGATGGCTTTCGAAGACTGCGATACCATTCCGTATTTGTGGATGTACGCGCACAACTTCACCCTCTTCGATCACTTCTTCCAGGCGATGTATGGGCCGTCGACGCCGGGCAACATCGACTTGATCGCGGCCCAGACCGGGCAGTCGCAGTGGGCACGCCACGGCGACGAACAAGTCGCGGCGAACTCAGTCGGGCCCGGCTTGCCGGTGGTCAACGACACTGCGCCGAGCTTCGGTCCCTACGGCAACGGGTCCAACCCGCTCCCCGGTACCACGCAATATGACTTGGGCTTCGCGACGCTGATGCTTAGCCTTTCGGGCAAGGATGCGAGCAACGCCAAGAAAGACGACGACGATATCAAGGAAGACGTCGGCGATCTCGTCCAGCAGGGACACGAAGCGGTGCCGTGGGGCTGGTATCAAGAGGGCTTCGCGTTCAAGAAAGGCGCGACGTCGAATCCTGCGTACGTTACGCATCATAACGCCGTGCAATACTTCGGCTATCTGCGCAACAACACGTACTATTGGAACGGCGTCCACGATGTCAAAGAGTTGATTCCGCGCATCGAGCAAGGCACGCTCGGCGATCGCGGCGTGGTCTTCGTCAAAGGCGGCTATATCAATCCGTTCGGCTTCAAACCCGCCGACGCCAGTCCGTACGTCCAAACGAACTTCAATGGCGACGACGACCATCCGGGCTACGCGGACTCGCAGATCTCCGAAGCGTTCGTGGCCGAGTTCGTCAACGCGATCGCCAAGAGCAAATACTGGAACGATTCGTTGATCCTGATCACCTGGGACGACTCCGAGGGCTACTACGACCACGCTGCGCCGCCGAACTTCGAGCGCTGCCCCGACGGCCATCCGTGCGGTGACGGACCGCGCGTCCCGGCGATCATCATCTCACCGTACGCGCGCGATCACGCGATCGATCACGACCTCGCCGATCACACCTCGTTCGCGAAGATGGTCAGCAAGATCTTCGATACGCAACCGCTCGCGACGTTGCCGGACGAAGCGCCGTATCTGCCTGAAGGTCCGCGCGACACAAATGCCGCGCTCTCTGATTTACTCTCGGCGCTTGATCCCGAGCGGCTCTCGGGCACCAAACAACCGATTCCGGCGAGCGCAGCGATCGTCGATCCGATCGGCGTACCACCGAACATGTCGTGCGCATCGCTCGGCATTCGTCCCGACATCATTCCGGGCGAAGATAAAACCCCCGCCGGCTTCGCCCCGCTCACGTTAGAACACTAGTGTCATAGCGAGCGTAGCTTGCTTGTGTCATCCCGAGCGTAGGCGCGAAGCGCCGTAGTCGAGGGACCGACGTAATCTGTCACCCTGAGGTGCGAGCGCGTAAGCGCGAGCCTCGAAGGGCATTGTCATCCCGAGCGTAGCGAAGCGTAGTCGAGGGACCGACGGAACGCTAGGGCTTGTACGTATATACACCTAGACGCGGCGTGAACAGCATGGGTGGATCTATCTGGTTGGCTCCCACGAAACCGCCGGCTCGGGTAATCTCGCCCATTGAGCCAAAATGTATGGCGGTGCAATCGACAAACGCGCGGCCCGGATTAGAGTCCTCGTGCTCGGTGGACGGCTCATAGCCTCGATGAAGGTCGGGAAAGCGCAACTCCAATGCATACGTATCTCGCAACGGGTGGTAGATAACACGAAGGCTAGGTGCTTTAGCCGATGGCCGCAGCACAGCATTCTTTGTGTCATTCGAATATAAAAGGCCACGAATGAAGACCGGACCAACGGTATCCGGGTAATGTCCATTCTCTCGACGGAAAGCCTCGAGATGTTGTCGCGTGCGCTCGAGACCGATCTGCGCCAGCCGCGCTATCGCACGATCCTCATCATCACATCCGAAAACCGAAAACTCGCCGGTTTGCGAGAAAGGCCTATCAGGCGCGCGGACCGGCAGCGGTAGCAGATCGAATGTCATGTAGACCAAATCGCTGTTCGCCGGCGGAGCGATGCCAAGCCCCGGCTTATGAAGCGAGAGCGTCGCGTACGGCTGAGTAGGCACGTATTGAATTGCGACGCCATTCACCAGACTGTGCTGCTTGATAACCGGTGATACCTCGCCCGCGTAGCTAACTTGCAACTTCGACGGCGAGAGCCACCGCAGGATCGGCGGTGGTGTCTCTTCGTTTATCTGGTCGAAGCTGAAAGCGAGACTCGCACGACTGTTGCGCTCATGTGCTTTGCGTACGAAAATATAATATCCTTGACCGTCGAGGCCAAAGCCAAAATCGCAGGTAGATTCGCGCGCAGTCGCGACTAAGCCACGACCATTCGCGTGCGAAAAGAGCTCGAAGGTCCAGCAGTTCTTCTTATCCCAACCACGATCGCTCGCATCGCCGATTGGATTCGTTTCTACCGGAAGGCCGATCGCGCTACCAACGATCAACCGCTCAAGAGAACCAAGTATGACTAAGCCGATAAGGAGAAGTACAGCAAGGGTATCGCGACCGATGCGCGCGATTGTCGGCCGCGACAAGAACGCCCAACGCCGCAGAACAATCCAAAGCGAAACCGATCCCGCAGCAATGCCAAGCAGCACCACCAAACAGAAAACGCCGGCGTCGCCGAAGACGTCGTCGCTCGGGCGCCATATCGCCAGCGCGAATACCCACAGCCCCGGAAACAGCAACAGTACGAGGGCTGCATGGCGTGCACCGGACCGGAAAGTCCGCCAATAAGCCATGTAAAGGAGTTACTTTGCCCGGCAGAGTAAATCCTTTGCGCTACAAAGCTGCTCTTAGCCTCTTTGGCGGTTTCCGCCCAGCTTGTATTCCACGAAGCTGCGGGCGAGCAGGTTCGTCAGGAAGACGAAGATCATCAGCAGCGCGGCGGCTGCGTACGCGAGTTGGTGCGACTCTTCGAACGGTTGGCTGATGTACGTCCACACGACATACGTCAAATACCCGACCGGCGAGTGCGTCGGCGCGAGCGTCGGCATGTAGTTTGACCAACCCGCGGTGTAGATCAACGGCGCGGTTTCGCCGAGCCCGATGCCGGTTGCAACCAGCACGCCGGTGAGAATACCGGGCAGCGCGAACGGGAAGTTGATCGATGAAACGACCATCGCCGGACGCGCACCGAGCGCCACTGCGCCTTCTTTGAGCGCGGTCGGCACGTTGGTGAGAGCAACGTCGGCAGCGCGCACGACGTAGGGGAGCATGAAGATCGCAAGCGCGAGCGAGCCGGCGATCAGCGAGAAGCCCCACCCCGCAAGTTCGACCAGCGAAACGTAGAGAAAGTAGCCGACGACGATCGACGGAATGCCCGCGAGCACGTCGACCATGAAGCGAATGACCTTCTTCCCCCACTGGGGCGCGAACTCGACGGTCCACACCGCGGTTCCCAGGCCGACAATGATGACCAGCACGAGCCCAACGAACACCAGCATGAACGTGCCGACGATCGCGTTGGAGAGGCCGCCGGCGATACCGTGCGTCGGCGTAAAGAAGATTTCCGGTTTGAGTGCCGGCACTCCCCGCGCGATAACAAAGGCGAAGATCGCGAAGAGAATGCCGATCACAGCTACGAGACACGCAACCGAGAGCGCCCACCACGTACGCGATGCCCAGGTTTTCGGTGAAGTGCCGGTGAGTTTGGCTGCCATTACACGCGCTGTCCTCCGCCGCGGTCGGCACCGCGCATGATCCCGCGCGCGACGATGTTAACCAGCAGCGTGATGATGAACAGCACGCACGCGAGCTCGGCGAGCGAACGCTGTGCCATGCCGGTCGCGTCGGTCAATGCCGACTCAAGCTGCGAAACAATCACCGCGGCAATCGTGTTGACCGGCGAGAAAAAGTTTTGCGGGAACGTGTTGATCGCGGCGCCGCAGACCATCAGCACCGCCATGGTCTCGCCCAGTGCGCGGCCGAACGAAAGCAGAATCGACGCGACGATGCCGGTGCGTACGCTCGGCACCACGACCCACGTCATCGCCTGCCAACTCGTACTGCCGAGCGCCATGCTCGCTTCGAAGAGCGAATTCGATTGCGCGAGAATGACGTCGCGCGTCGTCGCGACCATAATCGGAATCACCATCAGGGCGAGGATGAACACCGACGCCGCAAGACCGTTACCGCTTCCCGGCGAGCCGCCGAAGAACGGAATGAAGCCGAAGTGCGCCGTCACCCACGGCGCGAGCTTGCCGCCGATCCACGGCACGAGCACGACCAAGCCCCACAACCCGTAGACCACCGACGGAACGCCGGCCATCAGTTCGACCAGCGCGTTGGCCAGTGGGCGGAGGGCGCGCGGTACACGGTAGACCAGCGAGAGTGCCACCATCATCGAGAGCGGCACCGCCACCACCATCGTCAGCAAGGCCGTAATCGCGGAGCCATAGATGAAGACAAGCGCGCCGAACGACGCGCCTGGCGGTCCGCTGAACCCATTGCGTGTCGTCACGCCACTGCCGTACTGGTTACCGATGTTCCAGATCGGGCTGGTCAGAAATGTGAGGCCGTTGAAACGAATCGCCGGATACGCATAGGCGATCAAAAAGAATAGCATCAAGAAAATGATCAAGAAGCTGAGCAGTGCTGCAGCTCCGGTGACCGCGCGAAAGAATGCTTGTGCGCCCGTGCGCTGTAGGGTGGCGGGAGATACCGCGCGAGCGGTATCCCCAGCGTGAACGATGGCAGCCATATGGCTCCTATTGGATTTTGGCGACTTGTGCCCGGCTCATCTTCTGCACTGCAGCCGGCAACGGCAGGAAGTGCACTGCGCTCAGGTACTTGCTCGATTGACCTTCGCTCAGCGCCCAATCCAGGAATCGCTTCAGCTCCGCAGCCTTCGCCGGATCGCTCTGCTTCGGATTGACGATCGCATATTCGTAGTTGATGATCGGATACGAATTTGCGCCAGGCGCGAAGATCAGTGAGAGCCGCTCGTCCGGAGGCGTCGACTTGTCGGTCGCCGCTGCGGCCGCCGCGATGGTCTCCTCGGTCGGCAGCACGAACTTGCCGGCTTGATTTTCTAGCGCAGCGTAGCCGAGCCCGGCCTTGTCGGTTTGATTGAGGAAGCTCACGCCGATATACGCGATCGACCCCGGCGTGTTCTGGCAGGTTTGCACCATGCCCGGGTTGCCGTTTGCGCCGACCGAGGCGGCGACCGACGGCCAACTGATCGTCGTGCCGTATCCCGGACCGCTCGCCCACGACGGCGTCGACTTCGAGAGATACTGGGTGAAGATGAACGTATCGCCCGAACCGTCCGAACGGCGGACCGGTACGATCTGCGTGTGCGGCAGTTTGCTCGCATAGGACTTGTTGATGTCCTTGATTTTCGCGTCATCCCAGTACTGGATCTGCCCGGAATAGATCGCGGCGATTACCGGACCCGAGAGATTCAAGTGGCTGGTGTTCAAACCCGGAAGGTTGTAGTTGATCTGCTGCGCCGAAATTGCGAGCGGAATGTTGTACATCAGGCTGTTTTTAAGTTGCGCGTCGGCCATGTACGCATCGGACGCGCCGATCTGCGCGACGCCCGCAACCGATTGCGAGATGCCGGTGCCCGAACCAGTGCTCTGCGTGGTGATCTGCACGTCGGAATGGCCTTGCGTGTAGCTCGCAACCCAGAGATTCATCAGTGGATAGAGTAGCGAGGAGCCCGTCTCGAGCAGGTCCGTCGCTGCAAGCGCGCGGCCACCCGCGGACACGAGCAATAGCGCCGCAAGTGTCAGCGCCAAGGTCTTACGCATCAAGAAAAACTCCTAAAAGCACGTGGGAGAAGTCAGGCAGTGATAAAACCGCTCTAACACTTGGTATGGTGCGGCGTGCAAACTAAAGTGGCCTTAAAGCCGCCTTATCGGGGCCTTAAGCTTCCCGGCTCAGGGAGCACTGCGCCCGCCTGCCGAATCGGGCCCAGTCATGCCCGAAAGCCACTCCAACGGAACGACGCTACCCGCGCTTAGACACACGGCGGCTCATGTGCTCGCTTACGCTGTCCAGGAGCTTTTCCCCGAAGCAAAGCCGACGATCGGTCCTGCGATCGAAAACGGCTTTTATTACGACTTTGATCGCAGCGAACCGTTCACGCCGGAGGATCTTTCGAAGCTCGAAACGCGGATGCAAGCGATTGTAGACGCCGACTATGAAATGACCGGGCAGACCGTCACGCGCGATGAAGCGATCGCGCGCTTCGCGGGCAACCCCTACAAGGTCGAACTCGCCCGCGACATTCCCGAAGGCGAGCCGATCACGTTGTACACGATCGGCAACTTCACCGATCTGTGCCGCGGCGGCCACGCGGATCGCACCGGTGAGATCGGCGCGCTCAAGCTGATGAGCGTCGCCGGCGCGTATTGGCGCGGTGACGAGCACAACCCGATGCTGCAGCGCATCTATGGTACGGCATGGCGTACTAAGGAAGAGCTGGAGGCCTACCTTACTCAGATCGAGGAAGCGCAAAAACGCGATCACCGCAAGCTTGGCGTTGAGCTCGATCTCTTTTCTATAGAGGAAGACGCGGGCGGCGGTCTGGTCTTCTGGCACCCCAAGGGCGCGATCGTGCGCGGCCTCATCGAGGACTTCATCCGCACCGGCCTGCGCGAGCGTGGCTATCAGCCGGTCGTCACGCCACACATCGTGAGCGAAAAGCTCTACGAGATCTCCGGGCACCTCGAGAACTACGCGCACGGCATGTTCGGCGCGCTCGAGGTCGAGGACCAGCGCTTTCGCCTCAAGCCGATGAACTGTCCCGGTCACATCTTGATCTACCGCGGCCAGCCGCACAGCTATCGCGAGCTTCCGATCCGCTATTCCGAGTTCGGCACGGTCTATCGCTTCGAACGTTCCGGCGTTTTGCACGGGCTCACGCGCGTGCGCGGCTTCACCCAAGACGACGCGCACCTTTTCTGCACGCCCGAACAACTGCAAGGTGAGTTCGAGCAGACGCTCGACGAAGCGCTACGCTTGATGCAAGCGTTCGGTTTCGATGACTTCGAGTATTTTCTCTCGACGCGCGACGAAACGTTGCGTGAGGACACCGACGCGGTCGCCGAAGAGGCGATCCGCCGCGCCCTCGAGCGCTACGAATTGCCGTATCAACTCGACGAAGGCGGCGGTGCGTTCTACGGTCCCAAGCTCGATATCTACGTGCGCGATGCGATCGGCCGCAAATGGCAGCTCGGTACCGTGCAAGTCGATTTTGTGTTACCCAAGCGCTTCGAGCTGAAATACCGCGGCAGCGATGGCTTCGATCATCAACCGGTGATGATCCATCGCGCGCTTGCAGGTTCGCTCGAACGCTTCTTCGGCATTCTGATCGAGCACTACGGCGGCGCGTTCCCTGCCTGGCTTGCACCCGTGCAAGCCGTGCTCGCGCCGATATCTGAGAATCAGGTGGGATACGCGCGCGAGGTTGCCGCGCGCCTTGAGGGAATGGGGTTCCGTATCTCGGTCGATGAGAGCAATGAGAAGCTCGGGTACAAGATTCGCCACTGGAAGACCCAGAAGGTCCCCTACATTCTCGTGGTGGGCAAACAAGAAGCTGCCGATAACACAGTTAACGTCAACGAACGCGGCGTCGAGGAGAAGCGCACGGTCTCTGTAAGCGAATTCGCGGAAGAGCTCCAGCGAAAGGTTGCAACGCGAGCATGAGTCACTTTGTCACCCCGAGCGTAGCGAAGCGTAGTCGAGGGGCCGCATGTGTCCTGTTTGCTCTTCTTCTTTCTTCATG